>JBAYJH010000079.1:0-16564 GCA_041665185.1 Sterolibacterium sp.
AGTGGTCACCTGCGTCTGTCCGCCCCGGCCGGATTCGGCCGTAAGCATGTGGCGCCGTTGGTCGCCGAATTTCTCGACGCCAATCCAGAAGTCACCGTCAGCCTGGACCTCTCGGACCGATTGGTGGATCTGGTGAACGAGGGGATTGATTGTGCGATCCGCGTCGGCGAATTGGCGGATTCCAGCCTTGTCAGCGTCCGACTCGGAGATATGCGCCGGTTGCTGGTGGCGAGTCCGGACTACTTGGCCCGCCGGGGCATCCCGACGTCCCTGGCCGATCTGACGCAGCATGAATGCCTGTCGCTGGGGCAACAGCGCGGCTGGACTTTTGCCGATCCGGATCACCCGGGCGGCAGCGTCACCATCAAGGTGACGGGGCGCCTGGAGTGCAATGACGGCGCGGTGCTGCACGACTGGGCGTTAGCCGGGCGGGGGCTGGCCTGGAGGTCGCTCTGGGAGGTCGAAGAAGACTTGCGCAAGAGCCGGTTGATATCGGTGTTGGACGGCAGCGCCGCGCCGCCTATCGGCATCTATGCGGTGTTTCCTCAACGCCGCCAACTGCCGCTACGAGTGCGTTTGTTTATCGACTTGCTCAAACACACCTATGGCAGGACGGAATACTGGCTGTCGTAAGTGAAAGCGCCGCACCCGGTGAGGGTGCGGCGCGAGGTCTGTCCCTGGTGTAGGGACATCCCGATGCAACTCAGTACCTTGGACCCTGGTGCGGGCCTAGTGGAACTGCTCCTCCTCCGTCGAACCGGTCAGCGCGGTCACCGAGGACGCGCCGCCTTGAATCACGGTGGTGACATCGTCGAAATATCCCGTGCCGACTTCCTGCTGGTGAGAGACGAAGGTATAGCCGCGCTCGCGGGCAGTGAATTCGGGCTCCTGCAACTTCTCCACGTAGGCGGTCATGCCGCGCTGCGCGTAGTCCTGGGCCAGGTCGAACATGTGATACCACATGTTGTGGATGCCGGCGAGCGTAATGAACTGGTACTTGTAACCCATCGCGCCGAGTTCCTTCTGGAACTTGGCGATGGTTGCGTCGTCGAGGTTCTTCTTCCAGTTGAAGGAAGGCGAGCAGTTGTAGGCGAGGAGTTTGCCCGGAAACTTGGCGTGTACCCCTTCGGCGAACTTACGGGCGAACGCCAGGTCCGGAGTGCCGGTTTCGCACCACACCATGTCGGCGTAGGGAGCGTAAGCGAGTCCGCGCGAGATGGCTTGGTCCAGGCCCTTGCGGGTCTTGTAGAAGCCCTCGGCGGTACGTTCGCCGGTAATGAAGGGTTTGTCATTGGCGTCGAAGTCGCTCGTGACCAGATCGGCGGCTTCTGCATCGGTGCGCGCAAGAATCAGGGTCGGCACCCCCAGAACGTCTGCGGCAAGACGCGCGGCGTTGAGTTTTTGCACGGCGTCCTGCGTCGGAACCAGGACTTTGCCCCCCATGTGGCCGCATTTCTTGACGGAGGCCAACTGGTCCTCGAAGTGAACCCCGCCGGCACCGGCCTTGATCATCGCCTTCATGAGTTCGTAGGCATTCAGAACTCCGCCAAAGCCGGCTTCCGCATCCGCTACGACCGGCGCGAAATAATCGATGTAATCCTTGTCCCCCGGGTTAACGCCTTTCGACCATTGGATCTCATCGGCACGCTGGAAGGAGTTATTGATGCGCTTGACCACGGTGGGCACCGAGTCGACCGTATACAACGATTGGTCCGGGTACATCGACATCGAACTGTTGTTGTCGGCAGCGACTTGCCAGCCCGACAAGTAAATGGCCTTCAGTCCGGCTTTGACTTGCTGCATCGCCTGGCCTCCGGTGAGGGCGCCGAGGCAGTTGACATAGGGCTGGGTGTTGACCATTTCCCAGAGTTTTTCCGCGCCACGGCGGGCCAGCGTATGTTCGACGTGCAGCGAGCCGCGCAGGCGAACCACATCCGCGGCGGTGTAGTTGCGCTTGATGCCTTTCCAGCGGGGGTTTTCCGCCCAGTCCTTGGCCAGCAGAGTGGCGGCTTGTTCACGAGTGGTCATCTCGGATACCTTATAGAAGTCGTTGAGGAAGATGACGATGAGCCTAAGAATGCGGCTCATCGTTAAATAGAAGTATAAAGTGAATATTGCAGAGCAGCAATAGTCTTATATAAGAGTATGCAACTTTATATTCTTATCAAGAACAGCCAGTTGCATCGTAGATTTCATATTGTGGTACGTTTTTTCCCGGCATGAAATGCCCAGCTCTTGCACCGCACCGAACCAGAAACATGACATGCGGATTAGTTGAGGGCTGAAACACTGACGATTACGCCGTCCGCGTCGGCATAGAGGTATTGCCCGGGGACGAAGGTAACGCCGCCAAAGCAAACCGGAATATCGACTTCGCCGGTGTTTCTCTTGATGGTCTTCAGGGGGTGTGTGCCGAGCGAGAAAATGCCGATTTCCATGTCAGCGAGCGCACGCGAATCCCGTACGCATCCATATACCACCAGGCCGGCCCAGCCATTATTTACTGCAAGCTGCGCCAATTGATCTCCGACCAGCGCGCAGCGCATCGATCCGCCGCCGTCTATGACCAATACATGTCCATTGCCGGGCTGCTCGACGGCCTTGCGAACGAGCGAATTGTCTTCGAATATCTTCAGGGTACTGATTGTGCCGTGGAAGGCGTGGCGCTTCCCGTAGGACTTGAACATCGGCGCCACAACGCGCAGTTGGCCGAGTCGTAGCTGGTCGTCGTGGGCGTCAAGGAGGTCGGCGGTTCGCAAAGCCATAATGTTGTTCCCTTATAGGCAAAAAAATGGCGACCCTGCAATGGGTCGCCGCATTTCAAATGACGGTTGGGTGGGTGGTCACACCACGTTCTCAACCGCCTCGTCGTATAGCAGCTTAACTTTCTGATCTGAGTCGAGGTCTATGGTGACGCGTCCGCCACCGGCGAGACGGCCGAACAGCAGTTCGTCGGCCAGCGCGGAACGGATCGTATCCTGGATCAGGCGGGCCATCGGTCTGGCGCCCATCAGGGGATCGAAGCCCTGCTCGGCGAGCCAGGCCTTGAGTGCATCGGTAAAGATCGCCTCGACTTTCTTCTCGTGCAACTGGCCCTCGAGTTGCATCAGGAACTTGTCCACCACCCGCAGGATGATTTCGGCATCGAGGGCGGCAAAGGATATTGTAGCGTCCAGGCGGTTGCGGAACTCGGGCGTAAACATGCGCTTGATTTCGGCCATTTCATCGCCAGCCTGACGGTTGGCGGTGAAACCCATGGTCGGTTTCTGTAGTGCCTCGGCGCCCGCATTGGTGGTCATGATGATGACGACATTGCGGAAGTCGGCTTTGCGTCCATTGTTGTCGGTCAGCGTGCCATGATCCATCACCTGTAGCAGGATATTGAAGATGTCCGGATGGGCTTTTTCGATTTCATCGAGCAACAGCACGGAATGCGGCTTCTTGGTGACTGCTTCGGTCAATAGGCCGCCCTGGTCGAAGCCGACGTAGCCCGGCGGCGCCCCGATCAGCCGGCTGACGGCGTGACGCTCCATGTATTCGGACATATCGAATCGAATCAATTCAATGCCCATGCAGTAGGCAAGCTGGCGCGCTACCTCGGTCTTGCCGACGCCGGTGGGACCGCTGAACAGGAAGCTGCCGATGGGTTTCTGCGAATTGCCGAGGCCCGAACGCGACATCTTGATTGCCTTGGTCAAGGCATCGATCGCCTTGTCCTGCCCGAACACTACGCTTTTCAAGTCGCGGTCGAGATTCTTCAGGGCACCGCGGTCATCGCTGGACACATGCTGCGAGGGTATCCGTGCGATCCGGGCGACAATGTCCTCGATCTCGGTCTTGCCGATCAGCTTCTTCTGCTTCGACTTCGGCAGAATCCGCTGGGCGGCGCCGGCTTCGTCTATGACGTCGATGGCCTTGTCCGGCAGATGCCGGTCATTGATGTATTTTGCCGAGAGTTCGGCGGCGCTGGTAATGGCCGCGCTCGAATACTTGATGCCATGGTGTTCCTCGAAGCGCGATTTCAGGCCGCGCAGGATGGACACGGTCTCCTCGATCGAAGGCTCGCTGACGTCGATCTTTTGGAAACGGCGCGAGAGCGCATGATCTTTCTCGAAGACGCCGCGGAACTCCAGGTAGGTGGTGGCACCGATACATTTCAGATTGCCGTTCGAAAGCGCAGGCTTGAGCAGGTTGGAGGCATCGAGCGTTCCGCCGGAAGCAGCGCCTGCACCGATCAGGGTGTGAATCTCATCGATGAACAGGATTGCGTTCGGATTTTCCAGCAGCTGCTTCAATACCGCCTTTAGACGTTGCTCGAAATCGCCCCGATACTTGGTTCCAGCCAGCAGCGCTCCCATGTCCAGGGCATACACGGTGGCACCGGTCAGAATCTCCGGTATGCGCCCCTCAACGATGCGCCGAGCCAGGCCCTCGGCGATGGCGGTCTTGCCTACACCGGCTTCGCCGACCAACAGTGGATTGTTCTTCCGGCGCCGACACAGCGTCTGGATGACACGTTCCAGTTCCTTGTCGCGGCCGACCAGCGGATCGATCTTTCCCATCAGGGCCAGGGCGTTGAGATTTTGCGCAAAGCTTTCCAGGGCGCCACCCGATGGCTGATTTTCTTGATCTTGTTCGCTCTGTTCGGCTTCCCCGCGGGTGACCGGCTGAGGAGACTTGGTGATCCCGTGTGAAATGAAGTTCACCACATCAAGCCGCGTCACTCCTTGCCGCTGCAAGAAATATACGGCGTGCGAATCTTTTTCCCCGAAAATGGCGACCAGTACGTTGGCGCCGGTTACTTCCTTCTTCCCGGAGGATTGAACGTGCAGGATTGCTCGCTGGATGACGCGCTGGAAGCCCAGTGTCGGCTGGGTATCAATCTCGTCGTTGCCAGTCACGGTGGGCGTATGTTCGGCGATAAAGGAGGTCAGTTCCTTGCGCAACTCTTCTAGATTGGAAGCACAGGCACGCAGCACTTCCGCAGCGGACGGGTTATCGAGCAAGGACAGCAGCAAATGTTCGACCGTAATAAATTCATGCCGCTTCTGGCGTGCTTCGACAAAGGCCATATGCAAGCTGACTTCGAGTTCTTGCGCAATCATTTCAGTCTTCCTCCATCACGCACGCCAGCGGATGTTGATTTTGACGTGCAAAAGTGCTGACCTGCTCGACTTTGGTCGCCGCCAGGTCAAGCGGATAAACGCCGCATACTCCCTTGCCGTCACGGTGTACCTTGAGCATCACCAAAGTTGCCTGCTCGCGGCTCATGCCAAAAAACCTCTGCAGCACCACCACTACAAAATCCATCGGCGTGAAGTCATCGTTCAACAGCAGTACCCGATAGAGCCGCGGTGGCTTGGTCCTGCTGCGTTCCGTTTCGAGTACTGCGCCGCTGTCGCGGTCGACATGCTTCCGTGTCGCCATAAGGTGATTCTAATGCGAATTGCTCAATCCGCAACACTGATGAGAACAGGGGTAAAGCACGCTTAATTTGCCGATTTCATGCCCAATCAAAGAGTGGTTTCAGCGAGGAATGACGTAAATAACATACATTGTTGTCGTGCAGCAACGAAAAAGCTTGACTGCCAGTTATAAAGTGCGTAAAAAGCGGAACGTGTTTGTCTTTGTCAAGATCTCCGCAATGTCGACAGCCCCGCAGTCCTTCATTCCCGAATCTCCGCTTGGCGTCATCCCATCTGTAGCGAACTTGCGATTCAAACATGCCCCAGAGTGTCTTTTGACGTTTTGGTTTGTGATTTAACAATTAAGGAATAAGCTTTATGGCACTAGGTACTGTCAAGTGGTTCAACGACGCCAAAGGTTTTGGCTTCATTACGCCGGATGATGGCAGCGAGGATCTTTTCGCCCATTTCTCCGCAATCAATATGCCCGGCTTCAAGTCTCTGAAGGAGGGTGAAAAGGTTTCGTTCGAGGTGGTGCAAGGCCCGAAGGGCAAGCAAGCCTCCAACATACAGAAAGCGTAATCCCGCGTGCTTGCGCCGGATTCAGCCCACCGTGGCGTGCCACGGTGGGCTTTTTGTCGTCGCTAGGTGGTAATGGATCAGGCTCCTTGCGGAGCCTTGAATCTACGCATAATGGGCGGAATTCACGCAGCGACGTGCGGGGACAGCCAAAGCGGCACGCGGGTTCTTGTTACATGCGCGCAATCATCGCGTCGCCGAACGCCGAGCATGATACTTCCCTAGCGCCGTCCATCAGGCGAGCAAAGTCATAGGTTACTACCTTGTCCTTGATGGCGGCTTCCGTCGCCTCAATGATCTTGTCGGCAGCCTCGATCCACCCCATATGGCGCAGCATCATTTCCGCCGAGAGGATCAGCGAGCCAGGATTGACATAATCCTTCCCTGCATATTTCGGGGCTGTGCCATGCGTGGCTTCAAACATCGCGACATCGTCCGAGAGATTGGCGCCAGGGGCAATGCCGATGCCGCCAACCTGTGCCGCCAAAGCATCCGAAACATAGTCGCCGTTGAGATTCAGCGTGGCGATGACGTCATATTCGGCGGGACGCAGCAGGATTTGCTGGAGGAACGCGTCGGCGATGACATCTTTGATGACGATGCCGGTAGGTAACTTCAGCCATGGCCCGCCATCGATTTCGACACCGCCGAACTCTTTCTTGGCCAGCGCATAGGCCCAATCACGGAAGCCACCTTCCGTGTATTTCATGATGTTGCCCTTGTGCACTATCGTCACCGACTTGCGCTTGTTGATGATGGCGTAATTGATCGCCTGCCGCACCAATCTCTCGGTGCCCTGGCGCGAGACCGGTTTGATGCCGATACTTGAGGTTTCGGGGAAACGGATCTTGGTGACGCCCATTTCATCCATCAGGAACTTGATGAGCTTGCGTGCGTTGTCCGTCTCGGCGAACCACTCGATCCCGGCATAGATATCTTCGGTGTTCTCGCGGAAGATCACCATGTTGGTCTTCGCCGGATCCTTGAGCGGAGAGGGCACTCCCTGAAAGTAGCGGATCGGCCGCAGGCAGACGTAGAGGTCGAGTTCCTGGCGCAACGCGACATTGAGGGAACGAATTCCGCCGCCGATCGGGGTGGTCAAAGGCCCCTTGATCGAAATCACATACTCCTTGATCGCCGTCAGTGTTTCCGCCGGCATCCACACATCCGGACCATAAAGTCTGGTCGATTTTTCACCACAGTAGACTTCCATCCAATGGATCTGCTTCTTGCCGCCGTAGGCCTTGGTAACAGCTGCATCGACCACTTTCCTCATCACCGGGGTGATATCGACCCCGATGCCGTCGCCCTCGATGAAAGGGATGATCGGGTTATCGGGAATTGGATGGCCGGAAACAATCTTCTTGCCGCCTTGCGGTATCTCAATCAGCGAAGTGCTCATGCCTGCTCCATCATATGGGGTTGGTGAATTTGGTGTGCCGATAGCAACAATAGTCCGATTATGTTGCCATCAAGCTGGCGGGGTAAGTTTGATACAAATCAGCCAATATGGCAGTTTCCGTGCTGGATGGTCATTCAACAGACCTCTAACTTCCAGCTGCTCCATTGGCGCCGCTGCTACAATCGCGCATACTTGCATTGCGTAGGTAGCCAGGGGTTCACATGGACGTGCCTGTCAATCAGAGCGTTGTTGCTCGGAGTATCGCTCTGGCGCTGATGGAGGGCTTCAACAAGCACTATCGCTTGTTTCGCGAATGCTCCGCGCTGGCCAAGGTTCGTTTCGACGATGGTGACTGGCAAGCCGTTCAACTCGCAGTGCGTGACCGCATCCAATTCTATGATGACCGGGTCGAGGAAACCATCGAACGTTTGCATACCGAGTTCAACGCCGAGGCGCTTCACATGACCGACTGGCAGCAGGCGAAACTGCTTTACATCGACCTACTGCTCGATCACAAGCAGCCTGAACTGGCGGAAACCTTTTTCAATTCGGTATTCTGCAAGATTCTGCATAGGACTTATTTTCACAATGACTTCATTTTTGTGAGACCGGCGATTTCGACCGAGTTTATCGACTCCGATCCGCCTGCCTATCGCAGCTATTACCCGATCGAGGTTGGTTTTCGTGGAGCGATACGCCAGATTCTGTCGGACTTCGGGTGGCGGAGGGCATTTGAGGATCTTGATCGAGACATTGGTGCCATCCGCCAAGCGGTTGAGATGCACCTTGGGGAGTGGCCGGACCCCGACTACAACTTTCAGATTCAGGTTCTTTACTCGGCGTTCTACCGCAACAAGGCGGCCTACGTCATCGGCAAAGCCATCAACGGCGGCATGGAATACCCGTTTGTCATCCCGGTATTGCATGCTGAATCCGGCAAACTGTACGTCGATACCATCCTGCTCGACGTATGGCGCATCAGTATGCTTCTCTCCCTATCACGCGCCTATTTCATGGCCGACATGGAAGTGCCCTCCGCCTATGTTCAATTCCTGCGCAGCATCATCCCCGGCAAGCCGCAATCGGAGTTGTACACCATGTTGGGTTTGGGCAAGCAGGGAAAGACCATGTTTTTTCGTGACCTGATTCATCACCTGCATCATTCGCAGGATCGGTTCGTTGTTGCGCCTGGGATACGCGGCCTGGTGATGCTGGTATTTACTTTGCCGTCCTATCCTTACGTGTTCAAGCTCATCAGGGATGTATTCGGCGTTTCCAAGGACGTTGACCACGAAACTGTCAGGCGCAAGTATCAGTTGGTCAAACAGGTGGATCGTGTCGGCCGCATGGCCGATACATTGGAGTTCTCCAATGTCGCGCTGCCCAAGTGGCGATTTTCGCCAGACCTGCTCGACGAGCTATACCAAGCGGCACCTTCGTTGATTGAAGAGGACGGCAACGACCTAATCATCAAGCACCTGTATATCGAGCGACGCATGGAGCCGCTCAACCTGTATCTCGAGAAGGCAGAACGGGAGGGTCGCCAGGATCGCATCGAGCAGGTCGTTCGCGAGTATGGCAACGCCATCCGGGAGCTGGCGATTGCCAATATTTTTCCGGGCGACATGTTATGGAAAAATTTCGGCGTCACCCGTTACGGCCGTGTCGTATTCTACGATTACGACGAAATCGAATACATGACCGACTGCAATTTCCGCAAGATTCCGCCGGCGCCTTACCCGGAAATGGAAATGTCTGGAGAAGTCTGGTATTCGGTGGCGCGAACGGACGTATTCCCTGAGGAATTGGCATCCTTCCTTCTGACTTCGCCGTCGGTTCGAGCCGCATTCATGAAATATCATGCGGACCTGCTCGATAAAGGTTTTTGGCAGGCGGCTCAGGACGAAATACGCGATGGTTTCGTCAAGGACTTTTTCCCCTATGACGAGTCGCTAAGATTTTTCTTGGCTGGCACGGCGGACTCCAGTCGCCTGGAAACGGCTGGATGAGTTCTTCTTGAGCCGAATCGTCTTATTCAACAAACCCTACGGGGTGCTGAGTCAATTCACGTCGTCTGACGATCGTCCGACGCTAAAGGACTTTCTTCCTCAAGCGGAAATTTACCCTGCCGGCCGACTGGACAGCGACAGCGAAGGGCTGCTGGTATTGACCGACGATGGTCGCCTGCAACAGCGCATTGCCGACCCCCGCTACAAACAGCCCAAGATCTACTTGGCTCAGGTGGAAGGAGTTCCCGATCCGGTCGCACTCGAATCGATGGCTTCCGGGCTGGATTTAGGCGATTTCAAGTCACTGCCCTGCCGCGCCCGGCTGATTGACGAACCTGAAGGCCTCTGGCCACGCAATCCGCCGATCCGGGTGCGCAAGGCCATTCCAACGGCGTGGCTCGAAATTGAGTTGCGCGAAGGCAAGAACCGTCAGGTGAGGCGTATGACCGCCAAGGTGGGTTTTCCCACTTTGCGTTTAATTCGCTGGGCGATAGGTTCCTGGAGTTTGGCAGGATTGGCACCGGGCTCCTGGATTGAAGTTGCCTAGAAATTGGGGTCCACTGTCAACCGCTACGGGGATCGCGCGTTATAGGCCTTGACACCAGTTTTTACCCATAGTGTCAATGGCATACACTAATCTTGAAAGGATCTAAAATGAGCAAGCTTCTGACTGCACTGATCGTTACCGCTTTTGCTGCTTCCGCTTTTGCCGCCGATGCCCCCAAGGCTGCGCCGGCTGCTGCCCCTGCTGCTGCCGCTGCCCCGGCCAAGGCTGAAGCCAAGCCTGCCGCCGCCGAAGCCCCCAAGGCTGACGTCGCTGCCCCGAAGGCCAAGAAAGCCAAGAAAGCCAAGAAGGCCAAGAAGGCTGCCGCCGAAGCCAAGTAATTGGTGACTGAAGGGCGAGGTGATCTGCCCTTTTTTCATTTGGTTTTGGTCAGTTCGTCCATTAGTAATACTTGCGTTATAATATTTGCGGCCTTTTAAAATTGGTCTCATTTAAATCATTTACTTAAGAGAGGAAATACACCATGAGCAAACTGTTATCCGTCCTGATCGCTGCGATGTTCGCCACCGTTTCTGTCTCCAGCTTCGCCGCCGATGCGCCGAAGAAGGAAGAGAAGAAGGCTGAGAAGAAAGAAGAGAAGAAAGCCGAAGCCAAGAAGGACGAAAAGGCTGCCGCCCCCGCCGCCAAGGCCGATGCCAAGAAAGACGAAAAGAAAGACGCCAAGAAAGACGAAAAGAAAGCTGAAAAGAAGTAATCGTTGTTGGGTAGAACCGAGAAGGCAGGGTCACCCCTGCCTTTTTCTTTGGCGCGGGTCATCGGCTTGAATACCATGCAAAGGCAAGTACTAGGACGGTTGGTTGTCGCCACCCTGTTGCTGGCGACATCCAGGGCCTGGCCCCAAGGATCCCTTGAACTCAGCGCAGGCATACACCGTATCCGTGCCGAAGTGGTCAATACCCTCGAATCGCGCGCCGAAGGTCTGATGTACCGCAAGAGCCTCCCGGCCAATTACGGCATGTTGTTCGTTTTTGATCAGACGGCGCAACACTGCATGTGGATGCGCAACACCTTGATTCCGCTTTCGGTGGCGTTCATCGACGGAAACGGGCGCATCATCAACATAGAAGAAATGTTACCGCGAACCGAAAACAATCACTGTGCCGCGAAACCGGCGAAATTCGCCCTGGAGATGAGCGCCGGCTGGTTCAATAGCAGAGGGCTCGCCGGCGGGACTCAATTGAACGGTATCGACAAGGCGCCGGCGGCACGATAATACTGTCGCTAGGATGCGCTCGTGACACCATCGCCGAAAAACGCTTTGGCCGCCGTTCTCCCCGCCATTGATGACCTGCAATCTCGTGTTCTCGGCTGCGCCATGGGGGTGATGCGCGCAAGGGGGCGGGTCCGGTCCGCTGGCGCAAATGCTGGTAGAGTTTCTTTATGACGACCCACCATCCTCCTCGAAGAACGACCAGCACCCAATCCGTATCGGTTCAACCCGATATCGCTCCCCGAACCCTACAACGGATCGCCCGCCCCAAGGGCCGCCGCCCAGATGCCACCGCGCGCGCGCAACTGGCCTCGATCCTCGGCCCTGGCGATCCACGCCGCGACAGGTTGATCGAATATCTGCATGCCATCCAGGACGCCCGCGCCTGCCTGCCCCTCACCCTGTTGGCGGCCCTCGCCGAAGTACTGAAGATTTCGCAGGTCGAAGTCTATGAGGTGGCGACCTTCTACCACCATTTCGATGTCGTCAAGGAAGAGCAGACCACGCCGTCGCCGCGTACGGTACGCGTCTGTACCACTGGAGCCTGCGCCCTGGCCGGAGGCGCAGCCATGGCGGACAAACTGGGTGCCCTGCTGGGGGCCGAGGCGCGTGTTCTGCCGGCGCCCTGCATCGGCCGCTGCGAACAGGCGCCGGCGGCCCTGGTTGGCGCCGAGGCGCTCGGCCGGGTCTCGCCGCAACGCATCCGCGATGCGCTCGACGGCACCCTCTGCCTGCCGGAACATCCGGCTGCGCCGGCCATGCTGGACGCCTATCGCGCCCAAGGCGGCTATACTGAACTTGGCGAGTGCTTGGCTGGCAAGCGCACCCCCGACGACATTATCTCCCTGCTGGAACAAGCCGGCCTGCGCGGACTCGGCGGCGCAGGCTTCCCGACCGGGCGCAAGTGGCGCATCGTGCGCGGCCAGCCGGCGCCGCGCCTGATGGCGGTGAATATCGACGAGGGCGAGCCGGGCACCTTCAAGGATCGCTGGTATCTTGAGCGCGACCCGCACCGCTTCCTCGAAGGCATGCTGATCGCCGGCTGGGCCGTCGGCATCACCGCAATCTACATCTACCTGCGCGATGAATATGCCGAGTGCCGGCGCATCCTCGGCGCCGCGCTGGCTGAGTTGCCACAACTTGGCCATGCCTTGCCGCCCATCGAAGTGCGGCGTGGCGCAGGCGCCTATATTTGCGGCGAGGAATCGGCGATGCTCGAGTCCATCGAGGGCAAACGCGGCATGCCGCGGCTGCGTCCGCCGTATGTGGCGGAAGTCGGCCTGCACGGCCGGCCGACGCTGGTGCAGAATTTCGAGACGTTGTACGGGGTGCCGGTGTTGCTGCGCGACGGCCCCGAATCCTTTGCCAGGCAAGGACGGCATGGCCGCCAGGGATTGCGCTCTTTCTCGGTCTCGGGTCGTGTCCGCGTAGCCGGTGTCAAGCTGGCACCGGCCGGCATCACCCTGCGCGAACTGGTGGACGAATACTGCGGCGGCATGGCCGAAGGACACACGCTGTACGCCTATCTGCCCGGCGGCGCTTCGGGTGGCATCCTGCCGGCGAGCCTGGCCGACCTGCCGCTCGATTTCGACACCTTGCAGTCCTATGGTTGTTTTATCGGTTCGGCGGCGGTGATCGTCCTGTCGCAAGCGGACACCGCGCGCGACGTGGCGTTGGGCATGATGCGCTTCTTCGCCGAGGAATCCTGCGGCCAATGCACGCCGTGCCGCGTCGGCACCGCCCAGGCCGCACGTCTGATGGCGGCGCCGCGCTGGGATGCGGCGCTGCTGCAAGACCTGGCCCGCGCCATGGCGGATGCCTCGATCTGCGGACTCGGCCAGGCGGCGCCGAATGTCCTGAATTGCGTGCTCAAGTATTTTCCCCACGAAGTCGATGGATCGTCGAAAGAGCACGCATGAGCATGATCGCCTTCACCCTCGATGGCCGGGAGGTCCTTGCCGAGGCCGGTGAAACCATCTTCGAGGCTGCCGAACGCCACGGTATCGCCATCCCCCACCTGTGCCACAAGGAGGGTCTCGAACCGGCCGGGAATTGCCGCGTCTGCGTCGTCGAAATCGACGGTGAGCGCGGCCTGGCGCCCTCCTGCTGCCGCAAGCCAGCGCCCGGCATGGTGGTGCGCGCCGAGAGCGAGCGAGCCCGGCATTCCCAGAGGATGGTGCTCGAACTGCTCAGCGCGGGCAACGACGACTTGCGCCGCCACAATGGCGCATCTGAACTTGCCGACTGGTGCTCGCAGCTCGGCGCAATCGAGTCGCGCTTCGCGGCCGTGGCGGGAGCGGCGCGGCCGGATCTCTCGCACCCCGCCATCGCCGTCAACCTCGACGCCTGCATCCAGTGCACCCGCTGCCTGCGCGCCTGCCGAGACGAGCAGGCCAACCATGTCATCGGCCTGGCACGGCGCGGCGCGCAGGCCAGGATAGTGTTCGACTGCGACGACGCGCTGGGCGACTCGACCTGTGTCGCCTGCGGCGAATGCGTAGAGGCCTGCCCGACCGGCGCACTGATGCCGGCCAATCATGCGGCGCGGGACGCCGCCGAAAAGCAGGTCGACTCGGTCTGTCCGTATTGCGGTGTCGGCTGCCAGCTGACCTATCACGTCAGCGGCAATTTCATTCGTTATGTCAGCGGCCGCGACGGACCCGCCAATGCCGGGCGCCTCTGCGTCAAGGGCCGCTATGGTTTCGACTATGCGCAACACCCGCAGCGTCTCGGCGTACCGTTGGTGCGTCGAGACGGCGCTCCCAAACGTGCCGACGAACGCCTCGATCCCGCCAATCCCTGGTCGCATTTCCGTGAAGCGAGTTGGGAAGAAGCGCTGGACCTCGCCGCAGGCGGATTCTCGCGCATCCTGGCGCGCGACGGCGCCAGGGCCTTGGCTGGCTTCGGCTCGGCGAAGTGCGGCAACGAGGAAGCCTACCTGTTCCAGAAACTGGTACGCACCGGTTTTCGCAGCAACAATGTCGACCATTGCACGCGACTGTGCCACGCGTCGTCGGTGGCCGCGCTGCTGGAAGGTCTCGGTTCCGGCGGCGTATCCAATCCGGTGCGCGATGTGGCGCAGGCCGAACTGATTTTCGTCATCGGCGCCAATCCCTCGGCCAACCATCCGGTGGCCGCGAGCTTCATCAAGAACGCCGTACAGCGTGGTGCCAAGCTGGTGGTGGCCGATCCGCGCCGCATCGATTTGATGCGGCTGGCGACCTGGGGATTGCAATTTCATCCCGACGGCGACGTGGCGCTGCTCAACGCCATGCTCCACACCATTATTGCAGAGGGATTGACCGACCAGGTTTTCGTCGCCAAGCGTACCAGCGGTTTTGCTGAACTCGCGGAGAAAGTCAAGGCCTACGCGCCGGAAATCATGGCGCCGCTCTGCGGCATTCCGGCGCCGACGATCCGGGCGGTGGCACGCGCCTACGCCACAGCCAAGACTTCGATGATCCTGTGGGGCATGGGCGTCTCGCAGCATACCCATGGCACCGACAACGTGCGCTGCCTGATCGCCTTGAGCCTGATCACCGGCCAGATTGGCCGGCCCGGCACCGGGCTGCACCCGCTACGCGGCCAGAACAACGTGCAGGGCGCTTCGGACGCCGGGCTGATCCCAATGATGTATCCCGATTACCAGCGCGTCGACAACCCGGCGGCGCGCGCGAAATTCGAGGCACTCTGGGGCATGCCGCTCGACCCGCAACCCGGCCTGACCGTGGTCGAGACGCTCGACGCCATCCATGCCGGACAAGTCCGGAGTATGTACATCCTCGGCGAGAATCCGGCCATGTCGGATCCCGATCTCAATCATGCCCGCGAGGCCCTGGCCCGACTCGATTGGCTGGTGGCGCAGGACATCTTCATGACCGAAACCGCCATGCTGGCCGACGTCGTCCTGCCGGCCGCGGCCTTTGCCGAGAAATCCGGCAGCGTCACCAATACCGACCGCCTGGTGCAACTCGCCCGTCCCGCCGTCGCGGCGCCCGGCCAGGCCAGACCGGACTGGTGGATCACCCAGGAAATCGCCCGCCGGCTTGGCTTGCCTTGGAATTATACGGAAGTGGCGGAAGTATACGAGGAGATGCGTGGTGCCATGCCATCGCTCGCCGGCATCCCGTGGACAAGGCTAGTGCGCGAGGGTGCGGTCACCTATCCATGCAGCGACGAGAACTCGCCGGGACTCGGCGTGGTGTTCACCGAAAGTTTTCCGACCACCGACGGACGAGGCTACTTGAAACCCGTCGATGTCCTGCCCGCAGCCGAACTGCCGGATGCGGAATTCCCCTTCGTCCTCATCACCGGCCGCCAACTCGAACACTGGCACACCGGCACCATGACCCGGCGCAGCCGGGTGCTCGACGCCATCGAACCGACCGCCACGGTTTCCATTCATCCGCTCGACCTGGCCGCGCTTGCTCGCCAGCAGGGACAGACGCTGCGGATCTCCAGCCGGCGCGGCAGCGTCGACCTGATCGCCCGCGCCGATGAAGCCATCCCGCGTGGCGCGGTGTTCCTGGCCTTTGCCTACCACGAGGCCGCCGCCAACTTGCTCACCAATCCGCAACTCGACCCCTCAGGCAAGATACCGGAATTCAAGTTCTGCGCGGTCAAGGTTGAGGCGAGTTAGCTTAGTGCTTCTGAATTGGCGGAACCGTGTGGGTCGGGCTTTAGCCCGACAGTACCGGCTTCGTCGGGCTAAAGCCCGACCTACCAATGCTTCAGGATTTAAGGCGTATCAGCAAGACTTGCGCGGCTTCATCAACGAGCTCTCCTCCTTCTCAAGGGTAGCGCGCAGGTACATTGCCGGCGAATGCCTTAGAGTCGAGTCAAGCGGCCGTCGGGAATCGCTTACGGTGGGTATGGGACTGCCCAATCTGACTACTGCACGACGCACAGGATTTGAGGCGGCGGCAAAGACATTTTTCGTCAGCGGGTATTCCATGTCCGAACAGTGCGAGCCTCGGGGGCATTAGCGTCGGGCAGCTGGAGGAGTTGGTGCGTACAGCAGGCGCGAAATTTATCCAGGTACTGGAGGATGAAGTACGGGGTAAGCCCAGAACTGGGCTCGGAAGTGGCCGTCTCCGTCCGCCCAGACTGACACCGCATGAAGTGAACTTGAGCACAGGGCGACTGGCGACAAAGTTTACGCCTCGGCTCCGACCAGAACAGCGGAAGCAGCTAGGCCAGGTCGAGATGGCTCGGCGCGCTCAGTTGCCGTGACCTACCCGTTCAGTCGCGCCATTCTGACGCGGAGGGGGCTGCTACATCTATGTAAATTGGAGGCATAATGCCGATGGATTTGTACGCGGCAAGCCAGGAAAGCATAAACTGAGGGATGGAAAATTACTTTCTCTCGTCATATTTTGGATAACTCGGAATTAT
>JBAYJH010000080.1:0-16554 GCA_041665185.1 Sterolibacterium sp.
GGCAGCAGGTCGCATTTGTTGAGCAGCATCAGGTCGGCGGCGGCGAACATGTCCGGGTACTTGATCGGCTTGTCCTCACCTTCGGTCACCGAGAGGATCGCCACCTTGTGCGCCTCGCCGAGATCGAAGGCGGCAGGGCAGACCAGGTTGCCGACGTTCTCTATCATCAACACGCCGGCATCGGGCAGGTCGAGCTTTTCCAGGGCGTGGCCAACCATGTGGGCGTCGAGGTGACAGCCTTTGCCGGTGTTGATCTGGATGGCCTGGGCGCCGGTGGTACGAATGCGTTCGGCATCCTGGCTGGTCTGTTGGTCGCCTTCGATCACGGCGATGGGCAGCCGGTCCTTGAGCATGGCGATGGTCTTCACCAGCAGCGTGGTCTTGCCGGAACCGGGGCTGGAAACCAGGTTCAGGGCGAAGATGCCGCGCGCGGCGAAGCGCTGGCGATTGGCGGCGGCATAGGCATTGTTCTTGGCCAGGATGTCCTGCTCGATCTGCACCATGCGGCCTTGCGACATGCCCGGCGCATGGGTGTGAGCGGGACCGTGGCCATAGTGCAGGTGGTTGTGGCCTTGCACCGGCCTGAATGCGTGTTCGTGGGCGTGTTCGCCATCGTGGCTGTGGGGATGAACATGGCGCGTGCCATCGGCATGGACATGTTCGTGGGCATGATCGTGTCCATGTTCATGGGCTTCGCCGTCGATCGTGGTTTCGCCTTTGCCGCAGCCGCAAGTGGTGCACATCTTGAATCCTCCTAGTCGACTTCCAGTTCCTTGACGCGCATTTCGGTGCCGCCGGTGGCTTGAACCTGGTAGGAACCGCAGTGCGGACAAGGATCATACAACGCCTGCATAGCCACCGTCGCCGAACACTGCATGCACCAGCCCTGCCCGGGGGTGGCGACGATCTCCAACGCCGCCCCGGCGGCGATGCTGTCGTGCGTCACGGCATCGAAGCAGAAGCGTAGCGCATCGGGTTCCACGCTCGACATCTGCCCGATCTCCAGGCACACCGTGCGCACCGACCTGAATCCCTGGTTGCGCGCGGCATCCTCGATCAGCTGCAAAATCCCTTCGGCCAGCGCCATCTCATGCATGCTCAACCTCGATCTGATAGGGAACACAAGGGTCTAGCGCCAGCGCCAGCGTCGCGGCCTGGCGACGCAAGGTCTCGGTATCGGTTGCCGGCGCTCCCAGCAACAGCGAAGCAAACGCCCCGCGCGGATGAAAATTCCACTCGGTCGGCGCCACCAGCGTGTATTCGGCCACTCGCTCATCCTCCAGGCGCACCCGATGCAGCAGGGCACCGCGCGCCGTTTCGACCCGGGCCACGCCGACGCCCGGCGCCACACTGCAAGCATCGATAGGTATCGCCGCAATGTCGTCCGCCTCGGCGGCAAGACAGCGCGCGCATTGCGCCAGGTCCATCAGCCGCGCCAGCAGGCGTGGCCGCTCGCCGCGGCCATAACTGAGGAGCGCAGTGCTCAGCGCCGGATGCTGGCGCCAGCGGGCCAGCGGGCCGGTCTCCGCCGGTGCGCCTTGCCATTCGGGATGCCGCTCGAAACCTTCACTCCAAGAACCATCCAAGGCATGCGCAACGGTCGCGGCCGACGCGTCCGGCAGCCACCCACCACGGTCTTCGACCGGCGTGTCCGGCAGGGCTCTCCACAGGCGTGCCGCCAGGCTCGCGGCGCTGCCCGGCGCGTAGCCGGTCAGTTGTTCCCAGGCTTCCAGCGGCATGCCCAGCACTTCGGATGCGATGAAGTCGGCGAAGCTGTCGCCCCAGTCCGGCCAGCAGCCGGATTTGCCGGCCAGTGCAAGGCGACGAAACCACGGCGTAAATTCGGCCTGCATCTGCGCCTGGCCCAGAAGCTGCGGCCAGTCGAGCAACAACCGCCAGAGGTGCTCCTGCGTCGCCTCGCAGAGCAGCACCAGGCGCTCTGCCTGCGTCGCCGGCAGCGCCTTTCCTTGCGCCGCCGCCACCGCGGCTTCTCCCGCCAGCCGCTGGGCGCCGCCGCAGACGGTGAATAGCAAGGGCAGCAGAGGCAAGGCGGCCGCAATCGATTTGCCCGCCAGCAGCCGCGCCGCACGCGGACGTGTAGACACGATGTCGACCGCCGCCACCCGCCCGGCGTCGAGCCGGAGTTTCAGTGTCAGTTCGCCGGCGACGCTCATGGGCGAAGACTTGGCCGGCTGCCGCTGCCTGGAAGGTGGGATTGAATATCAGGGCACATCATGCTTAGGAATTTTCCGTGCGGTGGTGGAGTCCGCAAAGCGCGCGGTGAGGTAGTTTAGCCTGCCCGGCCGCCCAACAGAAACCCGCGCCGCGAGACGGGCGATGCCAGAACCGAACGGCCGCCTAGCCGCGCCTGTTCCCGGGCATCCTGCGCGGCTTGGTTGCGGGCATCGCGGAACAGCTCGGCCATCGCTTGCGTGGCGAATTCGAACGCGGCGGCCGGTCCAGCGATCTCGTCGGACGGAACAGGGGAGAGCAGGGAACAGAAATGGTAGGGGCCGCACTCGATTTCGCTGCCGCCCATGAAGTCGTAATCGCCGGATGGGAAACACCAGCACCGGCGCGCGTCGGCACGCAGCGGCCGAAACGTCTCATCCGTATCCGGCAGCAGCACCAGGTTGATCGCCCAGGGCAGGATCAATACGCCGACCTGCTTGCCTTGCCAGGGGCGGAAGGCGACGGTGTCGACGGCCAAATCCGGATGGTTCATCGGCAATCCCGCCATGCGCGTTGCGGCGATGCGGCGGAAGGCGGCGGCCAGTGCGCTGACTTGTTTAGCCATGCCCGTCGGGCAGGGGCATGAACCTGTGGCGGCCGGCTTCGCAGCCGGGACAGGTCCAGCCCTCGGGCAAGGCGTCGAAAGGCGTGCCGGGCGGAATCTGCGCCATGCCGTCGCCTTCGGTCGGATCGTAGACCTGCCAGCAGACGCCGCACTCGAAGCACATTTCCGGCGTAGCCCCGGCCACGTTGCCGGTGCGCTCGAAGGAACCCGCGGGGAACTGCATCAGGCCTGCTCCAGCGAGGCTATCCACTCGCCCAGGCGCACGCTGCTGTCGGCATAGTCGTCGGCGGCGGCGAGCGCCACGGCGGGGATATCCACCAACTCGATGGAGTTGAGGATCAGCTTCTCCATGCCGTTGAAGTATTGCACCCACCACACGTAAGGCAGGGCGGTGGCGGTGATGCGGCAATTGCCGAAGCCGCGCGACAGGATGGAAAACGAAATCCGCCCGAGTTGCTCGTCGAGCCACGCCAGATCCTCCGGCGTTGCCGGCAACAACGACAGATTGATGACTTGCGCCGCCCGTCCGGCATCCCATTGCGCCGAAAGACTGCGAATCTCGTGATACAGCGCCGGCGCGTTCATCAGATCCGGCGGCGGCACGGCCGGGGCCGCGGACGGAAACGCCCGCGCCAGCGCCACATCCCGCAAGGCGGCGGGAAACGCGCCAGCCTCGACATCATCGACGCCGGCGCCACGAATCCGCCAGATGCCGGTGAAGGCCGTTTCCTGCGCGCGCAGGTCGATACCGGTTTGAACGCTGACCTCGCCCTCGCCCAGCAACTCATTGATCTGGTCGCGCACCGCCGGATCGAACTGCAACAGCGAGTAGCGTACCGGCTGCGGCGCGCCAAACGGCGTCGCCCGTAGTGCGGCGAGCAACTGACGCAGAAAGTCCAAGGCCGCGGCCACCACCTCCGGCGCAGCATCGAGTTCGGTCAGCGGCGGACGGAAAGTATGCACATCGCCCTGCACGTCCAGCGTATTCAGGATTTCGTCGTCATGCGGTTGCGATCCAGGTCCGAATTCCGGCCGGTAGGTTACGACGGGGATAGGAAAGCTCATCATGGCTGCGTTCTTTCAGTGGGGTCAGTGGCAGGCGGTGCTGGCGCTGGCATGGTGCACGGGAATAACCATGCCCGGGAGGCGTGACGGCTGCGCCGCCAGCAGTTCGGGAATCAGGCAACTGTAGGCACTCCAGTCCTTCAGTCCTTCCAAGACACCCAGATAGCCGCCATCGCGCACGGCCAACAGCGCCGGCCAGACGCGAATCCCGTAGCGTGGGGCGAGCGAGCGGGCGGTCTCCGGCGCCAGGATTCCGACACGCAGCGGCAGATCGAGCGTGGCCACGACTTCCGGCAGGATGACCATGAGGTCCCAGGTTTCCGGAATTTTCTGTAGCTCTTCGGCAAACAGGATCAAGCCGGCACCGGGGGCGGCAGCGAAGGCGTCGAATCCATCGCGATCCAGCAGGGTATAGCCATGGCGCTCGCGCATGACAGCGAAACGCTCGGTCAGCCGCTCGCTGCGATCGGGAGTCGGTAACAATTCACTCATGAGGCGAGGCCCTTGGGGGTGGATGAAAGCGTGGATTCGAGCGCGGGGCGCAGAAAATCGGGCAACTGCGGCTGGCGATTGACGAGATCGGAGAAATGACTGCCGATCAGGGCGTCCATACTGGCCGCATCGGCGCCGGAACTGGCCTCAGCCAGAATCGCTTCGAGTCCCGCCAGTGCAGCGCCGACCTGGGCGGCACGCTCGGCGTCAATGACTTCGCGCACCGCGCCCAGGAAACACAGCACCCACTGTCCCGGCTCAAGAGGCCCGCAGAGCAGGGTGTCGACGCGCTCGCGGCCGTGGCGGCCTTCGCACAGCGCGAAGCTTCCCTCCATGCACACCACTTGCATCGGCAAGGCCATGCACATGTCAGGCGGCGTGCAGGTAGCGGTCGTCGCCAAAACGGCACGCCGCCTCGACCGACGGGCGGCCGGACTCGTAGGCCGCCAGCGCCAACGCCGAGTCGCACTGGGCCAGCGGAATTTCACGCGGCCGCGGCACGTATCCCCACTGCCGCAACTGCTCAAGCGCCATGTCGACGGCTTCGCCCAGCCGGGCCTTCACCACTGGCCGCAGGCTGCCGCCATAGTCGTCGAGCTCTTCAGGCTGGACGCCGATCAACAGCAGTTCCTCGGGAAGTTTGCCGGTCAGCGCCGCCGCAGAAATTACTTCCTGAAAGCCGGTCTGGTGCAGGCTCATTTTCTTGACACCCATGAAACGCGGCACCTCGTCCCCCTCCACGCGCTTCATGGTTCCGGGCGGCAGGCCGTAGTCGATGGCGTCGAACACCAGCAGGCGACGCGCAGCCTGCACGTAGGGCAAGAGGTAGAGACCCTGGGTGCCGCCGTCCATCAGCTTGACGGTTTCCGGCAACAGCCACTCGGCCGCCAGCTTCTCGACGCAACGCACGCCGAAACCCTCGTCGGCCCACAGCAGGTTGCCGATGCCGAGTACCAGCACTTCACAGCGCGTATCCTCATCCTCCATGGCATTCAGTCGCGAAAGGTGCGGTGGCCGCTGATCATGGTGTTGATCATGGTCTGGCGGCTCATGATGTCCTCGCGCACCGCGGCATAGACGTGCAGGATGACGAAGCTGACGATGCCCCACATGCCCAGGTGATGCCAGCTATGCGTGGCCTGGCTACCACCGAGCAGGGGAATCACCCAACCGAACAGGCGGTCCTGCCAACTGCCCAGCCCGGCCCCTTCGCCGTAGAGCGCGAAACCGGTGCCGATCATCAGCACGGCGGCCACGGTGACGAACAGGAACATGAACAAGTGCCCCATCGGATTGTGGCCGATATACTTGAACGGTTGCTTCTCCAGGAACAAGTACCAGCGCAGTTCGCGCAGCAGTCCGGCCCACCACTTGGCGTCGGTGACGGGTAGATAGAACAGCTCCCGCGCGTGGTGGTTGCCGACCACGGCCCAGTAGATGCGCACCAGGAAGGCAATGGCGAACAGGTAGGCGGCGGCGAAGTGGGCGAAGCGGATATAGCCCATGAGGAAATGATCGGAAGCCTCGCCCGGCGTGCTCGACAACGGGCTGGCGATCAGGTAGCCGCTACACGCCAGGACCAGGATGCACAGGGCGTTGAGCCAGTGCCACAGGCGCACCGGGGCTTCATACACATACACCGTCCGGCCGGCAGCGGTTTGCGGATTGTTTTCGAGCTCGGCGGCAGCCGCGTTCAGGTTCATGGCATTCTCCTTGTGACCGGTTAGCGCACCTTGACCGACGTCAGTTCCTGGCCGTCGGCGCTCATCACATGGGTCGAGCAGGCCAGGCACGGGTCGAAGCTGTGCAGGGTGCGCAGGATCTCCAGCGGCTCGTCGGCCTTGGCCAGGGGCGTGTTCATCAGCGCGGCTTCGAAGGCGCCGATCTGACCCTTGGCGTCGCGCGGGCTGCCGTTCCAGGTGGTCGGCACCACGCACTGGTAATTGTCGATCTTGCCGTCCTTGATCTTGATCCAGTGGCCCAGCGCACCGCGCGGCGCCTCGGTGAAGCCGGCGCCCTTGGCCTCCTTGGGCCAGGTGCTGGGATCCCATTTCTCGACATTGGCGGTCGACGAATCGCCGGCCTTGATGTTGGCGATCAGCTTGTCGAGTTGCTTGACCTGTAGGTCGGCACAGTACAGCGCCTCGATGCCGCGCGCGGCGGTGCGTCCGAGGGTGGAGAACAGCGCGGTAACCGGCACGTCGAGCTTTTTCAGGACGCCGTCGATGGTCTCCTTGATGAAAGGGAACTGCTTCGGCTGCAAATAGCCCAGCACCATGCGCGACAGGCAGCCGACCTCCATGGCGTTGCCGCGCCAGCGCGGCGCCTTGATCCAGGAATACTTGGCGGATTCGTCGAGGTTGTCGATCTTGGTCCGCGTGCCCTTGAAGTTCGGGCCTTCCGGCCTGTAGTTGGGCTCCGTGACGCCGTCGAAGGGATGCAGACCCTTGGACTCGTCCGCGTACTTGTACCAGGAATGGTTGACGAATTCCTGGATCTGCTGCGGATCCTTGATATCGACTTCGTGGATCTTGTCGAGCTTGCCGCCGATGATGGCGCCGCGCGGCAGCAGCAGGTTGGCCGGGGAATGGTCGTTGGCCCTTTCCGGCAGGTCGCCATAGCTCAGCAACGCCTGCGACGACAAGCCGCCGCCGTAGAGCCAGCCCTTGTAAAACGAGGCGATGGCCAGCAGGTCGGGGATGTACACCTGCTCGACGAATTCCTTGCTGCGGTCGACGATGCTCTTGACCAGATTCAGGCGCTCCATGTTGATGGCACCCACCGCGCCCGTGTCATGGACGTTGATGGCGCAGGGCACGCCACCGACCAGCCAGTTCGGGTGCGGATTCTTGCCGCCGAAGATGGTGTGGACCTTGACGATCTCCTTCTGGAAATCCAGCGCTTCGAGGTAGTGCGCGGTCGCCATCAGGTTGGCCTCCGGCGGCAGCTTGTAGGCCGGATTGCCCCAGTAGGCGTTGGCGAATGGACCGAGTTGGCCGGAGTCGACGAACTTCTTCAGGCGGTTCTGTAGATCGCGAAAGTAACCCGGCGAAGACAGCGGCCAGTTCGAGATCGACTGGGCCAGTTCGGAAGTCCGCTTCGGGTCGGCCTTGAGCGCCGAGACGATATCCACCCAGTCCAGCGCATGCAGATGGTAGAAATGCACCAGATGGTCGTGAACGTGCAGGTTCAACTGCATCAGGTTGCGGATGGTGTTGGCGTTCTCGGGAATCTTGATGCTCAAGGCATCTTCCACCGCGCGCACCGAGGTCAGCGCATGGGTGCCGGTGCATACGCCGCAGATGCGCTCGGTGAAGGCCCAGGCATCGCGCGGATCGCGCCCCTTGAGGATGACTTCCAGTCCGCGCCACATGGTGCCGGTGGACACGGCGTTGCGGATCACGTTGTCCTTGTCGAGATTCACCTCGACGCGCAGATGGCCCTCGATGCGGCAGATCGGATCGACGACGACCCGCTTGCCGGAATTGTCCATCTTGAAGCCTTGGGTTTCGTAAGCGCCCATGTCAGTTATCTCCCGTCACTTTTTCAGCACTGTCCGATTTCTTGGCTTTCTTCAGCGCGGTCAGTGCCGCATGCGCCACCACCACTGCGCCCGCCGCTGCCGCCGCCGTGCCGCCGACCTTGTCGGCGTTGGCCTCGATGCCGAACTGCTTGATGTCGGTGACGCGGTCGTAGAAGCTGCCCTTGTCCCAGAAGCCGTCTTCCGAGCAGCCAATGCAGCCGTGGCCGGACTGGATGGGAAACGACACGCCGTCGTTCCAGCGTACCGTCGAGCAGGCGTTGTAGGTGGTCGGCCCCTTGCAGCCCATTTTGTAGAGGCAGTGGCCTTTGCGCGCCGCGTCGTCGTCCCAGGCTTCGACGAACTGGCCGGCGTCGAAATGCGGCCGGCGGTAGCACTTGTCGTGGATGCGCTGGCCGTAGAACATCTTCGGCCGGCCCTGGCGGTCCAGCTCCGGCAGGCGGTCGAAAGTCAGCATATAGGTGACCACCGCCGTCATCACCTCGGCGATCGGCGGGCAGCCCGGCACCTTGATGATGGGCTTGCCGCTGATGACTTTGTCGATGGGCGTGGCGCGGGTCGGGTTGGGCTTGGCGGCCTGGACGCAGCCCCAGGAAGCGCAGGCGCCCCAGGCGATCACCGCCTTGGCATCGGCCGCTGTCTCCTTGAGGATCTCGACGAAGGGGCGGCCGCCCTCGATGCAGTACATGCCATCTTCATTGAGCGGCGGATTGCCTTCCACCGCCAGGATGTAGTTGCCCTTGTATTTCTTCTTGATCTCGTCGAGCTGCTTCTCCGCCTGGTGGCCGGCGGCGGCCATCAGGGTGACGTGGTAGTCGAGGGAGAGCATCGACAGCACCACGTCCTTGGTGAGCGGATGGGCGGAGCGGATGAAGGACTCGGAGCAGCAGGTGCATTCCAGGCCTTCGAGCCAGATCACCGGCGTGCGCGGCTTGGTTTCCATGGCATGGGCGATCCGCGGCGCGGCGGCCGCGCCCAGGCCCAGCGAGGTCGCCGTGAGGCTGCAAAACTTGAGGAAACTGCGGCGGGAAATCCCCTGCCGGCGCAGCACGTCGTAAAAGGTCTCGGTCATTCCCGCTCTCCTGAAGTGTCTTCGTCTTCTGGAAAGGAACGACCCCGAACCTTCCAGCGAAGTACCGGAGGTTTCGCAAAAACGGTGCCAGCGCGATCTGATTCAGGTTTTACTATTTAACTCGGTGATCTTACAGATGTAAAACACTCGTCTTGCTTCAACCGCGCTCGCAGTGTGGTGTAAGTCCCAATCCAGTTGGGTCGTGTCGGTGGAAAGCTACTTGTCGGGAGCGGCAAACCAGCTTGCCCCAGGGACCATTGAGCGCACGGCGAGATGGGGGCGGGGGTGACGATTTGTGATAACCATGATTCGCCCGCGGTCCTCATCCCTCCGCGCGCTCCTTAGGCTGAGTGCAAAGATAGTCGGGTCGAATCGGGTCAGCGCAGCCGGAAGACCTTGACAGTACCCATGGCCTTGCCATAATGAGCACATGTGCTGAACATGTTCATAAAGGAGAAAATGGATGGCAACCGCAACCGAAAGAATCCCTGTCCTGGTAACTGCTTCAGAGAAGGGACAAATAGCCAAGATGGCGAAAGCCGCTGGCCTCTCGATGGGTGAGTTTCTTCGCCGTGCCGCTGCGTCGTTTCGGCCTTCCGAGGATGAA
Organism: Sterolibacterium sp.; assembly: GCA_041665185.1. GTDB lineage: Bacteria > Pseudomonadota > Gammaproteobacteria > Burkholderiales > Rhodocyclaceae > JACRAR01. The sequence continues at coordinate 9,575 of JBAYJH010000080.1, forward strand.
AAGATTCTGGCGGGAATGATCGACCAGATGAACAAGACTACTGCACAGGCCAGCGCCGCCATGGATAACGCTTTTGCTCTCATTGAAGCCTCGAACAAGAGAATTGCGGCAATGGAACGCAAGGCTGTCGAGAGAAAGGCTGCTCGATGAGTGTCGCCGACAAAATGTGGGATGCGATCACCACCGTCATTAAGATGAATGACAAGGTGGAGCGCATGGCGGCAACATCCGTTGCACAACAACAGAAAATCGAGAGTTTGACTGAGCGCGTAATTCGCCTTGAAACCGCCCTCGAAATTGGTCTGGCGCGAAGCGGCGGTGAAAAGCCGCCCCGTCGCATTGAACATAAGGGCTAACCGAAAGGACGAATCAAGGGTTCCAGGCTCGGGGTGTTCCCCCGCATACCTGACGTCGCGTCACACGGCGGGATGCGGGCCGGGGGCGACGATTTGTGATAACCATGAGGAGCCCACGGCCCCATCCCGCCGTGCGCTCCACTGCCCCAGGGTCGATTTCTCTTTCTGCGGTGTATTGGACCGTCGCTTCCGGTCTCAGCCAACGCCGATGACTACGCGATCATCGCCTTCCAGGCGATATACCGGGATCACCAGGTTGGCCGGGGCCGGTCCCTGGCGAAAGACGCGACCGGCAAGGTCGAAGCGCGAGGTATGGCAAGGGCACAGGAACTCGCCGCGGCCGCCGCTGCCCAGGCGCAGGTTCGGTGGGCAACCCTGGTGGGTGCACAGGCCGATGGCGACGAAAATTTCCGGCCGTAGCGAGCGGTGGCGATTGCGACAGGCTTCCGGTTGCAGTGAATGCAAGGAGTCCGGGTCGATCAATTCGCTTTCGTGCGCCGCCAGCATCGCCAGCTCTTCAGTGGTACGGCGCAGTACCCAGACCGTGCGTCCCTGCCAGTCGATGGTGCGCAACTTGCCGGGCGGCAGATCGCCGAGCGGCACCGGGGTCGGATTGCCTTCAGGCGCCTGCGGCCGCCCGGCGTAATACCAGGCCAGCGGCGCCGCCACGCCGACAGCGCAAACGGTGACCAGCAATTGCCTGCGCCGGCGTTGTGGAATATTGGAGAGATCGTTGGACTTGGCGCTCATCGGAGATCCATTGGATCGGCGACCCGCTGCGAGGTGATTCCGCCGCTCAGTTTCAGCTGCCGAGCAGCAGGAACTTTCTCTTGCTCAATGACGGCGCCGCCTCACGATTGTGCTCTTTCTTCAAGGTGTCGGGCACGGGGTCCGGCGCTTTGAGCATGTTCTTGATCACTTCCCTGGCCACCGCACGCGCACTATCCTGATCGGGGAACTGTCCCATCGCCGAGATCAGCGAGCAGGACTGGTATTCGCCGATCTCCGCTTCCTCCCCGCCCAGAAACGCGTAATTCCCCGACGGAAAACCGTGAAACAACCGATGATTCCCCGAGACGCTTTGCCAATGCCCAGTTGGCCCCGGTAGCAGCAGCAGGTTGATGCACCAGGGGGTGATCAGGACGCCCAGCCAGTTGTCCTGCCAGAGAGTGAAATCCAGTGCCTGCACCTGCAACGCCGGATTGACGATGGGAACATCGCTCATATGTTCGATGTAGATGCGTTGAAACGCCGCCTCGACCAGCGGCGCTGGGTCGCCCTGGTGGATGCGCAGGTTACCAGGCACGGATGTCGGCGTCGCCGCCGACGGCGATCTCCTGCATCAGGCGCAGGGCTTCCATGGCGCGCTGCTTATCGACCCGCTCGAAGGCGAAGCCGCCCGCCTGGATCAGCAGGTAATCACCCAGTGCCACGTCATCGTCGAGCAGCATCAGGCTGACGTTGCGTTGCTCTCCCTCGGCTTCGACAGTCGCCGTCAAGCCGTCGATGGCGACCACACGGGAAGGCACCGCTAGGCACATGTCAGGCCGCCTTGAGCTGGTTGGGCAGCGCTTCGATACCGTGCTCCGCCAACTCCGCGACCACCATCGCCACCAGCTCGGGGACCTGCGAAGCAATCAGCGGCGTCATCTCCAGCCCGAGTTCGAAATTCTCGGCCTGCACGCCGATCACCACCATGCGTTTGGGAAACTGGCCGACGAACTCAAGGCTGGCCATGACATCGGAGAGGCCGATCTGGTGAGGCGAGAGTTTGCTGCGGAAGAACACCGGCACCTCGCTGTCGGCCAGCCGCACCAGGGTGCCCTCCGGTTTGCCCGCCTTGACGGCATCGACGACGACCAACAGGTCGACGTCCGCCAGGTCTTCCAGCAACTCCATGCTGCTGGTGCCGCCGTCGATGATGTCGACGCAGCCCGGCAGGGTGTAGGACCTGCGCAGGGCCTCGACCGCATGCACGCCGACGCCCTCGTCGCTCATGATGGTGTTGCCGATGCCGAGGACGACGACTCTCACCTTAGCCTGCCGATTCTTGCCGATCCATCGTCCAAGTCTAGGCTATTTCGCCGTGACGGTGATCGCCGAACCGTTTTCCGCGTCCGTGACATGGATGGCGCAGGCGATGCAGGGATCGAAGGAGTGGATGGTGCGCAGCACTTCCAGTGGCTTTTCCGCGTCGGCGATCGGGGTGTTCATCAGCGACGCCTCGTACGGTCCGGGCTCGTCCTTCTCGTTGCGCGGGCAGGCATTCCAGGTCGATGGCACGACGCACTGGTAGTTCTTGATCTTGCCATCGTCGATGACCACCCAGTGCGACAGCGCGCCGCGCGGCGCCTCGTGGAAGCCCACGCCCATGACTTCGCCCTTGGGGAAGGTCGGCTTGTTGAAGGTAGCGATATCGCCCTTGGCCATATTGCCAACCAGCGCGCTCCATTGGTCGCCCAGCATATCGACCTGCACGCAACAGGAAATCGCGCGGGCGGCGTGACGGCCGATGGTGGAATGCATGGCATCCAGGCCGACCTTGGTCTTGGCCAGCGCGGAAACCGTGTCGAGCGTGGCGGTGGCGTATTTCTTGGTCGGCTCATGACCGGCCGCCAGCATGGTGAGGATGCGCGCCAGCGGTCCAACCTGGGCCACCTTGCCGTAGAAGGTCGGCGATTTCAGCCAGGAATACTTGGCGTCGTCCTTGAAGTCGGTGTAATGCGGCTTGGTCTCGCCTTTGTAGGGGTGCAGCGCACCGCCCTTGGAATAGTCGTACCAGGAGTGCTTGACCGACTCCTCGACGCCCTTGATGAAATATTCGTCGCCGAACTTGGTGATGGGCTTGAAGGTCTTGAGATCGCCACCCTCGATGAAGCCGCCGGGCAGGGCGAACTTGGTGCCCTTGGTGTCCATCGGGATATCCGGCACGGCCAGATAGTTGGTGACGCCGGCGCCGATCTTGGTCCAGTCGGCATAGAAGGCGCCGACCGCGGCGACATCGATCAGATAGACGTTCTTGACGAAGTCGGCGAGTTCGTCGATCCAGCCCTTGATCGCCATCAGGCGCTCGACCGTCAGCACCGCCTGGGAATCCGTGGCGATCGGGTTGGCGACGCCGCCGACAGCGACGTTCTGGATGTGCGGCGTCTTCGAACCGAGGATGGAAACGATCTTGTTGGCCTTGCGCTGGATTTCGAGCGCTTGCAGGTAATGCGCGACCGCCATGAGATTCACTTCCGGCGACAGCTTCATGGCCGGATGGCCCCAGTAGCCGTTGGTGAAGATGCCGAGCTGGCCGCCATTGACGAAATTCTTCAGGCGCTCATGGGTCTTGCGCATCTGGTGTTTGTTGTTCAGGCTCCACGACGACAGGCTTTCGCCGAGCGCCGCGGCCTTGTCCGGATCGGCTTTCAGGGCCGACGTGACATCAACCCAGTCGAGCGCCGAGAGGTGGTAGAAGTGCACGATCTGGTCATGCACCGAGTGCGCCAGGATGATCAGGTTGCGGATGTACTGGGCGTTCAGCGGAACTTCGAGTTGCAGGGCGTTCTCCACCGCGCGCACCGAGGTAATCGCATGCACGGTGGTACACACGCCGCAGATGCGCTGGGTGATGGCCCAGGCGTCGCGCGGGTCGCGTCCGAGCAGGATCAACTCGACGCCGCGCCACATCTGGCCGGAAGACCAGGCTTTCTTGACCCGGCCGCCGTCGACATCGACGTCGATGCGCAGGTGGCCTTCGATACGGGTGATCGGATCAATGGTTACGCGAGTCATTTTCTGTCTCCATCCTTCAGTGGGTGGTGGCTTCCCGGGGAAGAACCGGGAAGCGGCGGGTGATGACGATGTAGCCGACGACTTCGATGGCGAACATGCCGACGGTGACCAACAGTTCCGGTAAAGCCGGGAAGTAGCGGAAGCCGTCGCCGGTTTCGTAACCGACGAGGAAGCCGTTCAACCGCAGAAGGGCGCCGCCCAGCAGCAACAGGATGCCGGCGAGGAACAGCTTGGCCGGATTGCGGCGATTCGACTCGGAACCGATCAAGATCAGCGGCGCGACGAAGCAGGCGGTCTCCAGCCAGAACATCAGGGCTTCGAGCGACGCACCGAAAGCCAGCGGCAAGGCGCCACGCAGCACCAGGTCGCCAACGCGGACCAGCAGGTAGGCGGCCAGGAAACCCAGCATGATTTTCGACAGCGGCGTCAGCATGTGGGTTTCCGCCTTGCGGCGATACACCGAGGACGCCACGCACGACTCGAACAGCACCACCGCATAGCCCATGGTGACGGCGGTCAGCAGGTAGAGCAGCGGCTCAAGCGGGGTCGCCCAGAGCGGATGGATTTGTATGCCCATCACCACCAGCAGGGTGCCCAGCGAGGACTGGTGCATCATCGGCAGCACCGTGCCCAGGGCGACGAGGAAGAACAGCACCTTGTTGAGCTTCTTCTTGATGTCGTAGCGGCCCAGTTGTTCCAGGAAAGCCGGCGAAAACTCTATCCACATGACGATGATGTAGAGCGAGATGCACACCGCGACTTCGAACATCACCGAGTTCGGGTTCCAGTAGGACGGCGAAAAGATGTGCCAGAAGTTCCACCAGCGACCGAGGTCGAAAATCACGCCGGCGCCGGCCAGGGTGTAGCCGAACAGCGAGGCCAATAGCGCCGGGCGCACCAACGGATGGTATTCGCCGCGGTTGAAGATATACACCAACATCGCCACCGAGAAACCGCCGCAGGCGAAGGCCGAGCCGATGATGACGTCCACCACCACCCAGATACCCCACGGATAGCCGTCGTTGAGGTTGGTGACGGCCCCCAGTCCCTGGAAGAACCGCACGCCGAGCACGGCCACCATGACGGCGATCAGCAAGGCGCAGACCAGCGTGGTCGGCGTGACCAAACTGCCGCCGAGCGGGGCGGGAGCGTGAGTTGCATGAGATTGATTGGCCATGTCTCAACCCTCCTCTTTCTCGCCCTGCACAGCGTCATCCTTGACGTTGCGCTTGGCGGCGTAGGCCATCACGCCGAGCACGGCGAACGGCATGATCAGATTGCCATAGAGGGTGTGTTGGATGGTTTCGGATAGGGCGGCCGCGGCGGTCTCCGGCAGATCCGGCAGTCCCACCTTCTGGAAATCGACGGCGGAAAGCTTCAAAACCTGGGTGCCGCCATATTCCTTTTCTCCATAAACATGCTGGAGATACTTGCCGGCCGGCGCTTCATAGCTCTGGTCCGGGCCGCCGAGCTTGCCGCGCGGGAACTTGCTGCGCTGGCCAGACTTGAGGGCCAGGCGGCGCTTGGCCTCGACCAGCAGGTCCGAGGTCTTGCCATAGAGCGTCGCGCCGGTTGGGCAGACCTCGGCGCAGGCCGAGTAATGTCCGTCCTTGTAGCGGTGACGGCAAAGTTCGCATTTGCCAATCTGGCCGGTGGGCGAATCGTACTGATACTTGGGAATGCCGAACGGGCAGGCGGCGACGCAGTAGCGGCAGCCGATGCACTTCCCGGCATCGTAGCCGACGATGCCGGTTTCCGGATTCTTCTCCATCGCCGACACCGGGCAGGCCGAGACGCAGGACGGATCGCCGCAGTGCATGCAGGAGGTCTTCATGAAGGCGTAACCGTTCTGCTCCTGGTCCTTCGTCTCCATGCTGCCGTTGCGATACATCTTGATCAGGTTGAAGGTGTGGCCCGACGTGTCCAGCGGCGTATCCCAGAGCTGATCGACTGTGCTGAACTCGGGCGGATTGTTGTTGGCCTGTTTGCAGGCGGATACGCAGGCTTTGCAGCCGACGCAGAGCGTGGCGTCGTAGAGCAGGCCCATCGCTCCCGGCGGCAGCTTCTTGGTTTCCCGCGCGCAGGCCGGCTCGCTGACCACGCCGGTGGCCAGCGCCGTACCGCCGGCGAAACATCCCTTGAGGAAATCGCGACGCGAGGCCATGTTCACACCTTGGCCTTGTCTTCGGCGCCGCCGGCCTTTTGCGCCTCTTCGGCGGCGTGGGACAGCCCCAGGTTGCGCGTCAGCATCACCGCCGCGCCTGCTGCCGCGCCGGCGATCGCCGCGACCGCCGCGGCCGAAGCGAACGACGCCGCTCTTCCCTGTTCCTCGACGATGCGCGGATACTGCAAGGGCGGCGCCACGTTGAGCATCTTGGCCACCTGGTGGATCGGCTTGGCAAAACCAACGCCTTTCTCGGTACAGCCGATGCACGGGTGGCCGCAGCCCACCGGCCAGTTGTTCTCGCCGGCATCGCCGAAGCCGATGGTCGAGCAGTTGGCGTAGGTCTCCGGTCCCTTGCAGCCGAGTTTGTAGAGGCAGTAGCCCTGGCGGTGGCCGGGGTCGCCGAACTCCATGGCAAATCGCCCGGCGTCGAAGTGGGCGCGGCGTTCGCAGTTCTCATGGATCAACCGGCCGTAGGCGAATGTCGGCCGGCCCAGCTTATCGACTTCGGGAAGTTTGCCGAAGGTGAGGAAATGCACTACCGTCGCCAGGAAGTTGTAGGGGTTGGGCGGGCAGCCGGGGATGGTCACCACCGGTTTGCCGAGTACTTCGGCGACGCTGGAGGCGCCGGTGGGGTTGGGGTCGGTGGAGGGCATGCCGCCCCAGGAGGCGCAGGAACC
>JBAYJH010000081.1:0-16550 GCA_041665185.1 Sterolibacterium sp.
CGCATCCATTGCCGATCACCAGCGAAGACGAAATCGGCGAACTCATCGGCAGCTTCAACGGCTTGCTGAACAGCCTGGCCGAGCGTGAACTGGAGTTGCGCACCATCATCGAGACCGAACCCGAGTGCGTGAAACAACTGGCTGAGGACGGCACCCTGTTGCATATGAACCGCGCCGGACTGGACATGATCGAGGCGGATTCCCTGGATCAGGTCGTCGGCCAGAGCGTGCTGCAACTGGTGATGCCGGAATGCCGGAATGCCTTCATAACGTTGACCCAAGACGTGTTCGCGGGGGAATCGGGCAATTTGGTATTTGAGATCCAGGGCCTCAAGGGCGGACGTCGCTGGCTGCATACCTATGCCGTGCCGTTGCGCAACTCCCAAGGGCTGATCACTGCCTTGCTGGGTCTGACCCGCGATATCACGGTAAACCGTCAGGCCGAGGTGGGGCTGCGCATCGCCGCGACGGCCTTTGAATCCCAGGAAGGCATGTTCATCACCGATGCCGCGGGCATCATCCTGAAAGTCAATCGGGCGTTCACCGAGATCACCGGCTATAGCGCCGAGGAAGCCATCGGGCAGACCGCGAGTTTGACCAAATCCGGCCGTCATGACGCCGCCTTCTATGCCGAGATGTGGCAGAGTATCCAGCACAGCGGCGCATGGCAGGGCGAAATCTGGAACCGCCGCAAGAACGGCCAGGTATTTCCGGAATGGCTGACCATCACCGCAGTCAAGGACGCCAATGGCGAAACCAGCCATTACGTCAGCACGTTGACCGACATCACCGCGCGCAAGGCGGCGGAGAACGAGATCAAGAATCTCGCCTTCTACGATCCACTCACCCGCCTGCCCAACCGTCGCCTGCTGCGCGACCGTCTGCAACAGGCGTTGGCCTCCAGCACCCGCAGCGGGCGCGAAGGCGCGCTGCTGTTCATCGATCTCGACAATTTCAAGGACCTCAACGACACCCGGGGACACGACACCGGCGATCTGCTGCTGCAACAGGTGGCTCAGCGCCTCAGCACCTGCATCCGCGAGGGCGACACGGTGGCGCGCCTGGGAGGCGACGAGTTCGTGGTGATGCTGGAAGATCTCAGCGCGAACTCGCGCGAGGCCGCCACCCAGACGGAAACCGTCGGCGAGAAGATCCTCGCCGCCCTCAACCTGAGCTACTCGCTTGCCGGGCACCAACACCGCAGCACCCCGAGTATCGGCGCCACCCTGTTCAACGATCACGAGATGAGCGTCGACGATCTACTGAAGCGCGCCGATCTGGCCATGTACCAGGCCAAGGCGGCGGGCCGCAATACCCTGCGCTTCTTCGACCCGGAGATGCAGGCGGCGGTCACCGCCCGCGCGGCGCTCGAAGTGGATCTGCGCGCGGGCCTTCAGGCCGGCCAGTTTCTGCTCTATTACCAGGTCCAGGTGAGCACTGCCGGCCTGGCCACCGGAGCAGAGGCGCTGGTCCGCTGGCTGCATCCGCAGCGCGGCATGGTCTCGCCCGTCGAGTTCATCCCCCTGGCCGAGGAAACCGGGCTGATCCTGCCGTTGGGACGCTGGGTGCTGAAAACTGCCTGCGCTCAGCTGGTCGCCTGGGCGGCCATGCCGGACACAGCGCATCTCAGCTTGGCGGTAAATGTCAGCCCCCGCCAGTTCCACCATCCGGACTTCGTCGCCGACGTGATGGCGGTAGTCGCCCAGAGCGGGGTGAATCCGCACAAGCTCAAGCTGGAACTCACCGAAAGCATGCTGGTGCACGACATCGAAGACATCGTCGTGAAGATGACTGCCCTGAAAGGGATAGGTGTGAGATTTTCGCTGGATGATTTCGGCACCGGCTACTCCTCGCTTTCCTATCTCAAGCGCCTGCCGCTGGATCAGCTGAAGATCGACCAGTCTTTCGTGCGCGAGGTGTTCACCGATATCAATGACGGCGCGATTGCCCAGGCCATCATCGCCCTGAGCCAGACCATGGGTTTGTCGGTCATCGCCGAAGGCGTGGAAACCGAGGAGCAGAAGGAATTTCTCGCCCGGCTGGGCTGCCAGTCCTATCAGGGCTTCCTGTTCAGCCGGCCTTTGCCGCTGATCGAGTTCGAGCGGCTGATAACGCGCTAATCGTCCGATTCAGTCACCCATTCGACTCCGCGCATTGACTATAATTCGATCGTAATCATCAAGGACGGCATCAACATGAACCAAGCGACTCCCAACGACGATGGCCGCCTGAGTTTCGACGAGGCGGTTGCCCATGTCCTGCACAGCCGCGAGGCGGCCTATACGGTCACACCGATATTCGGCGACCGCGTCGATGAAGAGATCCGCGCCGAGGGCGCGCGGGTTTTCGTCCTGTTGCCGGACGACGCAGGGGACGCCGGCGGCTACCGCTTGCAATTCGTCGCTGGCCCCTTCTTCTCCTCCGCTTATGCGGCGCACGAAAGCATCGCCGCGGCCGACATCCCCGCGAGTATTCGCGAGTTGCGCTTCATGCCGACGCACTGCGAGCCGGAATGGCTGACCGAGCAGATCCAGGTCCTCATCAACAAGCTGGTGAATGCCGCCGGCGCGGCCAAGCCCGAGATGCCCAACTACCTTGATGTGCAGGCCAAGGGCGCCGGCCCGGAAGCGGTCTTCCCCATCGCCTTCATCGGCCGCGACCCCAAACCGCCCCACTGAACATCGCTATCCGGGTTCGGTGATCGAGGACTCGTGGCATGCTCGGCATGTCGTTCGAATACATTCACCGGCCTGTGCGGCTTTCGTGCAGGTTCAATGGAATGAAGCGCTGGCCGCTACTCTAATCGCGATTAAGTGCGACAAAACTCCAACTGACATCGGCACGGTCAAGCATGTCCTCACGCGAGCTGTGATGATGGGCACGCAAATCAAATTGCGCCCCGAGTTCGATCGTCTCATCAGCAGAAACATCGAACATTCTTCGTCCCTTGGGAACCGGACCGTGCCGGAGGGACATGATCACTTGCCCCCCGCTGGCGACCAGATCGGCGATGGCTCTCATCGCCGTCTTTCGCTCCGATTCATCCAGGTGCATCCACACCGCGGTGAGCAAGATCAGATCAAAGCGCTGCCGCGTACGTCGCATGAACTCCAGCGCGGGCAAACGATCATCGACCCATTCAATGGCAAGCGACGAATGGAGTCGTTTCCCCTCGTCGCGTAATTCAGCAGTCGGTTCAACGGCTACGACGTGATGACCATATTGCGCCAGGGCGGCCGCGTCGCGGCCGGAGCCAGCGCCAATGTCCAAAATCTTGCTGGGGCGCTCCGGAAATAAATGAATCACGTCACGATGAACATCGCCAAACGAGATACTCTCATACTGCTTCACCAATGCCGCAGCATCGGCGCCATACCCGGCAATGCCCAAAACTCTGTCAGTCACGCCTCGTTCCATTGTGTCCGTAGCGACGCCTAGAGCACTGCCCAAGCGGAGGTACGCCCCAAACCTCCGCTTTCGCTGCATTGCTGCCCGTGGATCAGCCAACCCGGACAGAAAGAAAGTCTCTAAACGCCCCAGACCACCGGCACGTTCTTCTTCAGCGACCACTCCAGCAATTCGATCAGCGGCACGGCACGCTGCGTCAGGCTGACAAAGGCGCGCTTGCTGCCATCGGGGGCTTCCTCGGTTTGCGGCAAGTCGTCTTCGGTCATGCCCGCCCGGTTCTCCTTGTCGCGGGCCACGGCGGCCTTGAGGCGCGCGATGGTTTCCGGCAACTGCTCGACGGTGACGATGCCCTTGGCGGCGGGCTCCTTGCCCATGACTTCCATCAGCCGATAGGCGACGTCGCCGAACATGATCACGTCGCCGGCGGCTTGCGATTGAAATATGACGATCACAGTTCTTGCTCTCCCAGCCAGTCGTGAATGCGTTGCGCGGCGAGGCGCCAGTCGCGCTCCAGCATCAGGCCGTGGCCCATGCCGGGAAAGATTTCGGCGTCGACGCCGTAGGTGCGGGCGGTCATCTCCACCAGGGAAGACGGGATCAGGTGGTCATGCTCGGCGCCCAGCACCAGCAAGGGGGTGTGCTTGACCCGCGATGGGTGCGGCAAGTTGAACAGCGTCATGTCCCAGACGGCGCGGTGCGACTCGCGCTGCGAATGGCGGAAGTAGCGCTGCAAATCGGCTTCCGCCACCGGCTGGGCAAACAGCGCCTCGCGCAGCGTTTCCGCGGCGATGCGGCCGCCGCCCATCAGGCTGTTCAAGTCGCTGAGCAATCCCGGTTTCTGGAACATCAGGCCGAAAGCCGAGGACATGATGCCTTGCGGCGGCACCGCGCACATCAGCACCGCCGCCGGGGCCTGGTGCCGTTCCAGGTATTTCTGCACCACGAAGCCGCCCATGGAATGGCCGATCAGCACCGGTGGTGCCGGCAACGCGGCGATCGCCTCGGCGACGTCGTCCACGTAGTCACTGATGCCGAAACTGTCGAGCTGCTTGCGCCCGCGGCTGGCACCATGGCCGGACAGGCTCAGCGCGTAGCTGAAATAACCCTGCGCGGCGAACCACGGCAGGAAGTGCTCTTCCCAGCACCACGCCGCCGTGTAAGCGCCATGGATGAACAACAACGGCGTTGGATGAACCGGGGTCTTGCCTTTGGGGACCTTCGCCAGGACCTCCAGGCCCTCGAAGCGGGGATTCGTCATTGAAGAATTGGCATGCCGCGCGGCGAAATACCTGTCGGCATCCCTCTCGCGGTTATCATTGCGGTGTCAAAAAAAGATTTTATTCCAATTCCAAATCAAGTGTGACGCGAAGACGAGCCGAAGACAGTGTAAATTACACGGCGAGGCGAAGTCGACAAAGTCACGGTTGATTTGGAATTGGAATAACCCGCTCACCCCATGTTCAAGTGGTTGCTTGCCCTGTTTGTCACGGTATTTGTCGCCGGCGTCTGCCTGCCGCGCCTGACGGCGCTGCTCAGGCTCGGCCGTCTGCCGGGTGATCTGCGCCTGCGGTGGCGCGGCCGAGACTATGTGTTTCCGTTCGCCACCGCGGTGCTCCTGTCGTTGCTGGCAAGCCTAATCCTGCGGCTTCTGTAGGCCGAGCTGCTGCACAGCGGCGACGCGCGCAGCATGGATGCGCTCGGGAATTTGCGCCTGGTGATTCGATGCGGACGCGGCCCGGGCGATGGCGCCGGCGTCGACGGCAAGTGCCGCCGCCTGTGCCGCCCGCCACCAGCCGGCTTGCGGATAGTCGCGCTCGGCATGGTCGAGACGACCCCGAAAGTCCGCCTCGCAGGCGCCCAGCAATACTTCGAAGCGTTCCGGCCGGCGCAACGCATCGCAATGCTCCAGCACCTTCACCATGGTGGCCGGGCGCAGCAATTCGGCGCGGTGGATATCGCTGTGATAGGCCGCCACCAGCCGCGCCAAGTCGCGGCAGTCCGTGGGAACGCGCAAGCGTTCGCACAGCGGCCCCAGCAAGGCCACGCTCTTGGGTTCATGGCCGGTATGGCGCGGCAGAATTTCGGCCGGTGTGACGCCCTTGCCGAGATCGTGGGTAAGCGCGGCGAAGCGCGCCGGCAACGGCAGTTCGAGGCGGGCCGCCATGTCGATGACCATCATTACATGCACGCCGGTGTCGATCTCGGGATGGTAGTCGGCGCGCTGTGGAACGCCGTAGAGCGCATCGAGTTCCGGCAGCAGCCGCGCCAGCGCGCCACAGGCGCGCAGACAGGCGAACAGTCGCGAGGGCTGCTGCTCCATCAAGCCCTTGGCCAGCTCCTGCCAGACCCGCTCGGCGACGAGGTGGTCGGCCTCGCCCTGGTCCACCATGGCCTGCATCAAGGCCAGCGTCTCGGGCGCCAGGGTGAAATCCCCAAAGCGCGCGGAAAAACGCGCCACGCGCAGGATGCGCACCGGATCCTCGGCGAAGGCCGGCGAAACATGGCGCAGCACCCGCGCCGCCAGGTCGCGCCGGCCGCCGTAGGGGTCGACCAGGGTGCCGTCCTCGGCCTGGGCGATGGCGTTGATGGTCAGGTCGCGTCGCGCCAGGTCCTCTTCCAGCGTGACCTGGGCATCGGCATGGAATACGAAGCCGTGATAGCCCGGCGCCGTCTTGCGCTCGGTGCGCGCCAGGGCGTATTCGGCGTGAGTGTCGGGATGCAGGAACACCGGAAAATCCTTGCCGACCGGGCGGAAGCCGCGCGCCACCATCTGTTCCGGCGTGGCGCCGACCACCACATAATCGCGATCCACCACCGGCAAGCCCAGCAGCGCGTCGCGCACCGCCCCGCCGACGGTATAGATTTTCATCGCCACGACCCTAGGCTACGCGATTTTGGCACGCGCTTCCTCCGCCCGGGTGTCTATGGCAGCTCGTCCGCGGTTTTGGTGGCGCCTGCCCCGCGCGCAGCGATCATGCCCAGCCGGCTTTTCAGCGACTGCGGCTTGTCCTCGAACAGGGTCGAGTAGTAGACGGCGTTGCTCATCACTTTCTTGACATAGTCGCGGGTTTCGCTGAAGGGGATGGTCTCCGCATAGATCGCCCCCTCCAGCGCCACGTCGCCACGCCAGCGGCGGGCGCGGCCGGGGCCGGCGTTGTAAGCGGCGGAGGCCAGCACCGGGTGGTTGTCGAGACTGGCCAAGACCATCCGCAGGTAGTTGGTGCCGAGCATCAGGTTGGTACCCAGGTCCGACACCCGCGCCGGATGGTAGTCCTTCAGGCCGATCTTCTTCGCCACCCATTGCGCCGTCTTCGGCATCAACTGCATCAGGCCCTTGGCGCCGACGTCAGACCGGGCCTTCATCATGAAGCGGCTTTCCTGGCGCATCAAGCCATACACCCAACCGCTATCCACCGCCAACTCCCGCGCCAGCGGCTCGACGCTGTCGCGAAACGGGGCCAGATAACGCAGGGCATAATCGTGCTGCACCTGGGTGCGGTCCGCCGCGCTGATGGCGCGGTCGAATACTTCGTTGCGCAACGCCAGATCGGCCGCGGCAAGCAACTGGCGGTCGTTCATGCCGCGCAGCGCCCAGTTCCACTCGCGCAAACCCTCCAGGCGCAGGTCGAGGCGGAACAAGGCCAGGGCGCGCCTCAATCCAGGGTTGTCGCGGGCGGCGGCGAGCTCCTCGGCGGTCGGCGGCGCGGCGCGCGGCGGCACGACGATCACCCGGTTGAGTTCTTCATCGGCGAGGTTGCCGTAGAAATTCGGCTGGCCGGAAATCTTGCGGTAAAGGGCGCGCGCTTCGTCCGGGTGGTTATGGGCAATCAGCGCCCGCGCCAGCCAGTAGCTCCAGTCGGGCTGGGCCGCCATTTTCGCCGGCATGCGCTCGATCGCGCGCAGCACCACCGGCCAGTCATGCACCCGCAGCGCCGCGCGCACCTGCCAGGCCAGCTGCTCCTCGGAAAGCGGCACGCCAGCGGCCTGCGCATACCAGTTCAAGGCTTGCGGCAGATGCTGCTGCGCCGCCTGCCAGGCCAACTGGCCCCAGGCGTAGCCACGCTCGGCCTCGGAAAATTGCGGCTGGATCTTTTGCCATTGCCGAGCGGCGGCTGCGGGGTCGCCGTGGGCCAGCCGTTGCACGGCATACAGCGCCATCTCGCGTCCCAGGCGTGTCGCCGCAAAATTCTCCGGCAGCCTGTCGAGAGCATGCGCAGGCTTGTCGGCAATCGCGGCCATGGTCTTGGCATTCGGCGCCTGCGCCGCCGGCAGATAGGCGGCCGCCTGCCTGGCCGCCTTGAGCTTCTTGACCTCCAGCAAACGCCGCAGTCTTTCCCAGACGCCATCGATGTCGATGCGGCCGTCGGCATTCAGTTGCTCCATCAGCGGCAGGCAGGAATCAGGCAAGTCCAGCGCACTCGCCCACAACGGGCGCACTTCATCCAGCGCCGCCGGGCCCAGCCCGCCGGCCAGGCGAGCCTGTAGCTGGTAGCATGCGGTTTCCTGGTCGGGTTGCGCCAGCGCCGCATATTCGCCGAGGAACTCGTCCCAGTTGCGCAGCCTGCCGAGCGATTTGAGCCACTCACCGCGCAATTTTTCGGCGAGATAGGAGCCTTGCTGCGCCGCCAGAAACTCCTTGACGCCTTCGCTGTCGCCGTCATCCAGGCGCTGTTGCAGGCGCCAGTAGTCGACCCAGGGTTGCAGATCATGCCGGCTTCCCTGCGCGGCCATGGAACCCAGCGCCTCGGCCTGCTTGCCGAGCTTGATCCGTTCGCCGTTGCGAAATGCTTCGCGCGCCGCCAGCACCCTGTCATCGCCGGGCGCGGACAGCGCCACCAGCGGGATGCACGAGAGTAGCCAAAGCCAATGTTTCATGTTAATAGTACATGCTGATCGTGGGTACCGTTCCAGAATAACACATGCCCCGCGCCACCCCACTGCCGGATAAGGCCTTGGAAAATAGACCTGCTTATGTCGTCGAACGTTCCGCCTTGCGCCGGGAAAAAATCGCCGCACGCGAGGCCTTGCCCCACCAAGAGCACCACCGCTTGTCTGTCGCCATCGAAGGCCATCTGGAAGCCCTGTTGCAGCGTTGCCAGCCGCGGATGCTGGCGTTCTGCTGGCCAATCCGGGCCGAGTTCGATTGCCGGCCACTGGTGGCGAGACTCATCGCGGCGGGCGGGAGGGCCTGCCTGCCGCGCGTGACGGCGCCCGAAACGGCGCTGGCGTTTTGTGCCTGGCGGCCGGACAGCCCGATGCTGATCGACCGTTACGGCATCCACTATCCCGCCAGCGGCGAGACCGTGACCCCCGATGTGCTGCTGATGCCGGTGAATGCCTTCGATGCGGCCGGATACCGCCTCGGTTACGGCGGCGGATATTTCGACCGGACGCTGGCGGAACTGGCGGCGCTGGCCCGCCAGCCGCTGGCGATAGGCGTCGGCTTTGAGTTGGCGCGGGTAGCCAGCATTCTTCCGGCACCGCATGACATACCGGTCGACGCGGTGGTGACCGAGGCCGGAATCGCCACATTCTCGGCGCGAATCGGGCCGAAATGATCGATGCCGCTCCAAGAATGCCGCAAAACATGGCATGCTGTCGCTGAACCAGACTCGTCCGAACCCCATGTCCGCACCTGAATCGTCGACCACGGAACATTTCCCGCCGCCCCACCTGTATCCGGTGACCAACAGCCGCGACGTTTGGTCCGCGGTGCTGCTGGCGCGTCCTCCCGCCGCCCGGCTGGAGGAACTCGCCAGTCTGTTCGGCGAGTTCGGCCTCGGCCAGGCGCTCGGTGAAATGTCCTGCATCGTGCCGCTGGCCGACTCCGCCGCGCTTTCCAACGCGCTCGCCGAGCAACTGCCGGTGCAGCGCATCACCCTGCTGGTACCGTTGTCGCACTGCCTCGATCCGCTGGCCGCAGGGGATCTGGAGCGGCTGCGGCGCCTCGGCTTCCGGGTCATGGCCGGGGGCCTGCCGCAAGCCGGCGCCAAGCTCCCTGATGCCGTCACGGCGCTCGCCCTGGCTGCATCCGCCGCCAGCGACAACGGGGTAACGAAAGTTCTCAGGCAACTGCCCGGCCCGCACCTGGCGATGGGCACGGACTCCCCCGCCGGTTTCGCGCAAACCCTGGCCGCCGGGTGCGGCTGGTTCGCCGGCGAGTACCCGTTGCACCCGCCGCCGAATCAGCAACAACAAGGCCCCTCGCGTACCCTGCTGCTGAAATTGCTCGGTCTGGTGGCGAGCGATGCCGAAGCGCACACCATCGAGGCCCTGCTGAAACAGACGCCCGAACTTTCCTACCAGTTGCTCAAACTGGTGAACTCGGTGAGTTTCTCGCTGGCCAACAAGATTTCCAATTTCCGCCAGGCCATCGCCATCCTCGGGCGCCGCCAGTTGCAACGTTGGCTGCAACTATTGCTGTATGCGCAGAATCGCGGCGGCGCGCACAACCCGCTGATGGACCGCGCGGCGCTACGCGCCAGCCTGATCGAAACGCTGTGCAAGGCCAGCGGCGGCGACCGCGAAGAACAGGAACGCGGTTTCATGATCGGCATGTTCTCCCTGCTCGAAGCCCTCTTCGCCATGCCGCTGGCAGACATCGTGACGCCGCTGAATCTCGCCGACGACGTGGTCGCGGCGCTGTTGCAGCGCGACGGCCGACTCGGCGCCATGCTCTCCCTGGTCGAGCAATCCGAGCATGCACCCGCGCCGGATTTCGCCGAACGGCTGGCGGCGCTCGGGCTGACGCCTGCCGGGTATTGCCGCAGCCTGGTGCAGGCCTGCCAATGGACCATCCAGGTCAACCGGGGGATCTAGCATGAATGCACTCCTGGCGGGCTCAGAGCTGTTCGGCGCCTATGCCGAGCAATTCAGGACCGCACAACGACTGGACGCGGACACCCGTGACCAGATCCTCGGCGAGATTGCACGGCACCTGTTGGCAAGCCCGCGCGGGGGCTTCCTGCTCAAGGTCGATGCAGCCCATGAAATCATCCAGGAAGTCACGCTGGACGGCAAGACCCAGGGCTATTACGCGCTGGCTGGACGCGCCGGCGGCTATGGCGAAACCGAGCGCAGGCAACTCGCCGCGCTGGCTCAGATGACAACTTGGCTGCTGCACCTGCATGCGCAGACCGAGCGGCTCGCGGCGGAACTCGGCGCGAGCGGGGAGCGCGTCAACCGCCAGGCCCAGATCCTCGATCAGATCAATGACTCCGTCATCACCATGGACCTGGCCGGCTTCATCACCCACTGGAACAAGGGTGCCGAGCGCCTGTTCGGTTATACGGAAAAGGAAGCGGTCGGCAACAACATCCTGTTTCTGTATGCCGACGAAGACGAGGAAGACGAACCGCAACTCCAGGACACCTTTCTCGAGCACGGCGGGCGCGAAATGGAGGTTCGCCGCCGCCGCAAATCCGGCGAGATATTCTGGGCCAGCCTTTCCCTGTCGCTGATCCGCGATGCCGACGGGGAACCCAGCGGCCTGATCGGCTACCTCTCCGACATCACCGGCCGCATCGAAGCCGCCGAGCGGCAGCGCCTGAATACCCGCATGTTCGAACACAGCCAGGAAGGCATCTATATCACCGACGAGGCCGAACGCATCATCTCGGTGAACCCGGCCTTTTGCCGCATCACCGGCTACACGGCGGCCGACGTGATCGGCCAGACGCCGCGCCTGTTCGAGTCGGACCGCCATGACCAGGGTTTTTACCAGCTGAGAAACGAAGCCATCCAGACGCGCGGCAGTTGGCATGGAGAAGTGTGGGAGCGCCGCAAGAACGGCGAGGTCTACCCGAAGTGGTCGTCGATCAGTGCCGTGAAGAACGAACAGAACCGCACCACCCACTATTTCTCGATATTCAGCGATATCACCGAACGCAAACGCAGCGAAGAGCGCATCAACTATCTCGCTTTCTACGATTCGCTCACCGGCCTGCCCAACCGCACCCTGATCCACCGCCTGATCGACCAGGCGCTGGTCGAAGCCGAGCGCAGCCAGCAGCAGGGCGCGCTGCTGTTCATCGACCTGAACCGCTTCAAGCCGATCAACGACACACTGGGGCACGATGTCGGCGACCGCCTGCTGCAACAAGTCGGCCAGCGTTTCCGCAACGCCTTGCGCAACGCCGACGTGGTGGCGCGCATGGGCGGCGACGAGTTCGTCGCGGCGCTGTTCAATATCTCACGCCGCGAACACGCCGGCTATGTCGCCCAGAAGCTGCTCGACTCGCTACGCGACCCTATCCTTATCGACGGACACGAACTGCGCGTCGGCGCCAGCATCGGCATCAGCGTCTACCCGGAGGACGGCCTGGCCACCGCGACGCTGTTGCGTTATGCCGACGTCGCCATGTACCGGGCCAAGCAAAACCCACAGGAAAGTTACGCCTACTTCAGCGCCGAGATGAACCAGCTCGCCGTAGGCCGCCTGGCCATGGAGGCCGGCTTGCGCCGGGCTCTGGAAAAGGGCGAACTGCTGCTGCACTATCAACCGAAGGTGGATATCGCCTCGGGACGCATCATCGGCGCCGAGGCGCTGGTGCGCTGGAATCATCCCGAACGCGGCATGGTGCCGCCGGGAGAATTCATTCCGATTGCCGAGGAGACCGGCCTGATCGTCAGCATCGGCGAATGGGTGCTGGAACAAGCCTGCTCCCAGGCGCGTAGTTGGGAACAGCGCGGCTACGCGCCGGTGAAGCTGGCGGTGAATATATCCGCCCGCCAGATCAGCGCCAAGCTTCCCGGCGCCATCGGCCAACTACTCAGCCGGCACCGCCTGACCCCGGCCTGGCTGGAACTGGAACTGACCGAAAGCATGTTGATGAACAATACCGAGAGCGTCATCTCGATGATGGACGACTTGCATGCGATGGGTATTTCGCTGTCGCTGGACGATTTCGGCACGGGCTTTTCCAGCCTGTCCTACCTCAAGCGTTTTCCCATCGATACGCTGAAGATCGACCGCTCCTTCATCACCGGCACCCCCGGCGACGCCGACGACTGCGCCATTGCCGGCGCCATTGCAGGCATGGCCAAGCAACTGCGCCTCAAAGTCATCGCCGAGGGCGTCGAAAACGCGGCGCAACTGTCCTTCCTGAAAAGCCTGGGCTGCGATGAAATCCAGGGTTACTTCTTTTCCCGTCCATTGCCTGCCGACGAGTTGATGGCACTGGTCAATTCGGAAAGCCGGCTGGCTGAAACCTGAGGGTTCCAGCCCTCAATGACCTTGATGGGCACAAAATAGAATGGCCGTCCGCTAACCGGGAGTGGAACAGCGGAATCGAATGCGAACTAGGTGCCCGTTGCCGACCTTCGCTTCGTCAATCTGAGCGACCGCTAAGCAGGGGGAGCCGTCGTTTCTCCCCTTGGACAATTTGGCGTGCCGCCCAATCCTTAGGGGTCCGACGCTTGCCCGGTAGCATGCAATTGGGGAGCGAGTTCGGACGCCAATGTAGGTCTACTGAACAGCCGCTTGATCAGGCCAGCCAAGCGAGGCGATGCCGTATCGTTGGCGATGGTTCGGCAGGCCTCCACAAAGTGATCCGTGGCTTTGCCGAAGTGGGGATCGTAGGTCGCGCGTTGAAGCCGCATCTCGATCATCCGGCGCATGAAACGGCGAAGCTTGTCCAAATCCTCCATCTCGCGGATAGCAATCTCAAAATCGCCCGCTGTGGCTCGCCTCATGACCGCCTCTTCCAGCGGCCCCCAGCCACCATTCTCCATGATGTGCATGCACGAATCGACGACTGTAGCGTTTGCCTGAGCGGTAGCTTTAACTTTGGCAAACTCGGCTTGAATATTGGGATGGAGGGGGTTGTTGAAAGGGTTCTCATCATCCACCGTGGTTGGATTGTTCACCCTAAACGCCTCGATCCAGCCATCAATGATCGCTTGGCCAATCGCTGCCCCTCCAGGCAGTTCCGCGAGCGATGAATCGAGCTCCGTTGCGACGAATGGATCGAGAAGACCCGCCCTTGCAGGAAAGGCAGCGGCTTCCGCAACCAACTGCGCCTCGTCGACACGATGGTCCCATAAGACCCGTTTGAGAAAGTCCTGGGCAGCCTGCCTCGCCTCCATCGCTTCCTTTTCTACCACGTAGCGACCGATGATCGCTTCGATGCTGGCGGCTTCGAAGAGGCCGGACTCCAAGAATTCAACCAACCGCTTCTCAAACTCGTCGCAGCCGTGGATACCCAACTCCTGCATGAGCATCCGCCAACGGTCCTCGCGCTTCTCCTCGGCTGTCGGCTCGTTATTCCTATCCCGGCCGAAGCCCAGCCAATCAGGGTTGCCTGCATTCAATGCGAAGTTGATGTCCGGACCATCATCCAACCCGCGATAGTGAATGGCCGAAAACAAAACGATGGATGGCACCACCCGTGCCTGGACCGCCACCTCCAAGTCTCTACCCGCCAAGATCTGATTGGTCGCCTTGATGACTTTGACTACAACGCGGATATTGGTTAGGCCGCATGCTATCGACGCCCGTTCGATCGCCTCCGCGTATGCCGAATGGGCAAGCCCAATCGCGACAGAGAAGGCTTCCTCAGCGGACGTCGTCAATTTGATCTCTTGGTCGATGACTTTCTCTCGGAAGGTCTTCCAAAGCTCCTCTTGATCGCCTTTGCTCGAAAGCTGGTCGTCATTGAGCACCAGGACGAATCGCGAGCCGTGCTGGTTCGAATATTCGTCGATGAAGCCAAGCACCTCGTCGATACCCAAGTTCTGGTGCTTGCGCTCGATGTCATCAATAACGATCAGCTTGCCTCGAAGCACTACAGGGGCCATCAACAACAAGTTCAAGTCACTAATGGCCGCCAATGCCTTGTAGTGCTCTGACGCAGCTTTGACGCCTGCCTTGAATAGGTTTTTGAGGCCATCGAAGAGTCCACCGTGCGACTCGACGCCAGGGATCGCCGTCTCAATGAGCTTGCGCTTGACCTGGTCGACGCTCGATAGGCCAAACAGTGAAACATAAAGAGCCCGCTTGACCTTTTCGTCGCTGGATCCGTCCTTCACCTCATTCCAGAGGTGAGTCTTGCCGGTGCCCCATTTGCCTGACAACGCGATCGCATTGCAGTCCGATTCGCCAAGCAGTCGGATCAGCTGCTCCTTTGTCTTCTTCAGCGACATACTGCCCCCATAGATTCAAAACGACACGGCCAGCCACAACTCCGAAGAAATCTTGGGAGCTACAGTCTCGCTAGTGATGACCGCTCCATACGTTGTGCCTGTAACCAGTAACGGCCACACTGATTCTAAACCGGGCATCTCAAATGGTGCGTTGACGGGCTGCTCTTGGCCGAAAGCTCGCGGTGACAGGGGTCCGCTCCCAGGACGCGAACTTCGACGCCCAATAGCGCACTTGAGTCCTCACCAGTGTGAAGGCGGGCAGGCCGGGCGCCGGATGCACCTCGACCGCAACTACAGGGGCATCCATCCGGGACAGGGCGCGAAAATTGAGGACGGCAAGAGACGTGACCAATGAAAACGGCGGCGGACGCGGCGATTGCGATTATGTATTGGCGCTGCGACCTGATCTCAAATTGGCAAACTCGTCGGCACAGCCGGTCCTCATGTCATTACCGCCGACTGCATGCGATCCAGGGCGGCATCCAGCAGCGCGCGCGGACAGCCGAAATTGAGGCGCACGAAACCGCTGCTGTCGCCGGCCTCACCGCGCTGGCCGCGGCCGAAATCGGCGCCATTGGATAGCCCGACGCCGGCCTGCTCGAAGAAATGGTGCGGGTTCTCCAGGCCGCGGGTTTGGCAGAACTGGCGCGCATCGATCCAGGCCAGGTAGGTCGCCTCGACGTGGCTCATGGCGAGTCCGGGCATGGCCGCGAAGCGCGCTTCGACATGGTCGCGGTTGGCGCGCAGATAGTCGATCAACTCCGCATGCCAGGGACCCGCGTCACGATAGGCCGCCTCGGTCGCCGCCAGTCCCAGCACATTCACGTCCGGCACGATGCCCTGCATGGCGGCGCGGAAGGCGCGGCGCAAGGCGGCATCGGGTATCACCGCGAAGGCGCTGCCCAGGCCGGGAATATTGAAGGTCTTGGACGGCGCCATCAGGGTGATGCTGCGCTGCGCCGCCTCGGGAGAAGTGGCGGCGAAGGGTTGGTGGCGCAGATCGCGGTCGAGCACCAGCCCGCAGTGGATCTCGTCCGAACAGACGATCAGGTCGTGCCGCTCGGCAATCTCGGCGATGCGCCGCAGTTCGTCCGCGCGCCACACCCGCCCCACCGGGTTATGCGGATGGCACAGCAGGAACAGCCGGGTGGCGGGCGACAGTGCCGCCTCAAGGCCGGCGAAATCCCACTCCCAATGGCCATCGATTCTGGCCAGCGGCGCGCTCACCACACGACGCTGGGAAAAGCGCGGCGAGGAGAGGAAGGGAGGATAAACGGGCGTGGCGGTGAACACCTCGCTGTCCGGTGCGCCGACCGCACGGCAGGCCACATTGAGGCCGACGACCAGGCCCGGCAACCACACCAGCCAGTCGGCCTCCACCTGCCAGCCATACTCGCGTGCCAGATGGTCCTGCACCGCTGCGGTGAGCGACGGCCACGCTCCGCCATAGCCGAGGACCCCGTGTTCGACGCGGCGGCGCAGCGCGTCGAGCACCGCCGGCGGCGCTGCGAAATCCATGTCTGCAACCCACAGTGGAATGATGTCGCGCCCGGCATACTTGCCCCACTTGACCGAATCGCTGGCGCGGCGATCGATGGGGGTATCGAAATCGAATGGCATCGTCCCCCGAGTTTACCTTGTTAATGCGAAATACGCCGAAGCGTGCGCCTGGTGATATCGAGCGTAGCGAGCACATTTAGCCCCCCGCCCCGGGGCAGGGGCTGGGCTGGGGGTGGGGGACCATGGGAACGTCGCTAACTTTCACGATCGCGGGCGTCCCACCAGGGGACTTCCTTCGGGGCGTCCCACCAGGGGACTTCCTTCGGGGCGTCCCACCAGGGGACTTCCTTCGGGGCGTAGCCGGCGCATCATGAAACTTAGACCTCCAGATGCTGATACAGCACGGTCGACAAGTAACGTTCGCCGAACGAAGGAATGATCACTACCGCCAGCTTGCCCTTGTTCTCCGGGCGCTTCGCCACTTGCAGCGCGGCCCACAC
>JBAYJH010000082.1:0-16496 GCA_041665185.1 Sterolibacterium sp.
CGCTTACAACAGCGTCAGCCTGTTCGAAACCGTAGTCCCTGCCCTGGCCAATGCCCCACAGCCGGCCCGCTTCACGTTCTGAGGAATATGCAACAGATCAGCGCGTCTCAACTCAAGTCTTGGCTCGACGAATGTGCTGCCGGTACCCGGATCAAGCCGCAACTCGTCGACATCCGCGAGCCCTGGGAGTTCGAAGTATGCCGCATTCCGGACGCCAGGCTGATGCCGATGCGCAGCGTCCCGGCGCGGTTGATGGAACTCGATCGCAACGCCGACACCGTGGTGATCTGCCACCATGGCGCGCGCAGTTATCAGGTCGCCTTGTTTCTTGAGCAGCAGGGGTTTTCGCAGGTATTGAATTTATACGGTGGTGTTGCAGCCTGGGCACAGCAGGTTGATCACACCATGCCGACATATTGAAGGATAGGAGTCAGTCATGAAAAAAGTACTGCCGTTGCTGCTGGTTACCGCATTCGCCGTTGGCTCGGGCGGGTTGGCACACTCCGCCGATCTGCTGGGTGTGTATCGCGACGCCGTCGGGTATGATGCCCAGATCGCCGCTGCGCGCGCCGCGCTCAACGCCGGCCGCGAAAAACTGCCGCAAGGTCGCGCCGGCCTGCTGCCGACGGTGGGGCTGTCGGCCAACACGCAATGGAGCGACTACGATACCTTATCGCGCGCCACGCCGGCGACCGAGGTCCCCCGCCAGTTCAACACCAGCGGCTGGTCGCTGAACCTGTCCCAACCGCTGTTCCGCTGGCAGAACTGGGCGGGCTACAAGCAATCGGAACTCGCCGTGGCACAAGCCGAAGCACAGTATGGCTTGGCCCGCCAGGATCTGATCGTGCGCGTCGCCCAGGCCTATTTCGACGTGCTGCTGGCACAGGAGAATCTGGCGACGGCACGGGCACAAAAGACGGCGATTGCCGAACAACTGGCCTCGGCCAAGCGCAATTTCGAGGTCGGCACCGCCACCATCACCGACACCCACGAGGCCCAGGCACGCTACGACCTGACCACGGCACAGGAAATCGCCGCCGACAACGACCTGCTGGTCAAGCAACAAGTGTTGCGCACCATCGTCGGCAAGGAACCGGAAACCCTGAAGAATCTCAAGACCGGCCTACAGATCAGCCGTCCGCAACCCGACGACATCGCCAAGTGGGTCGAATCCGCCGAACAAAACAGCCTTGCCGTGCGGCTCAGCCAGGCCGGCCTGGAAATCGCCAACCGCGAGATCGACAAGCAGCGCGCCGGCCACTACCCGACGCTGGACCTGGTGGCGGGACGCGGTCTCAGTTCGCAAACCAGCGGCACTTTCGGATCGACCATCATCCCGGGAAGCGACACCCATACCACCACCGTCGGCTTGCAGCTTGCCGTTCCGATTTTCTCGGGCGGCGCAACCTCATCGAGAAACCGGGAAGCGGTGGCGCTGCGCGAGAAGGCGCGAGCCGACCTGGAGAACGCCCGCCGCGGCGCGGCACTCTCGGCGCGCCAGGCGTATCTGGGCGTGACCTCCGGACTCGCCCAGGTCAAAGCCTTGGAGCAGGCGGTGGTTTCCTCGCAATCAGCGCTCGACTCCAACAAACTCGGCTACGAGGTCGGCGTGCGTATCAACATCGATGTGCTGAATGCCCAGCAGCAGCTCTTCTCGACCCGCCGCGATCTCGTCAAAGGGCGGCTGGAGACGTTGGCGGCCCAGCTGAAACTGAAGGCGGCAGCCGGTCTGCTAGGCGACGAAGACGTCGCCGCGGTAAACAGCCTGCTCGAATAGGTTCTCAACGCCGCGTGTTTGTTGCGGCGGCCAGCACCCCGTCGAGCAACGCCATGGTCCGCGCGCTGGCGCCGCGATGCAGGGCAACGAAGGCCCGCCCCGCGCTGCCCATGCGTTGCCGCGCCGCGGCATCGGCCAACAACTCCGCCGCCGCGGCAATCAAATCCTCGGCATTCCCCACCGGCCGCGCGGCGCCGCATGCCAGCGCCGCCCGCGCCGCTTCGGCAAAATTGAACACCGATGGTCCCAGCAGCAAGGGCACGCCGACTGCGCAGCCCTCGATCAGGTTCTGGCTGCCGTAGTCGAGCAGGCTGCCGCCGACAAAAGCGACGTCGCTGGCCGCGTAGTAGGCGAACATCTCGCCCATGCTGTCGCCCAGCAACACCTGCGTTTCCGGTGCGACCGGAACATCCTCGCTACGCTTCTGCCAGCGCAGGCCGCGCGCCGCAATGAGTTTCTCGACGTCGCCAAAGCGTTGCGGATGGCGCGGCACGATCACCAGCAGCATGCCGTGTATCGGTTTGGCGCATAGGGCATCCAGCAGCAGCGCTTCCTCCCCGTCGCGCGTGGAAGCCGCCAGCAGGATCGCCCGGTCTGCCCACAGGGACCGAAGTCTGCCGCCTAGCGCCAGTTGCTCTGGCGGCGGATCGATGTCGAATTTCAGGTTGCCGGTCACCGTCACTTCCGTGGCGCCAAGCATTTCCAG
Source organism: Sterolibacterium sp. (assembly GCA_041665185.1). GTDB lineage: Bacteria > Pseudomonadota > Gammaproteobacteria > Burkholderiales > Rhodocyclaceae > JACRAR01. Next base: position 2,484 of record JBAYJH010000082.1, read on the forward strand.
TCGCCGCGCATCAGGCTCGGCTTGCGCAGCCACCGCTGTCAGGCCATGCAATGCCTGTCGCGTCAATGCCGAAAAACGCCCATAGGCCCGCGCCGATTTCTCCGACAGTCGCGCATTGACCAGCAGCAGCGGACAATCCACGCGCTGGCAAGCGGCGATCAGGTTCGGCCACAATTCGGTTTCCATGATGATGCCCAGCACCGGCCGGAAATGCTCAAGAAATCGTTGCGCCGCCCAGGGATAGTCGTAAGGCAGATAGACTCGGTCCACGTCGTCGCCAAAGATTTCCTCCCCGGTCTGCCGTCCGGTCGGTGTCATATGGGTGAACAAGATCCGGTACCCGGGATAGCGTCGCCTGAGCAAGGCCACCAGCGGCTGTGCGGCGCGTGTTTCGCCGACCGAGACGGCATGCAGCCAGATAACCGGGCCAGGCAACCGCTTTGCATACCAGCCGAAACGCTCACCCCAGTGTCGTAGATATTCCGGCTGTCGCCGCGCCCGCCACAGCAGGTGCAACAGCGCCCAGGGCAGCACGAATAGCAACAACAGGGTATACAGCCCGAGCCGCATCAACCGAGCAACTCGTGGACCGCGGCGATTGCCGCCTCGGCGCTGGGCGGATCTCCCGGCGCGCCGAGGTTGCGGATACGTGCTGCGCCGTCTGAGCCGGCATAAACGCCCGTCAGCCGTGGATCGGAGCCGCTGAACAGCGCCAGGGTGGGGCGCTCAAGCGCCGCGGCGAGGTGCGTCAGGCCGGTGTCGAGACCCACCACCAACCGCGCACCGGCGCAAAGATCGGCAATCTCGCCGATCTGCAATGGCGGGGCCACCAGGGCTGGCGACATTCCCGCCGCCAGCCGCGTTGCGCGCTGACGCTCCGCATCGGTGCCGGCCGGCAGGATACAAGTGATGCCACGTTGCGCCAGTGCCGACGCCAGCTTCAGCCAGTCTTGCTCCGGCCAAAGCTTGTCGTCGCGGCTGGTCGCGGTCAGCAGCACGGCGTAGGCGGACACGCTCCGAGGCAGCCATGCCAAGTCAGCCGACCGCACCGGCGAGCGGGCGACGCCATAATCCAACGGCATGTCGACGGCATAACCGAAAACCGCAGCCGCCAGCCAGCGATTCCGCTCGACCGCATGGAGATTCTTCGGAATGGCAAAACCCTCGTCGTAGAACCTTGCCGCCAGCGGTTCGCGCGCCGCCTCCGCGAGATAGCCGCAACACCGGCCGCGAGCGGCGAGTCTGGCCTGGCGAACGATCAGACCGCTCTTAATGAGCCCCTGGGTATCGAGCACCACGTCATAAGCCTCAGCGTGCAACTCCCGCCGGAACGCCGCCAGGTCACGCCAGCTTTGCGCGCTCAGCAGCGATCTGCGCCAGCGCCGCAACCCCACCGGGATGATTCGTCGCACGGCCGGATGCAGGCGCGGAATTCCGACCAGGGCCTCCTCCACCACCCAGTCGATGGCCGTCTCGGGAAACATCGCGCGCAAGTCGCTGACCACCGGCAGGTTATGCACCACATCCCCGAGTGAGGAAGTTTTCACCAGCAGGATCGCGCGCGGAGCAACGGGTTTCGCCGGCACCATCGACGACACAATCGCCGTGGCAGGAGCTTTCCGAATAGAATGAGAGGCTTGCACATCGCGGATTATAGACGACTCATGCCCGCCGCCCGTTCGCCGCTTGCGGCTATCCTGATCACCCACAACGCCGCCACGCAACTGCCCGCCTGCCTCGACAGCCTGAATTTCTGCGACGAGATCGTGGTCGTCGATTCCGGCAGCCAGGATGGCAGCGTGGAACTCGCGCAACAACGCGGCGCGCGGGCGATCCACGCCGACTGGCGCGGCTTCGGTCCGCAAAAGCAATTTGCCGTAGCGCAGGCCAAACACGACTGGGTGCTCTGCATCGACGCCGACGAGCGCGTCAGCGAGGAATTGCGCGATGCGATCCTGCTTGCACTGGCCGCACCGCAGCACAGCGCTTATCGCTTTCCACGCTGCAACCGCTTCCTCGGCCGCTACCTGCGCCACGGCGAAGGTTATCCCGACTGGAGCCTGCGTCTCTTCGATCGCCGTCACGCGCGCTGGTCGGACGACGGCGTGCATGAGAAGGTACTGACCGAGGCCACGGTCGGCAATTTGAACGGCGACCTCCTGCACGACTCGGCGGAAACCCTCAACGCCTACCTCGCCAAACAGGACCGCTATACAACCCTGGCCGCCCAGCAGGCCCATGCCGCCGGACAGCGTGCCGATGTCGGCCGTCTGCTGCTGTCCCCGCTGCTGCGCTTCATCAAGTTCTATATTCTGCGGCTGGGCTTCCTCGACGGCGTCCCCGGCCTGGTGCATATCCTCATCGGCTGTAGCAACAGTTTCGCCAAGTACGCGAAAATGCTCGACTTGCAGACCCGGGAAGAATCTCGGTGAAGATCCTCGTCACGCGATGGGCAGTAACTCGCTGAAATCATCGATCGCCGCATAGACCCCGGTGCCCTTGGGCGGGCGGCAGGTATCCGGTCGCCGCACCGCGATCAACTGCGCGATGCCGTATGCGCGCGCCGAATCGAGTACCGCCAGGCTGTCCTCGACCAGCAGCGTGGTCGCCGGGTCGAAGGGAATGCGCGCCCGCAGCCGTTGCCAGAATAGCGGATCTTCCTTGGGCAGGCCGAGTTCATGGGACGTCACGAGTTCGTCGAAATAGTCCTGCAAGCCGGTGCGGCTCATCTTCAGCGTCAGGCTCTTGTGGTGGGCATTGGTCACCAGCGCCACACTCTTGCCGGACGACCGCAGCGCGGTAAGGAAGGCGACGACGTGCGGATGCACGGCGATCAGGTGCGCCACTTCCTCCTTCAAGCGCATGATGTCGAGCTCCAGTTCGGTTTCCCAGAAATCCACCGAGTACCATTCGAGCGAACCGGCCCGCACATGGTAGCGCGCCATGAGTTCATCGCGTGCCACCTGTAACTGTAGACCAAGCGCCTCGGCGTAGCGCAAGGGTACATGGTGCTGCCAGAAGTGATTGTCGAAATTCAGGTCGAGCAGCGTGCCGTCCATGTCGAGCAGGACGGTATCGATGCCGTTCCAGTTCAACTCAGGGCTTGAGATAGGCGAGCCCCTCGCGTGCCTGCAAACGAGCCACCTCGGCGACGCCCGAGGGTACGATCGTCGCCGCCGGATGCACCAACTTCTTGTCGATGTTGCGGCTCGTTAGCGTGAAATTGCAGACGCGGAAGTCGACTCCCTTGGCGGCGAGGTCGTCGACGATGATCTCGTAGGGATTGCCGTTCTTGTCCTTGGCGCCTTCCAGCAGGAAGTTGATGCCGGCAGCATGAGTGACGACGACGATCTTGGCGCTCGGGTCGACGCTAAGATGGTTGCGGATGTTCCGCAGGCCGTTGCTGGCCTGCTCCAGCCCCTCGTTGAGATGATAGATCACCTTGATGGGTTCGGCGGCGGCTGCGGTGTCGAGCAATGACAGTGTGGCCGTGACGATGCAGAAAAGTTTAACGAAGCCTTTGCGCATGAAATGTTCTCCTCGGTATTCTTATGATTGGGGTCGCGGTGGGACCAAAGGCAATGTACGCGAACAACCACGGCCCGGCGACAAGACTATTTTATGCCTGAATCAATCCGGTATCAAAGCGTATAGCACTCGCGCAACTGGTTCTTCTGCACCTTGCCCATGGCGTTGCGGGGCAGTTCTTCGGCAAAAAAAATCCGCTTGGGAATCTTGAAGCCTGCAAGTTCGCCCTTCAGCGCCGCGATGATGCCTGCCTCGGTCAAGCGTGCGGCCGCGGCATCCTTCCGGCGCACCACTACAGCGCTCACCGCTTCGCCGAAATCCGCATGCGGCAATCCGATCACCGCCGATTCGGCGACGCCGGGCAGGGCGTCGATGAATTCCTCGATCTCCTTGGGGTAGATGTTGAGGCCGCCGCTGATCACCAGATCCTTCGAGCGGCCGCTGATGGTGAGGTAGCCGTCGGCATCGAGGCTGCCCATGTCGCCGGTCTTGAAGTAGCCGTCGGCGGTGAATTCCTCCCGGGTCTTTTCCGGCATGCCCCAGTAGCCGCAAAAGACGTTATCGCCCTGGACCAGGACATTGCCGATCTCACCCGCCGGGATTGCCCTGCCGGCGTCGTCGACGACGCGGATCAGCGTGCCCGGCAACGGAAATCCGACGGTTCCGCCACGCCGCTCACCGTCGTAGGGATTGGAGGTGAACATACCGCCTTCGGTCATGCCGTAACGCTCGAGGATGGTGTGGCCGGTGCGCGTGTGGAAATCCTCGAAAGTTTCCCTGAGCAAGGGTGCCGAGCCGGACACGAACAGGCGGATGTGCTCGCAGCTTGTGCGATTGAAACCGGGCTCCGCCAGCAGGCGCACATAATAAGTCGGCACGCCCATGAACACGGATGCCCGCGGCAGCAGCCGCATCGCCCGCGCGGCGTCGAACTTCGGCTCGAACAGCATCGCCGAGCCGTTCAGCAGGGCGCAGTGGCAGGCGACGAACAGACCATGCACATGGAATATCGGCAGCATGTGCAGCAGCACGTCGCCCGGCTGGAAGCGCCAGTAGGCATGCAGTACCGTGGCGTTGGCGGCGAGGTTCCGGTGCGACAGCATGGCGCCCTTGGAACGACCGGTGGTCCCCGAGGTATACAGGATGGCGGCCAGATCGCTGCCTTTCCTCGATACGCTCCGGAAGTTGTCCGAATAGGGCGTCGCCGCGTCGATCAAGGAACCCCGGCCGTCATCGCCGAGTTCCAGCACCTGGCAGACGCCACGCCCGGCCGATGCCGCCAGGTTGGCCGCGAGTTCGTCGGCAAGCTGGCGGTTTTGCGGCTGGCAGACGAACAGGCCGGGCCGGGCATCGTCAAGGAAATACTCGACCTCGTGGCGCCGATACGCCGGATTCATCGGCAGAAACACCATGCCGGCGCGAATCGCAGCCAGATACAGCACCAGTGCTTCCGGAGTCTTTTCCACTTGCGCGGCAACCCTGTCGCCGGGCTTCAGTCCCAGCGCCTTGATCAGGTTGGCGACGCGGCCGCTGGCGCGCTCCACGTCGCCGTAAGTCCACACCCTGCCGTCGGGCAGGATCATGCAGGGTGCTTCGTGTTCCTTCGGGAAGCGGGAGGCCAACAGCGCATACAGGTTTTCGTTCATGAGGGTGACGGCAAGTTCATTTGGCCTGGTGCGGCAGCCACAGGGCGATTTCGGGGACCAGGGACAGCACCACGATGGAGAGAATCATCAGTCCGATAAAAGGCAGGGTGCCCCAGATGATGTCGCGCATGCGGATATCCGGCGCAATCGAATTGATGACGAACAGATTCAGGCCGACCGGCGGGTGAATCAGCCCCATCTCCATCAGGATCGTCATGACGACGCCAAACCAGATCAGGTCGATGCCGTGGACCTTGAGCGCGGGCAGGATCACCGGCATCACCATCAGGATGATTGCCACCGGCGGCAAGAAAAACCCCAGCACCACCAGCAGGATGTTCACGCCGACGAAGAACGCCCACTTGCCGAGCGGCAGCGCCACCAGCCATTGCGCGACCTCCTGGGTGATGTGCAGGTAGCTCATGACGTAGGTGTAGAGAAAGGACATGGCGATGATCATCATCACCATGGTCGACTCGCGCACCGTGCCGCCGAGGATGATCTTCAGATCGGCCCAGCGGTAACATTGGTAGATCGCCACCACCATCAGCAGCGAGAAGAATGCGCCGATGCCGGCAACCTCCGACGGCGTCGCCCAGCCGCCATACAGCGCCACCATGACGATGCCGATGATGGCGATGAACGGCGCCAGGCGCGGCAGCGTCTCCAGCTTCTCGCGCCAGGTGAAGCTTTCCTCGCGCAGGATCTCGCGACTGGCGGTGGTCTCAAGGCCGGACTGCACCATGCGCTTTTCCTGGCGGTAACGGATCACCACCCAGACGGAAAAGAATGCCGTCAGCAACAGACCGGGGCCGACGCCGGCCATGAACAATTTGCCGATGGACTGCTCGGTGACGATGCCATAGAGGATCAGTGTCAGCGACGGCGGGATGAGGATGCCCAAGGTACCGCCGGCGGCGATGATGCCGGCCGCCAATCCGGCCGAGTAGCCGCGTTTTCGCATCTCCGGGATGCCCGAACTGCCGATCGCCGAACAGGTCGCCGGACTGGAACCGCACATGGCGGCGAATACCGAACAAGCCAGCACGTTGGCGACTCCGAGGCCGCCCGGAACGCGTCCCATCCAGCGGTTCAGCGACGAATACAAATCGCCGCCGGCGCGCGACTTGCCGATCGCCGCACCCATCAGGACGAACAGCGGAATGGTCAGCAAAACGAAGTTGTCGAGTTCGGAATAGATGGTCTCGGCGACCATCCCGACCGTCTCCACCGGCATGTAGAGCAACATGAACACCAAGGCCACGCCGCCCACGGCGAAGGCGATCGGCATGCCGGAAAACAGCGCCACGAATGTCGCCAGGCCGAACAGCACGCCTACTTGCAAGGTGCTCATTCGACATCCTCCCAATGCGGCCGGACGTGCCGTTCGCCGATCTGCACCAGCAGTTGCAGGGAAAGCAGGCTCATGCCCAGCGCCATGGAGAAATACACCGGCCACAAGCGCGGACCCCAGGCGGTGTTGCTCATCTTGCCTTCGCTCCAGGCCTCGTGGAAAAACTTCCAGGAATGCCAGGCGACGAAGGCGCAAAACGCCAGCGACAACAGGTCGCCGAGCGCGTTGCGCCAACGGTTGGCGCGCGGCGAGAGCAGGCCGTCGAGCACTTCGATGCCGACATGGCCATTGGCGGCCTGGGTGAACGCCGCGCCCATGAACGTGGCGACGATCAGCAGCATGATCGACAGCTCGATTTCCCAATCGGTCGGCCAGGCCAGCACGTAACGCACCACCACCTCGAACACGAGGATGGCGGTGCAGGCGACGATGGCGAAGCCGGAGAGGTAACCCATCAGCGCGCCGAGCGTATTCACGCCCCGCGCAAACTGATTCCAGATCCGTCCCATGCGCCTATTTGACGCCGACCGCCATTTCCATCAGCGCCTTGCCGTTCTTCACTTTCTCCTCGAAATCCTTCCAGGCAGAATTTCTGGCGATCTCGCGCCACTTCTCGAAGGCGGCCGGGTCCATGTCCACCACCTTGTTGCCGGCCTTGGTATACACCTCCACGACGCGCTGGTCGTCGCCCTTGGCCGCCTCCATGCCGAATTTTTCCAGGGAAGCACCGACGTCCATGACCAGCGTCTGCTGTGCCGGCGTCAGACTGTCGAAGGCCTTCTTCGACATCAGCAGCGGCTCGAACATATACCAGAACGTGTGGTTCCGCCCGGCGGTAAGAAATTTGGAATTCTCGTGCAGGCGAAAACTGATCAGCGAGGTGGAGGAAGTCACGGCCGCGTCGAGCACGCCGGATTGCATGGCGCTGTAGATTTCGTTGGAGGGGACGTTGGTGACGGCGCCGCCGGCACCGCGTATCATCAAATCCACTTCGCGGGAACCGCCGCGTACCTTCATGCCTTTGGCGTCGTCGGGGTTAACCAGCGGCTTGCCTTTGGCCGCGATGCCGCCGGCCTGCCAAACCCAGGTGATGATCTTGACGCCCTTCTCCTCGGTCAGGCGAGTCAGTTCCTTGCCGATGGGCGAACTCTTCCAACGCAGGCCCTGCTCGTAACTAGTCACCAGCGCCGGCATCAGCCCAAGGTTGGCCTCGGGAAATTCGCTGCCGGCATAGGCCAGCGGATACAGCGACATGTCGAGCGCGCCGGTACTCATGCCCTTGAACTGAGGCACTGCCTTCATCAGCGAGGAAGCGGGGTAGATTTCGAACTTGAGCTGACCGCCGCTCTTCTGTTCGACCTCGTGGGCGAACTTGCGCACCAGACGGTCGCGGAAGTCGCCTTCATCAATGGTGCCGCCGGGAAACTGATGCGAAATCTTCAGGACCTTGGCCTGCTGGGCAAGCGCGGTCGGGGCATGCGCCACAACCAGGCCAAGTGTCAACGCGCCGAACGCGCCGAGCATGGTTCTACGTAGCATATTTGTCTCCTTGAGTTATTGTCATGTTGCTGGTTTTATTGCCGCGCCAAGCGGCGCACCGAGGCTGATGCCATGATCTTTCCGTCATTGCTGTAGGCCTCGACATTGTTCTCGATCTCTTCCGGATCGTAGACATAATTTACCATCAGTCCCAGCGATTGCCGAAATCCTTTCGGGCTGGTGTCGGCAAGCCAGTTGATGCGCTCGATGCGGGCGCCATTGCCCAAATGGAAACGCGTAACCGGATCGTATGGCCCAAGCGCCGGCGATTTAGCCTCGAGCAGATAGCGCGCCGCCAACTGCTGCAAGGGCTCTCGCAGGCGCCTGGCGAGCAGTTTGTCCCTTGTCCATTCGCCGCTTTGCAGCGCGCCAAGATCTACGCCGGCGGCGGCCAGCGCGTCGGGATGACTCTTCGCCCATGTCGCCAGTTGCGGCAAGGGCGAGAGCGTGGCAAAGGATTTCAGCTTGGGGAAATCTCGCTTCAGGTCGTCGATCACGCGCTTCAACAGGAAATTGCCGAAGGAAATGCCGCGCAGACCGGCCTGGGTATTCGAGATCGAATAGAAGATCGCCGTGTCGGCGCGTCGTGCGTCGAAAACCGGTGCGCTCTCGTCCAGCAGCGATTGCACGCTGTCGGCCAGGCGATTGGTCAGCGCCACCTCGACGAAGATCAGCGGTTCCATCGGCATGCGCGGATGAAAGAAGGCATAGCAACGGCGGTCGGAATCGAGACGGTTCTTGAGATCCGTCCAGGAGCGGATCTCATGCACCGCTTCGTAGCGGATGAGCTTTTCCAGCAGCAGCGCCGGGGAATTCCAGCTGATCCGCGTCAATTCGAGAAAGCCCACGTCGAACCAGGCGGTCAGGCGCGTTTCCAGTTCCCGGTCGAGCGCCGCGAGTTCGGAATCCTGGTCGAGAAAGTGCAACAGGTCCTGGCGCAGGTCGACCAGAAATTTGACCCCTTGCGGCAGTGCGTTGAACTGGGTCAGGATGGAGATCCGCGCCGAGCGCATGGCCGCGCGCAAGCCGGCTTCCGCATCCCATTGTGCCGTCGTGCCGATCGCCGCCTGATAGGCGGCATGCGCCTGATCCACCGCCCTCGGGTCCGGTCCGAACTCGAGGGCGATCAGGCGCAACAATTGGTGACGGCCGTCAGCATCGAGTTTCAGGTAGCTCTCCCCCAAACGCGCTGCCCGCATTCGCGCCGACACTTCGCCGCCGACACCTTCGGCACATTCCCGCAACTGCTGCCGCAATAGCTGTAGCTGCTTGGGCGGCAGATGATGCGTTTCAGCGGCGGCGCCCGCCAGCCCGCGTATGCGCTTGAGCCCGCGAGTGACCATGCCGTCAGTCATCGGAACACCTCATGGGTGGCTGCCGCTAGAGCCTGGAAATCGTATCGCATCGGACTTGCAACATACGAAACGTCTCCAGTCCTGTCAAGCTAGAATGTGTGCCGGACTCTACTTGGCACCTCTATGCTGCTGACTCTCCTGATTTTTCTGCTGATCGGCGGCACTGCCGGGTTCTTTGCCGGGCTGTTCGGTATCGGCGCCGGAATCCTGATGGTGCCGGCACTGCATGAAATCTTCCTGGCCAGGCAATGGTCAGCCGACATCGCCTTGCGTCTGGCGCTGGGCACGTCGATGGCGGCGATCGTTTTCAGTTCGGTCTTCAGCCTGCGTGCGCACCACCGTCACCGGGCCGTATTATGGGCGGTGGTGATTGCCATAACCCCGGGCATCGTAATCGGCACACTCGCCGGGTCGCTGCTGGCAAACGCGCTACCGACACACATGTTGGCGATGTTCTTCATCGCCTTTCTCATCTTCATCGCCATCCAGATGGCCCTCGATCTGCGCCCCCTGCCCCGCCGGACCTTGCCGGGGAGCCTGTCGCTGACGGCGGTCGGCAGCGGCATCGGCCTGGTGATGAGCCTGATCGCCGGCGGCGGCGGCGTGCTGTCGGTCCCTTACCTGATCTGGTGCAATATCGACCTGAAGAAAGCCATCGGCACTGCCGCCGCGATCGGCTTGCCGATCGCGCTCAGCGGCACGCTGGGATACGTGATGACCGGATGGAGCAGCCCGGATCTGCCGGACTGGAGCTTGGGATACCTGTATTTGCCGGCTTTGCCGGCCATCGTGGCGGCCAGCAGCGTAACGGCGCCGCTCGGCGCCAATCTGGCCCATCGGCTCCCTTCACGACCCTTGAAGCGCGCGTTCGCCGCCTTGCTGCTACTGGTCGCGGCACGGATGATTTTCAAACTCATCGGTTGATTCCGCCTGGCCGGAATCAACCGTTCGGCCTCCAAGACGCTTATACTTGGCTTTGTTTATTATCAGCTTTTTTCCAATGCCCGATTCCGTTGTGACACCGACACAGACCCTCGAACCCACGCCGGCCGAGGTCGCCTACGGCCGCTTTGTGCCACTACAGTTCCTGCGCCTGCTGAAACGCGACAGCATCGTCGACGTCAAACTGGGGGATTTCGTCGAGCAGGAGATGACCCTGCTGTTCTCCGACATCCGGGACTTCACCGCCTTGTCGGAATCCATCCTGCCGGCCGAGAACTTCCGCTTCATCAATTCCTACCTCAGCACCATGGAACCGGTGGTCGCCGGCAACTTCGGCATCATCGACAAGTATATCGGCGACGGCATCATGGCGCTGTTTCCCGGCTCCGCGGACGACGCGGTGCGCGCCGGCATCGATATGCTGCGGCAACTGGCGGAATACAACCAGGGCCGGACCCGTGCCGGCTACATGCCGATACGCATCGGCATCGGCATCAATACCGGACTGGTGATCATGGGCACCGTGGGCGGCCATAACCGCATGGACAGCACCGTCATCGGCGATGCGGTCAATCTCGCCTCGCGTCTCGAAAGCCTGACCAAGGACTACGGCACGCCGCTCTTGATCAGTGCCCATACCTTGCACGCCATCGAAGACCGGAGCGCCTACTGCGTCCGCTTCATCGACCGGCTGCGCGTCAAGGGCCGTTTCCAGGCGCAATCGGTCTACGAAGTGTTCGATATCGATCCCGAGCCCCTGCGCCTGGCCAAGCTCGAGACGCTGGTAACGTTCGAGGATGCCTTGGCGTTCTTTCACCTCGGGCGCCCCGATTTGGCCATGCCGCTGTTCGATGAATGCTTGAAAGCTGCACCCGACGATCGGGCGGTGCGGGTCTACCTGGACCGTTGCCGCGAGTCCGCGCGAGTCGGGCAGCCGGTGGAAAAGCCAGCATCCGGCATGGAGATCGGTTGGCGCAACGAATACTCCGTGGGTATCCGCGAAATCGACACCCAGCATCAGGAGTTGCTGTTGCGCATGGATGAACTGGCGAAACAGGTTGGCGGCTGGGGCGTACGCACCGGTGCGGCCCTCGACAACATCGCCAGCCAGGTCAACTCCTTGTTCAGTTCCGAGGAAAATTTGATGCGGCGTTACTCCTACCCTTTCGCCAAGGAGCACGTAAAGCAGCACGAGACATTCGGCCGGTTCTTTGCCGAGTTAAGATCCGAGATCGAGTGCAACGAGCGGGGACGGTTCTATCTGCTGTTCCGCATACAACTGCTGCTGGTCGATTGGCAGATCAACCACATCAGCAAGAGCGACCTGCACCTGGGCAATTTTCTCCAGCGGGCCGGCGTCACTTGATCAATCAATCCTGCCGGGCGCCCCAAGCACGCAACCGGCAAGGAGTCCTTGGAGACCCGAAATGAGCGGCATCCTCTTCATCGTTTCAGCCCCCTCCGGCGCTGGAAAGACCACCCTGGTGCGCGAGTTGCTGGCACGCGACCACCAAGTACACCTGTCGATTTCCTACACCACCCGTGCCCCCCGGACGGGCGAGCAGGACGGCCGCGACTACCACTTCATCGACATGGCGGAGTTTCTCGCCATGCGCGGCCGCGGCGACTTCCTGGAATCGGCGGAAGTGCATGGCAACTGCTACGGCACCTCGCGGGTCTGGCTGGAACGGGAACTCGCGGCGGGACGCGATGTGCTGCTGGAGATAGACTGGCAGGGCGCCCAGCAGGTACGCGGATGTTTCCGCGATGCCGTCGGTATCTTCATCATGCCGCCCTCGCTGGCCGAACTGGAGCGCCGGCTGCGTGGCCGCGGCACCGACGATGCAGAAACCATCGCCCGCCGCCACCGCGCCGCGCTAACCGAGATGCGGCATGTGTCGGAGTTCGAATACGTTATAATCAACAATGAGTTGACGGCCGCGATCGGCGACCTGGCCGCGGCCGTTCGTGCCTCTCGTCTGCGGCTTGCGCCACAGCAGGCGCGCCACCCCGAACTATTCACCTTACTTGCCCAGAAGGAATAACCATGGCCCGCATTTCAGTCGACGACTGCCTCAAGTACGTCCCCAATCGCTTCCAGCTGACCCTGGTCGCCACCTACCGGGCCCGCCAGATCACCCTGGGCAGCACGCCCCAGGTCCAGTTCGACAAGGACAAGCCCACCGTCATCGCCTTGCGCGAGATCGCCGCCGGCAAGGTCGGCCTCGAAATTCTCAATCGCAGCCAGACTTGACGGGCAGCCGGTAATCAGAGTCATGCCAAAATCATGAATCCGATGCCGGTAGCCGATCCAGGACTCGCCGACGACGAGGGAACACTCATACCGTTGGAGATGCACTCGCCGGTCGACCTGGCGGAGGATCTCGAACGTTTCCGCAACAAGCTTTCAAGCTATCTCAAAGCCGATGAAGTGGCCCGCATCGAATCGGCCTACATTTTCGGCAACACCGCGCATTTCGGCCAGTTCCGTTCCAGCGGCGACCCTTATATCTCGCATCCGCTCGCCGTCGCCGACACCCTCGCCGACTGGCATCTCGACCCGCAGGCGCTAACCGCCGCGCTGCTCCATGACGTGATGGAAGATACCGCGATCCCCAAACAGGAGCTCGCGGAAAAGTTCGGCAAGGCCGTCGCCGAACTGGTCGACGGCGTCTCGAAGATCGACCGGATCGAGAACCAGACGTTCGAGGAAGCGCAGGCGGAGAATTTCCGCAAGATGCTGCTGGCGATGGCGCGCGACGTGCGGGTCATCCTCATCAAACTCTCCGACCGCCTCCACAACATGCGCACGCTCGGCGCGGTGGCGCCCCAGAAACGCCGCCGCATCGCCCGCGAAACGCTGGATATCTACGCCCCGATCGCCAACCGGCTGGGCCTAAATGCTCTGTATCGCGAGCTTCAGGAACTGGCCTTCCGCCACCTCCGCCCGCTGCGTTACCGGGTACTGGAGAAGGCGGTGAAGAGCGCGCGCGGCAATCGCCGCCAGGTGGTGGACAAGATCATGGAGGCGCTGCGGCAGCGCCTCCCCGAAGCCGGCATCGACGCCGAAGTGATGGGGAGGGAAAAACAGCTCTACAGCATCTACCGCAAGATGCGCGAAAAGCATCTGTCGTTTTCCCAGGTGCTGGACATCTACGGTTTCCGCGTCATCGTCAAGGATGTCCCCAACTGCTACCTGGCGCTGGGCGCCCTGCATGGCCTGCTCAAGCCGGTGCCGGGCAAGTTCAAGGACTACATCGCCATCCCCAAGGCCAATGGCTACCAGTCCTTGCACACGACCCTGATCGGCCCCTATGGCACTCCCGTCGAAGTACAGATCCGCTCGCGCGAGATGCACCACATCGCGGAATCCGGCGTAGCGTCACACTGGCTCTACAAGGACGAGAGCGCGCTCGACGAGTTGCAGAAGAAAACCCACAAATGGCTGAAGTCGCTGATCGAGCTGCAATCCGCCTCGGGCGATTCGACCGAGTTCCTGGAAAACGTCAAGGTCGACCTGTTTCCCGACGAGGTGTATGTGTTTACCCCGAAAGGCAAGATCCTGGTCCTGCCGCGCGGCTCGACCGCGGTGGACTTCGCCTACGCGGTGCATACCGACATCGGCAACCGCTGCGTGGCCTGCCGCATC
>JBAYJH010000083.1:0-16117 GCA_041665185.1 Sterolibacterium sp.
ATAACTTCCGATGGTGGCCATTCGGGCTTCTTCGCCGATGTCGGGGCGGAGCTGGTAGATCAGCGGGTGGTGCTGGATATCGTGGAACTTAACGCGGATGTCCTGGATAAATGTGACGGCGCGGCGGGGATTGTCCTGGGCTATATAGTCAGCGAAGCCGTCGAGATCGCCTTCGATATAACCTGAAAGCTCCAGCCGCATTACTTTGTCGTTCCGGATGCGTCGGCGATGGCCTTGTATTTGCGCTCAAGACGGTCAAGCACCTCATCGGCGGAAACGCCCGGCGTCTTGTCATGCATGGCTTCCTGCCAGAGTTGGCGCAGCTCGGTGATGCCATGTTGGCGTATGGTTCGCTTGTACGTCCAGTCGCGCAGTGCGTCACGAATGACTTCGCTGCTGGATGCATACTCGCCAGTGGCAACGGCACTGCGAACGATGGACACCATTTCTGGCGGCAAGGCGATGCTGATTTTTTCGGCGGTGGTCATGGCTTACCTCCTGCGACAAACGGTAGGAATTATTCCTACCACGATAGCAAAAAAGGCAGGCAGCGGCAACAGTAGTGTGCACTGTAGTTTGCGAAAAACTGAACGACTCGCCAGCCGGGGCGAGACCCGGCATGTCTATCAGTGATGCAGAATTTTGGAAAGGAACAACTGCGCCCGTTCCGATCTCGGCGTGCCGAAGAACTCATCCTTGCTCGCGTCTTCGACGATGTGGCCGTGGTCCATGAAGATGACGCGGTGGGCGACTTTCTTGGCGAAGCCCATTTCGTGGGTAACCACCATCATGGTCATGCCTTCCTTCGCTAGCTCCACCATCACGTCAAGCACCTCGTTGATCATCTCGGGGTCGAGCGCCGAGGTCGGTTCGTCGAACAGCATGCAGATCGGGTCCATCGCCAAGGCCCGGGCGATGGCCACGCGCTGCTGCTGGCCGCCGGAAAGTTGCCCCGGATACTTGGCGGCCTGTGCCTTCAGACCAACGCGGTCGAGGAGCTTCAGTCCTTTCTCCACGGCCTCGTCCCGGCTGCGCCCCAGCACCTTGACCTGGCCGACGGTCAAATTCTCGGTGATGCTCATGTGGGGAAACAGCTCGAAGTTCTGGAACACCATGCCGACGCGGGCGCGCAGTTTCGGCAGATTGGTCTTCGGGTCGCCGACGGAAATGCCTTCGAGCAGAATCTCCCCTTGCTGGAACGGTTCGAGACCGTTGACGCACTTGATCAGTGTGGATTTTCCGGAGCCCGAAGGGCCGCAGACGACGATCACTTCACCTTTTTGTACTTCCGTCGAGCAGTCGGTCAGAACCTGAAAGGCGCCGTAATGCTTGCTGACGTTCTTGATGGAAATCATGCCGTCTTCCTTTTTTGGAACCGCTTGACCAGCAGCGAAGTGGAATAGCAAATTACGAAATAGACCAGGCCGGCGAACAGCAGCAGTTCGACCAGACGTCCGTCGCGGTCGCCGACCTTGTAGGCGGCGCCGAAGAAATCCGCCAGGGCACTGACATACACCAGCGATGTGTCCTGGAACAGAATGATGGCCTGCGTCAGCAACAGCGGCACCATGTTGCGGAAAGCCTGCGGCAGGATCACCAGTCGCATGGACTGACTGTAGCTCATTCCAAGGGCTTGAGCGGCGGCCGCCTGGCCTTTCGGCACGCTCTGGATGCCGGCGCGAATGATCTCGGAATAGTAGGCGGATTCGAACAGGGCGAAACCGATCATCGCCGAGGTGAGGCGCATGTCGGCGACCGGACTCAAGCCGAACATGGATTGCAGCACCTGCGGGATCAACAGGAAGAACCACAACAACACCATCACCAGCGGGATCGAGCGGAAGAGGTTCACATAACCGGCGGCAAACCACGACAGCAACTTGCTGCGCGAGAGGCGCATCATGGCCAGCAACGTGCCCCAGACGATGCCGACAACAATCGCGTTGAGGGTGATTTCGAGGGAGACTTTCATGCCCTGCCAGAGAAACGGCAGGGCGCCGGGAATCGAGGACCAGTCGAAATCATACATGGCGGCTCCCTATTTCCCGCCGATGTAGCCGGGGACGCGGGTGCGTTCCTCGACCTGGCGGGCCACCAGCATGACGACAACGTTAATCAGCAGATACATCACTGTCACCGCGATGAAGGATTCATAGGACTGAGCGGTGTAATCCACCAGTTGCCGTCCCTGCGCCGCCAGCTCCAGCAGGCCGATGGTGGAACACACAGCGGAATTCTTGAAGATATTGAGGAACTCGGAAGTCAGCGGCGGCACGATCAGGCGGAAGGCCATCGGCACCAGCACGTGGCGATAGGTCTGCGGCAGGGTGAAGCCCATGGCTAGGCCGGCATTCTTCTGTCCCGGCGGCAGCGAGCCGATGCCGGCGCGCACCTGCTCGCAGATGCGCGCGCTGGTGAAAAAGCCGAGACAAATCATGGCGGAGAAGAACTGCTGGAATGCCGGGTCCGTCTGCTTGAAGGCGTTGCCCATGCCGGTCGGCAGCAGCTCGGGCAGGACGAAATACCAGATGAACAACTGCACCAGCAAGGGAATATTGCGGAACAGTTCGACGTAGGCGGTGGCGAAGCCAGACAGCCAGCGGTTGGGGACGGTGCGCAACACCCCCATGATGGAGCCGAGGATCAGGGCCATGACCCAGGCACTGAGGGACAGGGTGACGGTCATCTTCAGGCCGGACAACATCCAGCCCAGATAGGTCGTATCGCCGGAGGGCGCCGGCGAAAGAAACACCGCCCAGTTCCAGTGATAGCTCATGGTTTTCTACGGGAACGTTAAGCCAAAAAAACGGAAGGTGCGAACACCTTCCGTGATTGATCGGCTATTCCGATGGATTAATCGTAAGCCTTGTCGTTGGGATTCTTGAATAAGGCCTTCATGTCGTCGCTCAGGACGAAATTCAGGTTCAGGCCTTTGGGCGGCACCGGCGACATGAACCACTTGCTGTAGAGTTTTTCGATCTCGCCCGAGGCCATGGTCTTGGCAATGGTCGCGTCGACCAGCTTCTTGAAGCCCGGGTCATCCTTGCGCAGCATGCAGCCATAGGCTTCGCGCGATTGCGGCGTGCCGACCACGACCCAGTCGCTGGCTTTCTTGGCCTTGGCCATTTCGCCATAGAGCAGGGCATCGTCCATCATGAAGGCGACGGCGCGACCGGTCTCCAGGGTCAGGAAGGATTCGCTATGGTCCTTGGCGCTGATGACGTTCATGTTCAGCTTCTTGTCGTCATTGAGCTTGCGCAGCAGGCGCTCGGAGGTGGTGCCGGCGGTGGTCACCACGTTCTTGCCGGCCAGGTCGGGGAAGTCCTTGATGCCGGAGTCCTTCTTGGTCATCAGGCGCGTGCCGATGATGAACATGGTGTTCGAAAAGGCCACCTGCTTCTGGCGTTCGGTGTTGTTGGTGGTGGATCCGCACTCGATGTCCACCGTGCCGTTCTGCACCAGCGGAATGCGGTTCTGCGAAGTCACCGGAATCAGCTTGGTGTCGAGCTTGGCGAGCTTCAGTTCGGCCTTGACGGCATCGGCGATTTTCAGCAGCAGCTCGTGGGAATAACCGATCACCTGCTGCTTGTCGTCATAGTAGGAGAAGGGGATGGAAGACTCGCGATGGCCCAGGGAGATGGTCCCGGTGTCCTTGATTTTCTTTAACGTGGCGCTTTCCTGCGCAAACGCCGGCGTGGCAACAATTCCGGCGACTATGGCTGCGGCAATGATCAACTTTGATTTATTCATGGATGAACCTCCTTAAAAAATGCATTGTAGCCCAGTCCCTTAATGCCGGGCTATGGAATATCGGCGGGACTTTCCGTGGCTTTGACCTAGCCTCGGGGGTAGGCAGGATGGCGCTATTCTTACATGACATGAGACGATGTCAATACTTCGCGGCGGAACTTGGCCGTTTTATTTCAGGAGATGCTCGGCAAAATGCTCCGGGTTAGTGCCTGGTTTCCGGGAAGTCGCCCCGTCGAGTTCGGTTATTTCGCCTTCCTGCTCCTTCTCCTCTTCCTGTTGCTGCAATGCCCACATCTGCGCATAGGCGCCATTTCTCTCCAACAGGCTGCGATGAGTGCCGCGCTCGACGATGCGCCCCTGATCCAGCACCAGGATCTCGTCGGCGTTCATCACCGTGGACAGCCGGTGGGCGATTACCAGCGTGGTGCGGCCCAGCGCGGCTTGTTCGAGCTGGGCCTGGATGGCCTGCTCGGTCTTGGAATCGAGCGCCGACGTGGCTTCATCGAAGATCATGATCGGCGGGTTCTTCAATAGTGCCCGGGCGATGGCGACACGCTGCTTCTCGCCGCCGGAGAGCTTGAGCCCGCGTTCGCCGACCTTGGTCTGGTAGCCATCCGGCAGACGGGCGATGAATTCGTGCAACTGAGCGGCTCGCGCCGCCTCGACAACTTCCTCGCGCGACGCCTCCGGCCGGCCATACTGGATGTTGTAGTGGATGGTGTCGTTGAACAGCACGGTGTCCTGCGGCACGATGCCGATAGCGGCGCGCAGTGAACTCTGCTTCAGGCGGCGAATGTCATTGCCATTGATGCGTATGCCGCCCTGCGCCGGCTCGACATCCACCTCGTAGAAGCGATACAGCAGCCGTGCCAGCGTGCTCTTGCCCGAGCCGCTATGGCCAACCACGGCGACTGTCTTGCCGGCTGGAATGACGAAGTCTACGTCGAACAGGATTTGCCGCTTTGGCTCATAGCTGAAGCCCACATGTTCGAAGGCGATCGCGCACGGACCGGGTTGCAACGGCTGCGCGTCGGGTGCATCCTGAATTTCGCGGTTTTGCTTCATCAAGCCGAACATGCGCTCGATATCGGTCAGCGACTGGCGGATCTCGCGATACAGCACGCCGAGAAAGTTGAGCGGAATGTAGAGTTGGATCAGGAAGGCATTCACCAGCACGATGTCGCCCACCGTCATGCTGCCTGCCGCTACCCCCGAGGTGGCGCGCCACATCATCAAGGCCACGGCGATGGAAATTACCAGCGCCTGGCTCAGGTTGAGAATGGACAGCGACACCTGGTTCTTCACCTGCGCCGCCTCCCACTTGGCCATTTGCGTGTCGTAGCGATGGGCTTCGTAGGCCTCGTTGTTGAAGTACTTGACGGTTTCGTAGTTGAGCAGGCTGTCGATGGCGCGCGAGTTGGCGGCCGAATCGAGCTCGTTGGCTTCACGCCGCAGATGTGTGCGCCAGTTGGTGATGGAAATGGTCAGGGTGATATAGACAACCAGCGTGGCGACGGTGATCAGGGTGAAGCTGATTTCGTACTTGACGAACAGGATGCCCAGCACCAGCGAAATCTCCACCAGGGTCGGCAGGATCGAATACAGCGTATAGCTGATCAGCGAACCGATGGCGCGGGTACCACGCTCGATGTCGCGGGTCAGCCCGCCGGTCTGGCGCTCCAGGTGGAAGCGCAACGACAGCGCGTGCAGATGTTCGAATACTTGCAGGGAAATGGTCCGCACTGCGCGCTGGGTGACCCGCGCAAAAATCAGTTCGCGCAGCTCCGTGAACAGCGAGGTCGAAAAGCGCAGCACGCCGTAGGCCGCCACTAAGCCCAGCGGCACCAGCAGCATGGCCTTGTCGGCCGGCATGCCGAGGGTATCGATGATGTCCTTGAAGATCAGCGGCACCGCCACGTTGGCCAGCTTGGCGCAGATCAGGCAGGCCAGGGCAACCACCACGCGGCCTTTCCAGGCCAGCAGGTAGGGCAGCAGCGACTTGATGGTCTGCCAGGCTTTGGGTTCGGCGAGGAGGGGGCCGGGCAGGGCGGCGGTGGGCGGGCTGCGACGCATGCGGCAATTCTAACAGGGCCGCCCGGCGATCAAGCCATGGCCATCGGCTTACGCAAGCGCCGCCTGATCCTTATCTCAGGGCTGCCCGCCGCCTATTGGCAACCCGCGGTGCTGAGCCAGACGGAAACCGCACCCAGGTCGCCCAGGGTCGAGCCGGTCAGGGGGCCGTAGTAGTAGAAATGACTGTCCCTGCCGGCGATGGCGAGGTAGGAGCCGGTCGTCGAATAGTAACGGTAGTAATAATCCAAAGCCTGCGCCGAGGCGGCGCCGGCGGGCGCAAAGTAAGACGGATAGGTCCTCTCGGCGTAGTTCAGCAAGCAATCGTTGGGAGAAACGGTGGCGGCATACGTATAGGCATAGACGCCGCCGAAGGCGCCGCCGCCGCTCAGGATGGTGCTCGTCGAGTTGAGGTCGACCACGACCTGGGTCGGCCCGAATGGGCCCACGTTCGCCAGGGTCCAGTGCGCCGCCCCGTCCACGCTCTTGTAGAGCCCGCGATTTCCGGCGATGTAAAGGATGGAGGAATTGGACGGGTCGAAGGCAATCGACGTCGCGCTCAACAGCGTAACGGAGTTCCCATCGCTGTCCTTATAGCAGGTGTTGGAAGCCACCCAGTTACTTCCTGAATCGACGCTCTTGTATATGCCGCTACTCGTGGCGGCGTATACCGTGCCCGCATGGCCGGGATCGGGGGCCAGGGCGGTGACCCCGTAGCCGTATATCGGGTCGCTATAGATGCCGGTGACGATCAGGGTCGAGGTGTCGGTACCGCTCGAAACGGTGAATGTTCGAGCATATCCGCCGGTGGTGACGTAAAGCGTCTTGGGGTCCAGCGGATCGATCGCCACGCTGGTATAGATGGCGGCGCTGCCGGCCATGTTGCTCCAGGTGTTGCCCCCGTCCGCGCTCTTGTACATGCCGTGATTGGTCGCTCCATAAAGTTTCGAAGGGTTGACCGGATCGATTGCCAGGGCGGTAATGTGGGTGTTGGAAACTATCGCCGCCAGGCTCGTTTCGCCGATCACCGTCCAACTGGCGCCGCCGTTGACGCTCTTCTGTAGCGCCGACCAGGCGGCAGCGTACAGCGTGTCGTGGTTGGACGGATCCACCACCAGGTCGTCGGCGCCGACGTAGCCGGCCGGGGTGGCGACGATGCCGGTATTGATGGCGTTCCAGGTCGCTCCATCGTCGGTGGTCTTGTAGATGCCGTTGCCGCCCACCGCGTAGCGAATCAGCGGATTGGTGGGATCGTTGACGAGCTTGTTGACTTGAGCCTTGTTGCTACCGACGGCAGGGCTGGTTATCAGGCTCCAGGTCTCGGTGCCGGCGTGGGCAACGCCTGCCAGCAGCAATAAACCCATTATCGCAGCGCCAAGCGCCAATCGGCCAAACAACTTCCGGGATTCCACCAAGCTGTCCATCTGCAATTCCTCCTCGAACCAATGGCGAGGACGACCCATCGCCGCGCAGCTATCTTGGACCTGTCAGGGACGGCGCGAAACCGCCCCCTGCTTCCATCCAAATTCATCCTAGTACACTTTCTCCGGCAGAGCCAATTCGCCGGAAACTGCCTGGTTGACTGGAAGCGCGGCAAGTACTATTCAAATGAAATACCCCAGCCGCTCGCAGACTGGCTTTTTCGGACGAGTAGAATAGATTCGCCAAACCCATCGGGCAAGATCATTCCGGGCAGCTCACCATGAAACCTCCAACATCATCGTCTCTAGTACGGCGCCTACTGATTGCCTTGGTCATCGTCCTGCTGTTTGCCGCCGGCGGCTGGTGGACCACCCGGCCGAAACCGATCGCGGTGGTTTTCAAGGAGGTCGGATCCGGCAAGGTCGAGTCCACCATTGCCAATACCCGTGCCGGCACGGTCGAGGCCTGCCAGCGCGCCAAGCTGTCGACGACCCTGGGCGGACGCATCGAGGTGCTGGCGGTGAAGGAAGGTCAGCAGGTGAAGAAGGGCCAGCTCTTGATCAAGCTCTGGAACGACGACCAGCAGGCGCAGAGCGCCTTGGCGCTGACCCAGGTGGAAACGGCGCGGCGGCGCGTCACCGAAGTGTGCACCCTGGCCGCCAACGCCGAACGTGAAGCCCAGCGCCAGACTGAACTGCTGAAGAAGAACTACGTGTCCGGTTCCCGGGAGGAGGCCGCCCGGGCCGAGGCCCAGGCCAAACGCGCCGCTTGCGATGCGGCCAAGTCCGACGTGGGCCAGGCCGAAGCACGCGTCAAGGCGACCCGCGTCGAGCAGGGACGGACGATACTGTATGCGCCTTTCGACGGCACGGTCGCCAAAATTGTCGGCGAAGTCGGCGAGTATTCGACGCCGTCGCCGCCCGGAATTCAAATGCCGCCGGCGGTCGACCTGATCGACGAGACCTGCCTTTACGTCAAGGCGCCGATGGACGAAGTCGATGCGCCGAAGATCCAGGCTGGCCTGCCGGTGCGCATCCGCCTCGATGCCTTCCCCAAGCAGACTTTCCCCGGCCGCGTCAAGCGCGTGGCGCCTTATGTTTCTGCCGTCGAGAAGCAGTCGCGCACGGTGGACATCGAAGCCACTTTCGACCGGCCGGAAGCGGCGGGCCGGCTGCTGGTGGGCTACAGCGCCGACCTGGAAGTGATCCTGGTGGTGCGCGAGAATGTGGTGCGGGTGCCCACTTCCGCCCTGCTCGAAGGCGGCCGGGTGCTGGTGGCGCGTGGCGACGGAACGCTGGAAGAACGCAAGATCAAGGCTGGCCTGGCCAACTGGGAATACACCGAGGTTCTTGAAGGTCTGGCGGCCGGTGACCGTGTCGTCACCTCGCTGGAACGCGAAGGCGTGAAGGCCGGTGCCCATGTCGTGGCGGACGAGAAGGCCGTCGCCGCGACCAAGTGATCCGGCGATGAGCATGGGGTTACCGCAGTTGGAGCTCGCCGGCATCGAGCGCGTGTTCAAGCTCGGCGACAGCGAAGTGCATGCCCTGCGCCACCTCGACGTGTCGATAGCCGCGGGGGAGTATGTCGCCGTGATGGGACCTTCCGGTTCCGGCAAATCCACCTTCCTCAATCTGGTCGGCCTGTTGGACCGCCCCGACGCCGGCATCTATCGCCTCGAAGGGCGCGATGTCACTACTCTTTCGGCCGAGGAGCAGGCGCGCGTGCGCAGCGAGCGGATCGGCTTCGTGTTCCAGAGTTTCCATCTGGTGCCGCGCCTGACGGCAGCCGAGAACATCGCGCTACCGATGACCCTGTCCGGCATTGCGCCGAGCGAGCGCGAGCGACGCGTCAACCAGGCGCTCAAGGATTACGGACTCGAAGATCGCGCCCACCACCGCCCGGATCAACTGTCCGGTGGCCAGCGCCAGCGCGTCGCCATCGCCCGCGCCACGGTGATGCAGCCGGCGGTGATCCTGGCCGACGAACCGACCGGCAATCTCGATCGCGCCACCGGCGAAGAAGTCATGCGCCTGCTCGAAGGGCTCAACAGCCGCGGCGTCACCCTGATCGTGGTCACTCACGATCCCCACCTGGGCAGCCGCGCCGGGCGCCAGTTGTTGATGGAAGACGGGCTGTTGCAGCACGACAGCAGCCCTCCAGCGCGAGGCATGTGATGCGTGTCCCGGACTTGCTGCGCTTCGCCCGCGGCGCGGCCACCGGCAATCCCCTGCGCACCTCGCTGCTGGTCCTGGCGATGGCCATCGGCGTGGCCGCGGTGGTGGTGCTCACCGCCTTGGGCGACGGCGCGCGGCGTTATGTGATGAATGAATTCACTTCCCTCGGCAGCAATCTGGTCATCGTCCTGCCGGGCCGCTCGCAGACGGGCGGCTTCAATCCCGCCAACGCCATCACCGGTACGCCGCGCGACCTGACCATCGCCGACGCCCAGGCGGTGCAACGCGGCAGCGCCATTCGTCGCGTCGCGCCGCTGGCGGTCGGCACTTCCGAAATCAGCTTCGGCGGCAAGCTGCGTGAAGTCATGGTCGCCGGCACGACATCGCAATATGTCGAGGTGCGGCGCCTGGACATCGGGCAAGGGCGCTTCCTGGCCGAGGAAGACTGGAACCGCGGGGCGCCGGAGGCGGTCATCGGCGCCAAGATTCGTGGCGAACTGTTCGGAGCCGAGCCGGCGCTGGGGCAACTGGTGCGCGTCGGCGGCCGGCGTTTTCGCGTGGTCGGCGTGTTCGCCAGCAGTGGCCAGGGACTCGGCATGAACACCGACGAGCTGGTGATGGTGCCGGTGGCCCTGGCCCAGTCGATGTTCAACAGCAACACCCTGTTCCGCGTCCTGATCGAAGCGAAGAACCGCGAGTCTCTGCCGGCGGCAAAGGCGCAGGCGCTGGAAATTCTCAAGCTGCGCCACGAAGGCGAGGAAGACGTCACCGTCATTACCCAGGATGCCGTGCTGGCGACTTTCGATCGCCTGCTGGGCGCCCTGACGCTGGGTGTGGCCGGCATCGCCGCGATCAGCCTGGCGGTCGCGGGCATCCTGGTGATGAACGTGATGCTGGTGTCGGTGGTGCAGCGCACCGCGGAGATCGGCCTGCTCAAGGCGCTCGGCGCAACCGGCCGGACCATCGAGCTGGCGTTCCTGGCCGAGGCGGCGATGCTGTCGCTGGCCGGCGCAGTCGTCGGTTACCTGTTGGGCCAGGCGGGTGCGGCGGTGATTCGCCTGCTCTATCCGACCTTCCCGGCCTTTCCGCCGGCATGGGCAGTACTCGCCGGTCTCGGCACCGCTCTCATCACCGGCATCCTCTTCGGCGTGGCTCCGGCGCGCCGCGCCGCCGCGCTGGATCCAGTTCAAGCGTTGTCGAAGCGCTGAGGCCTTGAACTGACCATGAGACTCGAAGACAGCCTGCTCCTTGCCCTGCGCGCCATTACCGCACACCGATTGCGCAGTTTCCTGACGCTGCTCGGCATTGCCGTCGGCATTGCCGCGGTGATCTTGCTGACTTCGATCGGCGAGGGTATCCATCGTTTTGTCCTGGCTGAATTTACCCAGTTCGGCACCAACGTCATCGCGGTCGCACCCGGCAAGGTCAAGACCAGTGGGCCGACGCCGACCGGCATCCCGACTTCGGTGCGGCCATTGACGCTGGACGACGCGCGCGCCCTGGAACATCTGCCGAACGTCGCGGCGATGACCCCGGTGGTCTGGGGCAACTCGGAAGTCGGCGGCAACGGCCGCTTGCGGCGCACCACGGTGTATGGGGTCAACGCGGCGATGCTGCAAGTGTTCAGCATCAAGGTGAGGAGCGGCCAGTTCCTGCCCGAGGAGGACAGCGATAGCGCGCGCGCCTTCGTAGTGCTCGGCGCCAAACTGAAAAACGAATTGTTCAGCGACGCCAATCCACTCGGCGCCAGGGTGCGTATCGGCACCATGCAGTTCCGCGTAATCGGCGTGCTGGAAGCGAAGGGGCAGGTGCTCGGCGTCGACCTGGACGACACCGCCTACATCCCGGCGGCGCGGGCGCTGGAACTCTACAATCGCGACGGTCTGATGGAAGTCCATGTTTCCTACGCCGAAGGGGTCGCCGCCACGCAGGTCGGCGATGCCGTCAAGCAGGTGCTTAGATCGCGCCACGGCCGCGAGGATTTCACCGTCACCACCCAGGAAGACATGCTGCGCACCTTGTCGAACATCCTCGACATCCTGACCATGGCGGTCGGTGCCCTGGGCAGCATCTCGCTGCTGGTGGGCGGGGTCGGCATCGTCACCATCATGACCATCGCCGTCACCGAGCGCACCAGCGAAATCGGTCTGCTGGTGGCGCTCGGCGCGCAGCGCAGAACCATCCTCGGCATCTTCCTCGGCGAAGCGGTGGCGCTCTCCGCCGTCGGCGGAGTCTTCGGCCTGATCCTCGGCTTCGGCCTGGCACAGTTGATCCATTTGCTGGTGCCGGCCCTGCCGGTACATACACCGCTGTTGTTCGTCTTCCTCGCCGAGGCCATCGCCGTCATCATCGGCCTGCTCGCCGGCGTCCTGCCGGCGCGCCGCGCGGCGGGGCTGGACGCGGTGGAAGCGTTGCGTGCGGAGTAGGTGATGCGCTTCGGCCTGTCGTTCTCAAGAGTGCCGCAAGAGATGCGCGTTGGAGAGCGTGCTGGTAGCATAGCCCGCTCAACCCAGAGCCGAGTCCCGCCATGACCAACATCGTCCGCGCCGCCTGCCCCCACGATTGCCCAGATACCTGCGCCCTGCTGGTGACTGTCGAGGAGGGGCGCGCCGTCAAGGTGCGCGGCGATCCGGAGCATCCGACCACCGCCGGCACCCTGTGCACCAAGGTGGCCCACTATCCGGAACGCACTTATTCGCCGGATCGCTTGCTGCACCCGATGAAGCGCGTCGGCAGGAAAGGCGAGGGGCGTTTCGAGCGCATCTCCTGGGACGAGGCGCTGGATACGGTCGCGGCGCGCTTCAAGGAAATCGCCGCCGCCGATCCGCGCGCCATCCTGCCCTATAGTTACGCCGGCACCATGGGCTATGTGCAGGGCGGTTCGATGGATCGGCGCTTCTTCCATCGCCTGGGAGCATCCTTCCTCGAGCGCACCATTTGCTCCACCGCGGGCATGGCCGGGTACACGGCCACCATCGGGGCGATGGTCGGCATGGACATGGAGGAATTCGAAAACGCGCGCCTGATCCTGATCTGGGGCGGCAACCCGGTGGTCTCCAACCTGCACCTGTGGCGCGGCTTGCAGCAGGCCAAGCGGCGCGGTGCGCGGCTGGTATGCATCGACCCGCTGCGTAGCGAGACGGCGGAGAAATGCGATCTGCATCTGGCGCCGATGCCGGGTACCGACGGTGCGCTGGCGCTGGCGATGATGCAGGTGCTGATCGCGGAAAACCTGATCGACCGCGACTATATCGACAAGTACACCCTGGGTTTCGACGCCCTGGCCGAACGTGTTGCCGCGTGGACGCCGGAACGTGCCGCCGTCGAGACCGGCCTCGCTGCCGCGGACATCCGGGCCTTGGCGCGTGAATACGGCGGCACCCGACCCGCTGCGATCCGCGTCAATTACGGCCTACAGCGCTGTGCCGGAGGAGGAGCCGCGGTGCGGGCCATCGCCTGCCTGCCGGCGCTGGTGGGCGCCTGGCGCGAGGCGGCCGGCGGCATCCTGTTGTCGAGTTCCGGCAATTTCGCAGTGGCCGGCAAGGCGCTGGAACGGCCCGATCTCTACCCCGATCGCCTGCCGCGCCGCGTCATCAACATGTCCACCATCGGCGATGCACTGCTCGGCGGGGAAGGCATGGATCCGCCGATCCGCGCCATCTGCGTCTACAACTCCAACCCGGTCGCGATCGCGCCGGACGGCGCCCGCGTGCGCCAGGGCTTCAGTCGCGAGGACTTGTTCTGCGTGGTGCTGGAGCATTTCCAGACCGATACCGCCGACTATGCCGATATCCTGCTGCCGGCGACGACCCAACTGGAGCACCTGGACGTGCATCGCTCCTACGGCCACCTCTACATGCTTGCCAGCCAGCCGGCCATCGCGCCGCTCGGCGAGGCCAAGCCGAACAGCGAAATCTTCCGCTTGCTGGCAAGCCGCATGGGCTTCGCCGACGCCTGTTTCGCCGAAGACGACGCCTGCGTCGCGGCGCAAGCTTTCGACACCGAGGATCAACGCAGCGTCGCCTGGCCGCTGCTTGCGGCGCAAGGCTGGAGCAGGCTGAACCTGCCCAGACCCCACGTGCCTTTCGCCCGCGGCGGCTTCAAGACGCCCTCGGGCAAATGCGAGTTCCACTCCGCCGGCCTTGAGCGCCGGGGCTATGATCCGCTGCCGACTTACGTTCCTCCGTACGAGTCGGCGCGCAGCAACCCGGCGCTGGCGGCGCGTTATCCACTGGCGATGATTTCCCCGCCGGCGCGCAATTTCCTCAACTCCAGCTTCGCCAACCTGCCGCGCTTCCTCAAGGCGGAAGGCCGCCCGCGGCTGCTAATCCATCCCGACGACGCCTTACCGCGCGGGATAGAGGCGGGACAGAGGCTGCGCATTGCCAATGATCGCGGCGCTTTCCATGCCTGGGCCGAGGTCACCGACAGAATCCGTGCCGGCGTCGTGGCGGCCCCGTCGGTGTGGTGGCGCAAGCTCTCCGGCGACGGCGAGAATGCCAATGCCGTGACCTCGCAGGCGCTCACCGACATGGGCGGCGGACCCACCTTCTACGACTGCCTGGTGGAAGCAAGCCTAGCGGCGGAACAACCACACGAGGAAACATCATGAATAATCAAGCGGTGAGATTGCCGGCGCAGGAGCCGGTCTTGCGGGTGGTGCCGATGCCGTCGGACATGAACCCGAGCGGCGACATTTTCGGCGGCTGGGTGATGGCCCAGGTCGACATCGCCGGCAGCATACCGGCCCTGCGCCGTGCGCGCGGACGCATCAAGACGGTGGCGGTCAACTCCTTCCTGTTCAAGCAGCCGATCTCGGTGGGGGACGTGGTGAGTTTCTATGCCGAAGTGGTCAAGGTCGGCAACACCTCGATCACGGTCGACGTACAGGTCTACGCCGAACGCCATCCCGCCGACCCGCTGGTGGTCAAGGTCACCGAGGCCACATTGACCTATGTCGCCGTCACTGCCGATGGCTGCAAGCGGGCCGTGCCTATGGACTAGGTAGCGCGCCATTCCCTGATATGCATCAAGACTTGTTATGGCTCATTTGCTATAAAGAATAAGTCAATGACCACGCAGACTGCTGCGTAAGGGGAAAATCATGAGCAAGCGTGCTTCGCCATCCCGTTCCGGGGAGACTCGCAGTTCCGCACCGAACCTGATCCCCCGCATCGGAAGACTGGGCGCCGGGCTGTGCCTGGCCTTGGCGGCATTCGCCGCGCCGGCCGCCGTCACCGATCTTCTCCAGTCGTCCTGGAACTTCTATGGCAG
The DNA here is from genome assembly GCA_041665185.1 of Sterolibacterium sp. GTDB lineage: Bacteria > Pseudomonadota > Gammaproteobacteria > Burkholderiales > Rhodocyclaceae > JACRAR01. The sequence goes on from JBAYJH010000083.1 coordinate 14,691, forward strand.
CGGCACGGTTTCGGGCGGGACGTTGACCGTCGGGGACAATATCGGCTACGACACCAGCGACAGCGATCATGACGGCAACCCGTACAACCTCTTGTTCGGTAGCGCAAGCACCACGGCGAGCTCGGGGCAAGGCGTCGATTATGACGAGGCCGTTACCGCTGCTGAGTTCTCTCCGCCCTTCAAGCTCTCCTGGACAGGCTGTTTCCCCGCCACCAGTTATGGCTACAACAACATCTTCCTCGGCCGCAAGAATCCCTCATTTACCGGCGCCGCAGGCAGCAAGCAATACATGATCACCCAGGAGTTCGGTTTCACCGCGCGCTGGGATTACTCCGGGCTCAACTCGGTGGTGCTCAACGCCGGCAACCATGACGTTCAGAAAGTCAGCGCGGCTTCCCTTTCCGGCAACAACTATTGCGGCGACTACCGGATCGACTGGGCCAACGACCAATTGGAGTTCTATTTCAACGGTGCCAAGATACGCACCCAGCAATATCCTTTCATAGAACCGGTCAGCGTCCTCGTCCGCTCGTTCGAGCGGCCCCATTCGATTACCGCGATGACGTTGGACTCTGGTGTTACCACCGCTCAGAAGCCGGCCACCAGCCAGGGCCTGGCCTCCATCTACGGGGCCAATATCAGCGGCACCATGACGGGCGGCGGCGCCACGACAACGCTCGACAGCAGCAATACCTCGATCTCCGGCGACGCCAGCTTTGCTATCAACGCGGCAGGCGACTTGATCGTGCATATCTCCGGTATGGGGGCGTCACAAGGCATGGCCTTCCGCTACGAGGTCGATTACGACGCGGGGACGATGAATCTCACGGGCAAAGTCCGTGACAACACCGACAACACCCCCCGCGACATCACATTTACCAACAAGGGCGGCCTGGTATGGGAGGCCAGAGTCCAGGCCGGAACCGGCAAGAGCAGCAGCGGCACGGCGACAACATACGAACTCGTTTTCAATATCGTGCTGCCACCCGAGTCGATTACCATGGGCTCGAAATTTCCCGCCAACGGACGTGTCAATGTGGATCTCGGTCAGACGCAGCAAGTGAGTTTTCCGATCAGCGTCCCACTGCTGAATTTGAACACGACGGTGTCGACCGGCATCATCACGGAAGGACTGATGGTGGTCTCGCTGGTGCCGAATTCGCAAGGCAGTTTTGCGGTGACCGGCAACGTGCAGGGGTCTTTCCGCATGGATCAGCCTATTCAGGTTTCGACCCAATTTACGCCGTTCCCAGGCATTCCCGCGATTCCCATCGACATCACGGTGGATGCCACCGGACGTTTCTCGGGGGTGATGACGGGCGACACGGCGAAGAACAATCTTCGTTTCAGCGGTAACTGGTCGGCGGTCGCGGGCGATGGGAGCACCGCAGGCGGCACGCTCGACATGCCGATCCCGCTCGATCCGA
>JBAYJH010000084.1:0-16102 GCA_041665185.1 Sterolibacterium sp.
ATCATGCGCAGGCTTGGACTGCAATGGGCTCGTTTACGGTCGACGGCACTCGCGGCATATGCGAAGCGCATCTCTATTTGGCTGAGCAGATGGAACAGGTATCGAAGCCCGAGGTATCGGACACCGAGGAGTTTGCACTGGTATTTCTTGACCGGGACTCGATTGCCAAAGCGATTCTTGACGGCAGCATCTGCCTGCTCCCGGACATCGCGCTGCTCTCGATGATCTTCGGTCCGTTTCCGCCAGCATCCAAGCAAGAATAGTCAGGATCTACGTGCGCCAAAGCTACCGCTATCCACCCAAGCCGATCGATCGACCCGAGCACATCAGTGTCCTGATGCCGACGCGCGGCCGGCCAGACGGGCTGGCAAGCGTATTCGAGAGTTTCCGAGATACTGTCGAGCATAAGCAGTTGTTCGATGTATGGCTTTATGTGGACGACGACGACGTGCTGACGCTCGATTACATAAAATCCGAAGCATGGAAGTCCTATGGTCTGGCAATCAACTGGCATGTCGCCAAGCGGTCCATCTCGATGGGGGATATGCTCAATCAACTCTGGCAACACTGTAGCACCAACCCGGGATTCTATTTTCCCTTTCCCGACGATTACATAGTAACGACGCAGCGCTGGGATACTGTTTTAAGACAGGCGGCCAGAAGCTTCGACGATGGCGTGATGCTCGGATTCCTTCCCGACAATACAGCGCGCCCACATCAGGTAACGTTCGCCATCCCCAGTGCCGGCTGGCTCAACTTGCTCGGGTATTTCCTTACCAATCGATTCTTCTATTGGTTCGATGACCAGTGGGTCGACGAAATTGCACAAATGGTCGGCCGCAAGGTAATGATTCCCATCCGACTTGAGACACCGGGCGGTCGCGGCAAGACGCCGAGGATGCGCAAAGTACCGTTCTGGGCAGGCTACTTCAGCCTCACGTTAGAAGATCGGTATCAGGATGCAATTGCCATCCTGGCAGCGATGTGCTTCGGTGACGAGCGGGCATTCGGCGTCGCGCGCGAGCAGGCATTAGTGGCGGCTGGCCGCCTGGTAAATATCTACAACAATATCGGCGAGGAAATCTACGCCAATACGGAGTTGATCTATCGCGATTTCAGCGTCGAGACCGTGCCGACCAAGCTCGTCAGCTACCTAGCGACCGAGTTGTCCGCTGTCGATGATTTGCTGGTGAAACTAGCAGAATGTTGCAAGCGCAACGCCTACCCCGAGATCATCGATTTAGCGGACTGTCTGGCGCGTGCCTCGCTCCAAGCGCCGGGGATGGCTTTCCTGAAGGCTGGTGCGCTTGCTGCGCTTGGCTGTGCCGCCGAGGCTGGCGCATCGCTCGACGCATGCCAGGCGGCCGGAGGCGACGTATTCGACATTCAGTCGCTAAGGACCAAACTGCAAAGCGGCGCTGTAGGGTCAGGTAGATCCTTCTATGCGGGCCGATCCGAACTGCGCATGCCGTCCTGGCTTGCCATACCGGAGCCGCGAGACATCCTGTTCCCGACGGAGATTCCCCAGGAACTGTTCTTTGCCATTCAACGCGTGCTCTACCAGGACGAGATCGCCACGATTCTTGACGTGGGTGCCGGCGAGGGTGCCGGGAGCACCCGGGCATTGGCAACAACCCTGGATGACCGAGATCGCTCCATATACTGCGTTGAGCCAGACGCTGCCAAGTGTGAGCTGATCAGCCAACGTTATGGAGGGCGGGTACAGGTCTACTGCGGCTCGTCGGTGACGCTCGACCAGTACATGGACGAGTCCGAACTGACCGCGTTCTACCGTGAGCAGGCGAGCATTCTCAACTACTACCCACTCGACACGGTGCTCGGTTGGCGCCGCGACGAGCTGGCCGACTTAAAGGCGAGCGGCACGGCAGTGTCACGTATCGAGGAGATTCGCCGCATTCATGGGATCACCCATTTCGACATGGCAATACTCGACGGTTCGATGTTTGCCGGACGCGCGGACTTGGCAGCGGTCTATGGCGCTCGCTACCTGGTTATCAACCATGTCCGCAGCGCCAAGAATTGCACCAATATGCTGCGGCTGTACGCCGATCCGCGCTATCAAATGGTAGAGCTCAACCACAAAACAGGATGCGGCTATGCCGTTTTCCGCCGCAATCAAGAAGTGAGGCAATGATGGCTGTGACAGACAAACTACAAGAGCCGTTGGCCAAATTGATCGGCTGTATCCAGACAGGCAATGCCGATCAGGTTATCTCGGCGGCCTTGGAGGTGGCGCGAGAGTCGGGACGAATGCGTGCCCAGGATCTGCTGCAAACCGGTTTGGTACGCCGCAGCGACGCGATGATTTTCGATGTCGGGGCCAACATTGGCTCGTCGTCCGTGACTTACCGTCAGATGTTCCCTGACGCAACCATCCACGCCTTTGAGCCGCACCCGCAGGTCTTTGATCGATTGCGCCAACAATTTGTCGACGACCGCAAAGTCATTGTCAATAATTGCGGAGTCGCTGACCGATCGGGAAGCCTACAGTTCAACCTGGCGAACGACCTTGGCTCGAGCAGCTTTCTTGCGATAAGCCCGACTTCTCCCTATGTTCGCGGCATCGGCTTGAGTACGGTCGAGACGCGTGAGGTGGCGGTCACCAGCATCGATGAATATTGCCGCGCGCAAGGAATTGGCCATATCGACTTCATGAAACTCGACGTGCAAGGCTTCGAGCGCAAAGTACTCGATGGCGCATCCGGCATGCTGGCTAGGCATGCCATCGGAGCAATTCAGACCGAAATAGTCTTCCGCGACTTCTATACCGAGTCTTCGTCGTTCTTCGAGATCGAGGAGTGTCTGCACGCGCATGGCTATACGCTGCGCTGCATTTACGACATCTATCCGGCCGAGGGTGCGCAGATATTTCAGTGCGATGCCATCTATGCATATGTGCCGGATGGCGATATGGCGCCGCCAATCGAAGATGACCAGAACAAGCTGGTTAGCGAAGCGATGGAGCACCATGGGTCTGGTCGTCTGGACGAGGCACACGGGTTATACCTCAGAATCCTCGAGCGTTCCCCCGAGAATTGGTCGCTGCTGGCGTTGGCGGGCTCGATCGACCTGGAGTATGGCCGCAACGAGCGCGCTCGTGACCTACTAGGGCGAGCGGTCACGATAGAACCGCAGAACGAAGAAGTCTTGCTCCGGTTGGGCATGGCCCATCTCAGGCTCGGCGAAGAGGAACAGGCGATAGGCTGTCTGCATCGACTCGGAAGCAACGGCATGGCCCAACTTATGCTCGGCCAGTTGCATGCGACGGCGGGGGATCATGGGGCGGCGGTCGTCGCGCTGAGCAAGGCAAGACGCGCCGGGGCGCTCGACGTAGACGAGCATCTTGCGCTGGCGCTGTTTCACTCGGGCGAGAAGCGTGGCGCGGAGGCGTTGCTTCGTCAACTCGTACACCCGGAGCGGAGGTGCGGCCGCTGGCTGGCGATGACGCTCGGCAAGCTGCTTGTCGACGAGGGTCGCGGTGAAGAGGCGCGGCAATATTTTACGCTTCTCTCGCGCAGCCGGCCCGAACTGGTTGACGTGGCGGCGACCGTCCTGGCGGACGTCGAGTTGCTCCGTGGCGAGCCGGCCCGAGCACTGGAGATACTCGCACCGGTGATGCACTCGGTTTGGAGCCGAACCTTCGTCTGCTCTTCGCTGGCGCGTTTGGGGATGCTCCTGCGCGATTCAGGCGGCGAAGCGCGACGGCAGCCACACCCTTTCCCCAACAGCACCGCGGGAGTCGCTATCACTTCGCTTGAGAGTTACGGCCGCTTCGCCCATCAGCTTCAGGAATACCTGTTCATGCGCTGGCAGGCGGACACCACTGGTGTTGTCCTGGAAACGCCGGACTGGGTGGGGCATCTGGTGTTCGAGCTTGACGATCCTTATCCGACAGGGCAACGCCGGCAGGTGCAACGCTCCAGCAACTGGATAGAGAAAGAGGTCTTCGAGCGCGGCGCCCAGGCGCTCGCGGGCTATGATTTCTTCTCGCCGGGCACGTTCGGTCAATGGCAGCCCGCACACGTTGACCTGGCTCGTCGGTTATTCAAGCTGCGCCCTGGCTGGCAAGCGATGCTCGAACCACCACTGGCGACCCTACGCGAAGGCCATCAAACGCTCGTCGCGATACATCTGCGCCGAACGGACCAGAAAGGTCGCTGCAAACTCCCGGACAACCGTTGGTACCTGGATTGGCTGCGGCAGGCCTGGCCTGGGTTTGCCAACCCGGTGCTGTACATCGCCAGCGACGACCTGGACGAGGTGCTCGGGGACTTCGCGGAGTTTTCGCCGCGTTGTGTCAGGGATTTGCCCGGATTTATTCCGGGCCTCGAATGGCTGCATGATTTTCACGTCATCATGAACGCCGATGCCGCCGCAATCAGCCAGAGCGCCTTCAGTTATGTGGCCTGCATGTTGAATAGCCGGGGGCATACCTTCAAACAACCCGACATGGCTAACGCGTGCTTGGCCGACTACCATCCGTCGCGCCATGACATGCTGAGGGTGGTGGCCCCCTGATACCACCGCGCCTTCGAAAGCTAAGATGGATTGGCCTGACGGTAGCGTTCCGGGGTACCGATGTCCACGACGCTGCCTGCAACCGGAAAGCCGTAGCAGCGGCCCTGTGCAACCAGGGCCGGGAACACGTCAGTTTCAAGGGAGTAGCGCTGCCGTTCGGGGCCCGCTGCGACGCCCTGCCGCTGGAATAGGTAGATCCCGGCACTGATGTAACTACCTGTCGGAATGAGCCCATTTGGCTTTTCCACAAACGCCGAGATTCTCATCTCGGCATCGACCCGGACGATGCCACCGTCGTGCCGCGCGCCGGGTTCGGCAAGTACCAGCGACGCGGTGGCTTGGCGATCAAGGTGGAAGGCAAGGAATTGTTCCAGGTCCACTTGGCACAAGGAGTCGCCATTGAGCACCAGAAAGGGATCGCTTCGCACCAGCGGGAGGGCGTTTCGCAAAGCGCCGCCGGTGCCGAGTGGCAGCGCTTCCTCGGCAAACAGGAATTCGGCCTCGTTGCGGCCGCGGTAGTGCGCGATGATCTGCTCCTTCAAGTGGCCAACGCAGAATATGATGCGTCGGCACCCCTGCCCTAGCAGTTCGGCCACCAGGATGTCGAGCACGGGCTTGCCGGCAACCTCGGCCAAACCTTTTGGCCGATCGGCGATCAATGACCGCAGCCGGGTGCCCAGTCCGCCGCAAAGTATCAGCGCGTCGATTCCCGTGAGACCCACCGGTTCAGTATTCATCCTCGTGCGAGTGATAGACGATTTGGCTGCCGAGGTGGTCGAAGCGGCTGGGTACATAGAGCAGATCCTTGAGAGCATCCCTGACAGCTGCCTGCCGTTCCGGACTGGCCAGGAAGAGCATGAAGCCCCCGCCACCGGCGCCGAGCAGTTTGCCGCCCAGTGCGCCGGCCGCAATGCCTTGATCATAGATGGCATTGATTTCGCGGTTCGAAATCCTGGAGGACATCTTCTGTTTAATCCGCCATTGTTCGTCAAGCAGGCGGCCGAAATCCTCGGTCCGATCACTCTTGCTGGTGAGGATTTCCATGGCGGCGTCGACGATTTCCATCATGCGGTGCAGTTCATTCGTCCTGGTCGGAATATTCTGAATCTGCTCAGGGGCTATGTCCGATGCGGTCCTCGCGAAACCCGTGAAGAACAGCATCATGTGGCGCTCCAGACTCTCGAGCTTGGTCGGCGAGAGGATTAAGGGCGTGACGGTAATTTCCTGGGTGCCGCCAAAGTCGATGCGATTCACCCCGCCGAATGCGGCTGCTGTTTGGTCTTGTGAGCCGACCGCCTCGCCAATAAGTTCTTGCTCGACGTATATGGCATTGAGGGCCAGCTCGCGCTTGGTCGGCATTTCGTGCTTCAACGCATACAGCGCGTGCAGCAACCCGACGGTAAAGGTTGAACTCGAACCCAGGCCGGTGCGTGCAGGCAGATCAGCATGGTGTACCAGATCCACGCCTTTTTCTAGTTGCATGAAGGACAGACATTCGCGTACCGCCGGGTGCTTGATCTCGGCGATGCTGTTGGTTTCCTCGCGTTGGTAATAACGGATCCGAAACTTGTAGTCAAAAAATGGCGGAAGGTAGCGGCATGTGATGAACGAGTACTTGTTGATCGCCGCGCTGATCACAGTACCGCCATGCTCACGATACCAGTCAGGATAATCGGTACCGCCGCCGAAGAAGGACACACGGAAAGGGGTTCTGCTGACGATCATTGCTGGCTCTGCGGATGGGTATCGCGATACCACCGTAATGTTCTGGTGAGGCCCTCTTCGAGCGTGAACCGCGGCCGGAATCCGAGTTTCTCGGTGGCCATGGTGACATCGATCAGGCGTTTCGGAATCATCGACGGCATCGCCGCGTTATAAACCACCTTGGCGTCCTCATGGGCTCCAATGCGCAGCAATGCTTGCAGGACCTCCCTCACCGTGCATGGCTGACCCACCGCGATGTTGATCGGCTCGAAGCCCTCCAGCTTTTCCATCGCCAGCAGCATGCCGTCGATGAAGTCCTCGATGTAGATAAATTCCTTGAGATCGTTGCCATCGCCCCATACCTCAAGGGGATCGTGGCGTTCGACGACTTTGCGGATCAATGCCGGAATGACGTGGGATGTTTCCCACTCGAAATCGTCGAACTCGCCATAGATGTTCGCCGGCCGAACCACGCATACCTGCATGGGCTTGGCAATCTTGGTGGCATACATCTCGCAGACTATTTCAGTGAAACGCTTCATCCAGGCGACAATGAAGTACTTTTCGTAAAACTCATTGGTGACGTCGCTCTCCTTGACTGGATAATCGGTCAGGGGATAGACGGTATTGCTGCTGATGAACAGGAACTTCTTGACGCCGGCAAGGTAAGCGGCTTCGAGCATGGAAACGTTCATCAACACATTGGGTGTCAGGTGGGCCAGCGGCGTCTTGGCCATTACCGCCGCACCAGAGGTATTGGCCGCGCACATGAAGACATAGTCCTCGCCTTGCACCGCCTTCTGGCAATCCTCCGCAAGGCGCAAGTCGCCGCGGACGTAGCGGACACGCTCGTCCTTGAGCACTGCATCCTTGTTGTGCAGGGTGGCCGTCACCTGGGCTCCGAGAGCCAGGAGACGCTTGATCAGGTTGACGCCGACGAAGCCGCTGCCACCGGCTACCAGGACTTTCGCATTTTCGAACATGGGATACCTCAGTCAATAAAGCGGCCAGCCTCGTCCCGGCGGGACAGAATCGGGTTCTTGATTGGCCACCACATGCCGTATTCTGGATCATTCCATACAATCGTGAACTGTCCGGCCGGGTTGTAATAGGTGTTCTGCTTGTAGTGAAACATCGCGCGCTCGCTCATCACCACATGGCCGTTGCCGAACTTCGGCGGCACCAGCACCTGCTGGCGATTGGTTTCCGAGAGCGTGAATCCCTGCCATTGCCGGTACTGGGATGATGCGGGATCGTTATTCACCACCATCAGGTAAAAGCTGCCAACCAGGCAGGTGACCAGCTTCCATGTTTCGCTGTCGCCGTGGACGCCGCGCAGCACGTGCCGCGACGAGACAGAGATGTCGTCTTGTCGGAAAGGAATCGTGATGCCGGCTTGGTGGTAATGCTCCTCATTGTAGGTCTCGACGTATTGGCCGCGATAATCCTCGAATACGTCGAGCTTGATCAGCAGCACGCCATCAAGTTTGGTCTTTTCCGCCTGCATATTCCAACTCCCCGCTGTCCGAGATCGTCAAAGGCTCTTGCTTTCACCGCCATCCGCCGCAACCGCTGCGCCAGTTATGAGGGATGCTTGTACTGAGCAAAGCATTACTACTGCAAATGCTACTTCATCTGGTGAGCCGAAACGTCCTAGAGGGAAGTCCTCATCCAGCAGGCGCTTGAAGGCTTCAGGATCCCGTTTGGCTTCATCGGCCCATCCTGTGTCAGGTATCATGACGCACCCTGGCGCGACACTATTGAATGTAATGCCATCTCTTGCCAATTCTTTGTTTTGTGAGAGGTTTTTCATCAAGCAAGTCTGTGCATGCTTGGCTACATTGAACCATGGTCGTCCTCCCGCTTGACGCCCCAGGGTTGACGTCACTGTCACAATTCGCCCCCACTTCTGCGCTCGCATGTACGGGATTGCCAGCCGGGTAAACCGGATCGCGGCCATCGTGTTCTTGTCGTACACTTGGTGCCAGACCTCGTCGGGTGTCGTCTCAATCGAATCAGTCCCCCAGCGTCCTCCTCCTCCGACATTGTTCACAACAATGTGGAGGGTTCCCCACGCCTTCACGATTAACTCCATTACCCGCTCAATATCTGCCGGAATGAGAACATCAGCGGACACGTCAAGACACTGAACGTTTTTCTTGACAATTGCTTTGCGGGCAGCCGCCAGACGTTCATGTGATCGGGAACAGATGGCAACGTGGCAGCCTTCCTCTGCCAAGGCTAGAGCAACAGCTAGTCCTATGCCATGACTCCCTCCTGTCACCAACGCATACTTGCCTTCCAGTCCTAGGTTCATATATCAGCTTTCTTTTCGGGGCTTCCAGATAACGTAGCTAAATCCCTCCATGAATGTGCTGCCAAAGAAAAGTCTCTTGACTTTCAACACTTCAACACGACCAGCGGCCTCAAGTTCCCTGAGTCGTGGTAACAAACCTTCCGTATAGCCCCGCTTTTTATGAAATTTGATGGCGAGGTAGTCAAGCAGGTTGTCTTCTTCATACAATTCCACAATTGGTTCCAGATGGACGCAAAACGCAGGCGAGCGCCTGAGGAGGAACTGGAGAAAGTTTTCAAATCTTCCGGCAAGCTGCTCAACAGAGCCGAATGTAAATATCGCTGAATCGGTATCCAATAGCAGACTCTCATCCGGGGCGGTCATATCGAAGAGTCGGCCCACCATCTTGAGATTGTATGCTTTGGCAATTTGGTTAACCAAGTCGCTGGATGCGGGCACAAAGTCAAGACCATAGAGCTGTGTCTCAGGATAGAGACGTGCTAATTCCACCAAGTTGAAACCCGTGCCGCAGCCGAACTCGTAAACGGACTTTGCACGTCCAAAGTATGTTCTAAAAAGCCATTCTCTAAATACCCTGAAGTAGTCAAGCTCAAACATTGGATTGACCGGGACCACATACTCCCGATTCAGTCTGATGGGCCGTCCAGGCCTTATGAATTTAGGGACCAGGCTTCGCAGGTCATGGCCACCCGATACAAATTCCTGGAGGTTTTGGTTCCAGCCCTCCTGCCATACGTTGCGTCGTTCAGCGGCGCCAATTTCCTGTCGATCGAGTTCATTCTTCTTCAGCGCTTCTAAGATGAGCGCGTCCCGCTCTGCGCCCGCCAATACTCGATACGAGAAATCCAGATCATTCATTATGGACCGGCACTCCTCGGGGACGTCGGCGACTCCCACACCAAATGCCTCAGCGAAATCCTCCATCGTGACTTTCTCAAATATCACTGGCACTTCTCCATGTATGTTATTGCAATCTTCAGGGACTTCGCTAGACCACATATCGCATGATCGATGGAAACTCGCTGGCGAATTACACCTGGTTGTTGTGGCGATACCACGCCAGGGTTCGCCGGATTCCTTCTTTCAGGCTGACTTTGGCCTCAAACTGAATCTGAGCTTTCGCCTTGCTTGTATCCATCATCCTTTTCGGAATCATCATTGGCTTAGACTTGTTATACACAATCTTAGCGTCTCTGTATCCATCAACATCCAGAATCGTATTCAGGAGATCGTTGATGGAACAGGGGTTGCCCGCTGCAATGTTGATCGGCTCGAACCATGTCAGATTCCGCATGGCGAGCAGCATGCCGTCGATGAAGTCCTGGATGTAGAGGAACTCCTTCACGTCGCTTCCGTCACCCCACACCTCTATCGGGCTATGCCGCTCCACAACCTTTCGGATAAGTGCGGGAATTACATGTGACGATTCCGAGTCGAAGTTGTCGTATTCGCCATAAAGGTTGGCAGGTCGCACAAGCGTTATTCGCATCGGCTGTCGGATTCGTGTTGCATATATCTCGCACATTATTTCCGAGAAACGCTTCATCCACGCCTCAACGAAATATTTGTCGAAAAACTCGAAACCGGCTTCATTCTCCTTCACCGCCCTATCCGTGACCGGGTAGACGGTACTACTACTGATAAAGAGAACATTCTTAACATGAGCTTCATATGCCGCCTGTAGCATCAGGGAGTTCATCAATAGATTTGGAGTGAATAGAGCCAGGGGATCTTGTTCCATCAAGGCCGCGCCGGACGTGTTTGCAGCACACATGAATACAAAGTCCATGCCCTGAACTACACTGCGACAATCGCCCGGCATTGTCAGATCGCACCGAACATAGCGCACTCGATCGTCCTTGATTACAGGCGCCGATTCGTGCAGGGTCGCTGTCACCCGGGCATCCAAACTCAGTAACCGCTGGACAAGATTGGCACCTACAAATCCGCCGCCGCCGGCAACCAGAACGTGAGCATCTTTGTACATGAAACTATTTCCTTACGGTTTTTCGCCGGAACAATCCTGGCACCGGCGGTTGAGAGATCATGGGATGAGAACGTTTGCCAGTTCTACCACGCGAATTACCGCACTTACAGTTGGCCTCATGATCATTTGGCATCAGTTCCGCCGGATAAACCCATCCACTCTTCCATAGAGGTTACGAGGGTTTCGGTATCAAACCCATATTGCCTTTGCAGCCACTCTCGTTTGCCATATTTCAGGCATTGGACATCTGGCAGCGCGCAACGCTTGAGTGGCTTGAACACCCCGTTGTCCACCAAGATTTCGGCAACTGCGCTTCCGAGTCCTCCGATGATCGAGTTCTCCTCCAGCGTGACGATTCGTTCATAGGGCGCGATCTCAGACAAGAATGCTGAACTGTCGATCGGCTTCAAACGATGGACATCGAGAATCCCCACGGTGACACCCTTTCCCTCCAGGATTTCTGCCAATTCAAAACTGCGCTGGACTTCCCGGCCGGTTGCCACAATGCAGAGATCGGTACCACCCCTCACTAGGTTCATGCCGCGAGAAAACGTATCGCCAACCGAATAGAGCTCGCGTAGCGGCCCTTTGTCCAGACGAACGCATACCGGCGTCGAAGACTCATATGCCTGTTGCGCATAGCTGGCCGCACAAAGGGGAGTCGCTGGATTGCAGAGAGTCATTTCGGGAAGCATCCGCATGATCCCGACATCGCTAACCCCATGATGGCTTGGTCCGTCGAATTCGAAGGAGTAGCCCACTCCCACACCAACAATCGTTACCGGCAGATTCATCCCGCAGATATTAAACTTGATCTGTTCGTAACACCGCATCGTGACAAAAGGCAGGATGGCGTAGATGAAGACGTTTTTGCCAGCCAAAGCAAGGCCCGTAGCCACAGTGACCATGTTTTGCTCGGCTACGCCAACGTTGATGTACCGGTCCGGAAAATCACGTTTGAACTTCTGGAGGCTGAATGCATCGGCATCGGCCGACAGGAAGACGACATTCTTGTCTTTGGCAGCGAATTCATAGACCCTGTCAAAGAATGCGTCCCGGATGTCGACTGTCATGAGGCCCCTCCCAGTTCCGCCCGCGCTACGAGTATTTCTTCCGCCGTCGGAATTGAATGGTGCCACTTGATTCCATTTTCCATGAACGAGACGCCTTTGCCCTTGACCGTATCGGCAATGATCATGAGCGGCTTATCCAGGGTGTCCAGATTCGAGAACGCGCCCAGAATCGCGTCGAATGAGTGTCCATCGATCACACGGCATTCCCATTTGCAGGCTCTCAGCTTGTCTTCGAGTTTGCCTGATCCTCTATCGTCTTCGACTCTATCTGTCACGGACAGACGATTCCGGTCGACGATGCCAATCAGGTTGTTCAAACCGTGTTCCGCAGCGAACATGATGGATTCCCAGATGGCGCCTTCGTCGCATTCCGCGTCGCCAATCATCGCAAAGGTTCTCGTGTGGCGGCCATCCAGTTTGGCAGCCAGCGCAAGTCCGGCGCCAATTCCAATCGCGTGTCCCAGGGAGCCTGTATTGTGTTCCGCCCCCGGTATCGAGAGATCAAGCTGCCCCCCGATTCCGCCGTTGGTGCCGTAGGTTTCCAATCTCGCGTGATCCAGCATGCCGAGGTCTACCCACATGTGAAAAAGCGCCAGGCAGGCGTGCCCTTTGCCAATCAAGAATCGATCACGTTCCTTCCATGTGGGATTACGGGGATTGAAGCGCATGATTCCGCCGTAGTACAGTGCGACCAGCAGGTCAGTACATGAGAAGGTTCCGCCAAGATGCCCTTTCTTTGCACGCACGGTGCTCTCGAAGACTTGCAAGCGAACCCATCTTGAGCGGTGCTCAAGATGGCTCACCAAGGCATTGCCAGCAACGGGAGTCATAACGGCATATCCTCGCGTTCGAACTTCACCATCTTCTGTTTACTGTCACAAACGACTTCAATCAAGGCTGGTCCTGGCATCGCCAAGACCAGGGGAATATCGGTGTCCAACGTGTCAAAGTGCTCCAGCATATGGAATGGCAGTTCAAACGCATCGGCCACTTTTTTGAAATTGAGTACTTTCTGCTCATCGGTGTAGCGTCCACCGCAGGATGCGTCCTGTGAGGCTCGAATGGATGCGTATCCGCCGTTGTTGATCACGAATACTTTTATATTCAGGTCATATTGCGAAATGGTTCGCAACTCTTGGATATTTAGCTCAATCGAGCCATCTCCGGTCAAAGCGAGTATTTGCGCGTCGGGCACGGTCGCAGCCGCCCCGATCGCCAACGGCAGAGTCATTCCCATGCTGGCAAAAGCACCTGAGGTTACCTCTCGCTGTCCTCTATTGAACTTCAGCCCCTGACCGGCAATGTAATAGGTACCACCAGCATCGCTGACGAAGATATGGTGTGAATCCGAGGCGGCGTCCAGCCGCTCAAGGAAACAATAGGAATTGATTGGGTCCTTCCGATCCGTCGGCAGGATGACTGGCCGGGATGTCTTGTGTCGTTTACAACGCACCACCCAATCGGCCCATCGCGGCAAATCGCGTCCCGCGGTCTGCACAGCCAGGTACTGAAAGACTTCCTTCACATCGTGAACAATTGAATGTTTAACCCTGTTTCCCAGTTTTCCGATCTCGGACGGATCGATATCTACCATGATGAACTGCGTGTCGGGAGAAAAATAACTTGCATTGTTGCCAGTGAATGCTTGAGACAAGCTGCTGCCGAAACTTAAGACCAGGTCACAGTTTGTCATCATCCCAAAGGTATGGCGGTGCCCCATCAATCCGCCTTGATTAAAGTACAACGGGTGGTCGTCCGGAAGAATATCCTGACCAAGTCTGGACGACACCACCGGAATCCCGAGTAGGTCGACAATCTTCTGGAACTCCGGAATCGCATTTGCCTGCCGAACGCCTTGTCCGACGACAATCAACGGTCGTTTTGCGGACATCAAGGATTCTATTGCACTGTCTAATAAGGTTTTCCAATCGGAATCGCCAGCCGGCGCTGGATTAGGGATATATCCTTCCAAAGAGTCGCGATCGATTTCCTGTGCCTGTACATCGGACGGTATATCCAGCCACACAGGGCCACGTCGCCCAGTCAAGGCAAGGTGCAGTGCCTTCTCCAAATGAAAGCGAATCGACAGCGGATCCGTTACAAGTACAGCATACTTGGTGATTCTCTGCACTTGATCAATGATATTGAAGCCTTGAATTCCAAATGAGCGCAACTCTGGCACTATCTCTCTTGCGGAAACTTGTCCGGAAATAACAAAGACCGGTGTCGAATCAACCCATGCCTCAACGATGCCACTGAATGCATTTGTGCCCCCTGGCCCCGTCGTGGTAACCACTACGCCGATACCATCTGACAGCTTGGCTGCAGCTTCCGCCATTACCACGGCCGCACCTTCGTGTCGGGCCGTGATGTACTTCATCCCACTCTGAAACGCAAATGCGTCATCCAAATGAATAGATCCCGTTCCCGACAACAGGAAAACGTTGCGAACCCCCTGTTTATGTATGAATTCGGCAATGTAATCGGCAACACGCATGGATTTCCTTAACGAAAGGTATTCTTACAATAGCCTGTCAGAAATGGCGATTGTGAAAGCGCTCCATTTTTTCGAGTGCCTCGCCGATCATTGGCAATGTAACATTCGAATACGATAATCGCATGTATCCGCTGCCCCAATCTCCAAAGCTGCTGCCCGGTAGAATGCAAAGGCCTTCTTCCATCAGAATTTTCTCGGAATATTCAAAACCTGTCATCCCAGCATGATCAACCCTGGGAAATAGATAGAATGCCCCATCGGGCTTGACGCAGTGAACTCCTCTGATTCGATTGAGCCCATCGACGAAAGAGTCCCGACGCGCCTTCAACTCGGCCGCACATGTTGCCGCGAAGTGCTTATCGCCTAACGCTGCCATTGCACCCATTTGTACAAATGCCGGGAGACAGGACAGGATGGTCTGGAGCAACAAGCCCATCTTCTCGATCACCTGAACCGGGCCTACCGCATACCCGACCCTCCACCCCGGCATGGCGTATGTTTTGGAAAAGCTCTTTAGAAGTATTGTTCTGTCCCGACACCGGTCCACTACGCTAGGGGAGTAGTGAGTTCGATCATAGATTAACTTCGAATACACTTCATCACTCAAGATATATAGATCGTATTCCTCTGCGATCCGTGCAATCTCGAGAACGTCCTGCTCGTCCATGACTGAACCGGTCGGATTCTGGGGAGAGTTAAGAATGATCAACTTCGTTTTGCCCGTGATGCGCTGACTCACATCCTCCGGCTTCATCTTGAAATCGTTGGCCTCCCGTAGCGGAACACCGACAGGAACGATACTGTTGTAGTCGAGAACTGAAAAATATGTAGCAAACCCTGGGTTGGGAACGAGCACTTCATCACCAGGATTCGCAATACAGCGCACGCAAAAATCGATGATTGCATTGGCGGGACATACCAGCACCTGCTGCAAATCTGGACGAAAGCCGAGGTCGCTGTGCGTGTATTCCGCAATCGCTGTCCGTAGTTCCTGCAACCCCATCGAGTTCGTGTAGTGATTCTGGCCTGATTCGAGTGCCAGGCTCGCAGCCTCGACGGCAACTCGGGGGGACTCAAAATTGGGATCCCCAATTTCGAAATGAAGGATACGCTGCCCCTCTCGCTCCATCTGCTGTGCGATGCCCAGCAGTTTAAACATTGGTTGGCCGAATAGCCGCTCAGTTATCTTCGCGAGTCGCTTCACAAATTGCTTCCCCTCACGGCACAGGATGCTCGTCGCAGGCGCTTGCAGATGTATTGTTGCAGATCAAGGTAACTGACTAAAGACATGATCAGGTACGGAAGTAATTAACTTTTTTCTCGTGCTCGTCGGCGTGCGCGAGAAACCATTCCCAGGTGCCTTTCAAGCCCTCGAGCAACGAGACCTGAGGCTCGAAGCCGATCACCTCCTTGGCGCGCGTTCCATCCATTACACGCATCGGGAAACCCGATGGCTTGCTGGTGTCGAAGAAGGCTTCGAAGGAGGTTACCTCTTGCAAGGTCTCCACCATTTCGCGGATGGTGATGCCATATCCGCAGCCGAGGTTGATCGGCTTGCTGTCGGTACCGCGCAGGCAGGCCAGGATCATTCCCCGCGCGCAATCGGTGGCGTGCAGAAAATCGCGCACGGCGCTGCCGTCGCCCCAGATCAACACAGGTTTGTCGCCGCGTTTGACGCGCGCCATCAGCGTCGGAATCACCATGGCGTTGGCTTCGTCGAAATTGTCGCCAGGACCGTAGATGTTGGAGGGACGCACAATGGCGAAGTTGTCGAGGCCGTACTGGATGCGGTAGGCCTCCACTTGCAGTTCGGCCATGCGCTTGGCCCAACCGGGAAACATATCCATCGGCGGTTTGCTGAAATCGTTGTCTTCCTCGCGGAAGACCTCGGCGCTCTGGTATGCGCCGATGGAACTGGTATAGAGCACCTTCTGGGCCTTGTTGCGCCGGGCCGCTTCGAGCATGTTGGTGTTCATCATCAGCAG
>JBAYJH010000085.1:0-16062 GCA_041665185.1 Sterolibacterium sp.
GACAACGTGTCGATCACGGTGAAACTGATCGCGCCGATCGCCATGGAAGAAGGCCTGCGCTTCGCCATCCGCGAAGGTGGCCGCACCGTCGGTGCCGGCGTCGTCGCCAAGGTGATCGAGTAAATTTGCCCGGCGTTTTGAGCACCCTGGAAAGCCCCTCTAATAGGGGCTTTCTTCATTTGGCGGACGGGTCTTGAAGCGCTTATGCAGCCAGAAATACTGTTCAGGCAAGCGCCGTACCTCGGTCTCGATAAAGGCATTCATGCGCCGGGTGTCAGTCTCGACGCTGTCCCCCGGGAATTCGCTCCAGGGCGGGCCGATATTCACGACATAGCCCTCGCCGTTCGGCAACATGCGCGTGATCACCGGCACGACGATCGCGCCGGCTAGGCGGGCCAGGCGCGACAGCCCGGTAATGGTGGCCGCCGGCACCCCGAAAAATGGTACGAAGATGGTGTCGCGCTGGCCGTAATCCATGTCCGGAAGGTAATAGAACGGACGTCCGGCGCGCATCCAGCGGATCGCCGGCCGGGTGCCCTCCTGCCGAGAGAGCAGCGTCGAAGCGCCAAAACGCGTGCGCCCCCTGAGCAAGGCGGCATTGAACAGCAGGTTCTTCTGGTTGGCGTAAATGCTCACCATATCGAGCTCCAGCGTCAGGCGCGTCCACCCCATATCGAGACCGATGAAATGCGGCACCAGTAGGATGGTTGGCTTTCCGCTGGCGCTATCCAGATGTTCCCGGCCTTCTATTCGTACGATCCGACGCAGGCGCTTCGGCGAGGCCCACCAGAGTAGGCCGCGTTCCAGGAAGCTGCGTCCAAAGGCGGCGAAGTGCTTTTGGGCCAGCACGGTGCGTTGCTTGTCGCCCAGTTCCGGGAAACACAGCCGCAAGTTGGTCAGAGTGACATGGCGCCGCTCTCCCGCAAGCCAGTAGAGCGCCATGCCGAAGCCGCATCCGAGCTTGGCCAGCCAGGTCAACGGCAGCCAATGCAGCAGCCACATCAGGGCCAATGCCAGACGGGTCATGGTGCCAGACCATTCCTTTCAGTCATGGTGCCGGACCATTCCTTTCAGTCCTGTGCGGCCATCCGGTGGCGGGGCGCCAGCCGGAACCTTGTAGCGGTTGTAGCCCCACAGATATTGTTCGGGGCAATCCAGGATCAAGTCCTCCAACTCCTGATTGATCTGCCGCACGCGTTCATCGAGCGTTCCTTGCAAGGGTGCGGCGAGCGGGCGAAGTTTGAGGTGGTAGCCAGCCCCGTAGGGCAAACGCTCGGCGTAAGCCAACAAGACCGTGGCACCGCCCTCGGCCAGCCGCGCCGCCAAGCTCATGGTGTAGGCGGGGCGGCCAAAGAACGGAGCCCAGACGCCTTCGCCGTTGCCTGGAACCTGATCAGGCAACATGCCGATGGCTTCGCCTCGTTTCAAGGCCTTCATCAGCATTCGCACGCCGCCAAGATCCGCCGCCGCGAGGTTTAGCGTGGCACTCCGCCTTCTCTCCACCAGCGGCTGGAGCCAGGCCAGCTTGGGCGGCCGATAGAGTACCGTAATGGGCCGCTGGCTGGCATAGTACTGGGCAGCTATTTCAAAGCAGCCGAGATGCGGGGTGAGGAACAGAATGCCATGCCTGTCCCGGCGCCAGGCCGCGTCGACCAATTCCCAGCCGCTCACGCGAACCACGCGGGCCGCGGTTTCATCCAATGGACGCAGCCAGATCTTCGGCAACTCAAGGATGCTCTTGCCCGCTTCGGCGGCGGCGGCGAGACGTTGGCGTCTCCCTGGGAAACCCGCCAAGGCGGCGTTGCGGTTCAAGTGGCGCCGATAGGTCGGCGAACAGGCATAGGCGAGCCACCCCAGCAGTCCACCCAAGTTGTGCAGCAGCACCAAGGGCAACAGCGAAAGAATGCGGATCAGGCTGGTCATGAGCACGTGGAAATCTGCCTTCGGGGCAGAAGGAAATTTGTCTGCAATCCGCTCTCGGTGGGGATCCTAACGATGATTTTCGTGCTGGTAGCAGCAGCCAAATGTTATCATTGAATGTCAGAGGATTGCCGCATATTCAGAAGTCGTGCCGATTCGACAAGCACGCGGAGGTTACTAGCATAGGTTCGTCGCCGTCATCGTCGTCTACTGCTGCTCCATCAAACTTGATGGAGAACGGATTGTTGCTGCCCGGATTCTTGAAGCGCAGTGAGGAGGGCTTGTTCGTCGAAATTTCCCTGCTTGAATCCGAGGAGAACTTTCGTGCCCTGGTGGATCAGGTGTTCGGCTCCAATGCCTATTTCGCGGAACTCGATTATCCGCTGTTCCTGAAGCTACTTTACGAACTCGAGTTGCTCGAATTGCCGACGCGCCGCAACGCCATGAACGCCACGCCCACCGTGCGCCTCGCCAAGGATATCGTCCCATTCAAGCCGGAACGCCAAAAAATCTATCGCGACGCGAAGGTCGGCAAAGACGGACGAATGGCCGAGTATCTTTTTGAACCGGCGATGATCGAACAGGAAGTCGAATTGCCGGTATTCGGACCGCCATCGGAAGATCCTTCCGCTCCTCGTTCGATTCGCGGTTACGAGAAACGCAAGCAGTTGGTGAAGGTCAAGCTGGATCCCGACGAGTTCGTCGCCGCGATGTGGCTGCAAGGAATCCGTTACGGTTTGGATATGCGAACGGTGCGCGCGATGATCAGGGACGACAGCACCGGGCGGCTGGAAATTGCCCATATGCTCGAACCCTACCCCGGACGGGACGCGAATATCGTCGAGCAGAGCGATACCATGCATCGCGACGACGCGCCGAAGAGGCTCTCCGACGGCCGTGTCGACCTCAGCACCTACAGCAATCATTTTCCGCAGGTCGCCGCCGGCGATCGCCTGCTGAAGAAAATTCCCCGCGCCCTGGGCAAACCGGGCTGGGACGTGCGCGGCATCATCTACGAGCCACCAGTCCCCAAGGATCTGGACCTGGAGCAGCTGTCCGGTCCCGGAACGCGCATCGAGGTGACCGCGCAAGGAGATTTCATTGTCGCGGCGATGGCGGGTTTCCTCTGCATCGATACCAAATCCAACTTGCTGTCGGTCTCCGAGAAGATTATCAGCAAGCAGGGCGTCAGCATGGAGACCACCGGCAACCTGGAACTGACCGGTTTGGATTATGAGGAACACGGGGAGGTGCTCGAGAAACGCCAGGTCACCGGGCACAACATGACCTTCTTCTCCGACGTGTTTGGCCAGGCGATCTCCGACGGCGGCAAGATCGATTTCAAATCCAACTTGGCCGGCGGCGTGGCACGCAGCCCGCAGGGCGTCATCGTGGTTGAGGGTACCGCATCGAACGCCAGCGTCGAGGCGAAAGGCGGGGAAATCGAAATCAATGTGGCCCACAACACGCTGATCATCGGCCGGAAGGTGAAGATATTGCAGGCGGTCAATTGCGATATTGTCGCCGACGAAATTGAAATAGAAAGCTGCGCCGCCTGCGCGATTTTGGGGAAATCCATTCTGCTACACACCAGCAAGGACTGGAAAAGCACTGAGACCCTGGTGTCGATTCAGATTCCGGATGCGACTGCCTGGGATTTGCGCCGGGAGGACCTCGACAAGCAGCTTGCCGACATCAGGAAAGTCATGGCAGGCAAGGCGGAAAACGCCGCGCAGATTTCCAGCCAGCCCGAAGTGCAGAAGTTCATGGCGCTGCGCACCAAAGTCGAGTTGGGGGAAATCAAGATCGCCCCGGCACAGGAGGCCGGCTGGAAAACGACGGTGGTACGTTTCGCTTCCGTCACCAGATTGCTGGAAAAATTGCTCGATGAAGTCCGCAAGTTGAAGATCGAGGAAGACTATTTGACCAAGCAACTGGATAAGCTGACAATTTCGCGGAAGACAGCGGAGGAGGCGGTTTCCTTCGAAGTCAGGGAAGTGATCGGCGAGACCATCGTCAGAACCCGGAAAGGGCCGGTCGAGGGAATGCTGTTCGACACCCTCACTCCCAAAGAGCTTCATGCGCGCCTGCGTGAATCCGGGAGTGCCGCAGAAAAGCTCTTCGCCGACGATAACGGTGCCTTCAATTGGCGTATCGCGCCTAGCCAGTAGCGCGTGTTTGACCCGCAGTCTGGCACCAAGTAAAATGGCATTTCCGCCGAGTTAATCAGGACAACTTGCAGGGCGGACCTCGCGAGAAGCGGGGGTCAATACTGCTAAAGCGTCGCCTGCTCTCCTCCCCGGAGCCGGTTGCGCCGGCTCAATGGGGAATACCGTTTCAGGAGCAGTCAGCATGTCCACCGAATATCTTTTTTCGTCCGAATCCGTTTCCGAAGGCCACCCTGACAAAGTCGCCGACCAGATTTCCGACGGCGTGCTTGACGCCGTGCTGGCGCAGGACAAGAAAGGCCGAGTCGCCTGCGAAACGCTGGTGTCGACCGGGCTGGTGGTGATCTCCGGCGAGATCACCACCACCGCCCATATCAATTACATGGAAATCGCCCGGGAGGTGGTGCGCCGCATCGGCTACGACCACCCCGACATCGGCTTCGACTACAAATCCTGCGCGGTACTCACCGCCATCAACCGCCAATCGCCCGACATCGCCCAGGGCGTCAATGAAGGCGAAGGCCTCGATCTCGACCAGGGCGCCGGCGACCAGGGCCTGATGTTCGGCTACGCCTGCAACGAAACCTCTACGCTGATGCCGTTGCCGATCTATTACGCCCATCGCATCATGCAGCGCCAGGCCGAAGTGCGCAAGGCCGGACGTCTGACCTGGCTGCGCCCGGACGCCAAGAGCCAGTTGACCGTGCGTTATGTGGACGGCAAGCCGGTGAATATCGACACCGTGGTGGTGTCGACCCAGCACAGTCCGGAAGTTTCCCACGCGCAGCTATCGGAGGCGGTGATCGAGGAGATCATCAAGCCGGTGCTGCCCAAGGAAATGCTCACCGCCAAGACCCGTTACCTGGTTAACCCTACCGGCCGTTTCGTTGTCGGCGGGCCGCACGGCGACTGCGGTTTGACCGGGCGCAAGATCATCGTCGACACCTACGGCGGGGCGGCGCATCACGGCGGCGGCGCGTTTTCCGGCAAGGATCCCTCCAAGGTCGACCGGTCGGCTGCCTATGCGGCGCGTTACGTGGCGAAGAATATCGTTGCCGCCGGCCTCGCCGACCGCTGCGAAGTGCAGATCGCTTACGCCATCGGCGTCGCCAAGCCGGTGTCGCTGATGGTCACCACCTACGGTACCGGCAAGATCAGCGACGAGAAAATCATTGCGCTCATCGCCAAACATTTCGACCTGCGTCCCAAGGGCATCATTCAGGCGCTCGACCTGTTGCGCCCGATCTACTCCAAGTCCGCCGCCTACGGTCACTTTGGGCGGGATGAACCGGAGTTCACCTGGGAAAACACCGATAAAGCGGCGGCGTTGAAAGCCGATAGCGGGATTTAGGCCGCCGGAAATTATTGATCGCCCGAGCGCCGGAGTCCTGCGAGGGTTAAGGCGAGTCCGTCGTCGAAGTTGACCGACGGCTGCCAGCCCAGCAGATCCCTGGCGCGGGTGATGTCGAGTACGTTCACCGGGACGTCGAACTTCCGGCCGTGCTCGTAATTGACCGCCACCGGCCTTCCCAACAACGCCTCTATACCGGCCAGCACCTGGTTGAGGCTCAGGCCCTGCCCCGAGCCGATGTTGAAGACGCGCTGCTCACCCTGGTAGGACAGCGCCTTGACGAAGGCGCGGACGGCGTCCTTGATGTAGATATAGTCGCGCACGACGCTGCCGTCGCCCCAGATATGGATAGTCTCGCCATGCCACGCGCGGTGCAGGAAGACAGCCACGGCCCCCTGGGCGGCGCCGACCCGCTGGCGTTCACCGAAGGGATTTGCGAGTCGCAGGATGCAATAGTCGAGTCCATGCAGGGCTCGATACATATGCAGGAATTTCTCGATGGCCAGTTTGGTGATGCCGTATGAAACCAGCGGCTCCGTCGCGTGGGATTCGTTGATCGGCAGGGTATGGGGCAAACCGTAAACCGTCCCGCCTGACGAGGCAAAGACGATGCGCTTCACGCCGTTGGTGCGGGCAAGATCCAGCAGGCGCAGCGTTCCGATGACATTGGTTTCGACATCGTAAGCTGGGTTGTCGTTGGAGGATTTCGGCAGCGTCGCCGACACCAGATGGAAGATCACGTCGCTGCCAGGCACGACCCGGGCCAGATCGTCCACGTTGAGGAAGTCGCCTTCATGCCACTCGATACGCGAATCAGCGAGGAGTTCGGCGGGCAGTGCCAGGTTCGGCCGATCGAAGATCCTGACCTCGTGTCCTTCCGCCCGCAGTTCTTCGGCGAGATGCGAGCCGATGAATCCGGCGCCGCCGAGTATCAGGCACTTCATGCCGGCCGTCGCTCCACCGCGCCGAGTTCGGCATATACCGCCAGCAATTCGTCGGTGTAGCTTGATATCGATTTCGGCATGCGCGCATTTCCTGATAAGCGAGCGATCTGCTCGCGGTCGTCCACCAGCTCGTCGATGATGTCGGCAAGCCTATCGCTGTCGCCAGCCGGAAACAGCCAGCCGTTGTCGCCGTGCGCGATCACTTCCGCGATGCCGGCGACGTCCGAGGCGATCACCGGCAGCCCGGCCGCCTGCGCCGAGTATACGACAAGCGGCGAGTTCTCGAACCACACCGAAGGTACCACCAGAATATCCAGATCAGAAAGAACTGCTCCTATCCGGTCGTTGGGGAACGTCCCGCAGAATTCCACGCGGGGGTCGGCCATGCCCTTGAGCCGCTCGACATAGGCCGGGAAGTCGCTGGCCCGGCCATAGATCCTGATTTGCAGAGCGCGCCCGGCGAGTTTGCGCGCCGCCTGAACCAGGACGTGTGCGCCCTTGTGCTCGCCCAGGCCGATCATGCCGATGCGTAAAGGCCCGTGGCGGGGCGAGCGGTCCGGCGGCTTCGCCGGCAGACGGATGCCATAGGCGCAGTAGCGAACTCGGGACGGTTCCAGCCCGTGATCTTGCAGGGTCATTTGCATCAGCCGGGTCGGTGCCAATACCTTGCCGAGGCGATTCATGCGCTCGCCGAGAAAACTCCTGCGGTGCGACAACGCCGTCACCAGCCGGGCGCTCGCGCCGCGGCTGAAAGTGCTGAGGCCGGCAATTCGCACCATGCCGGAAACCGCTGCATCGGGCAGCGCGTTGAGCAGGTTGGCGGCGAGTCCGGGCATCTTCAGCGTCGCCAGGTGCCTGACGCAATTGGCGGCCCAGGCATCCGGACCGGAGCAGGTGCTGCCATCCGCCAGACGCAGTTGGCACATCGGGCAAATCAGCCAGAAGTCGGTCGGCGTCAGCACGGTCGGAATGTCCTTGGCCACGCATACGTCCACAATCGACGCGGACAGGCGCATCAGGTGGAAGAAATGCACCACATCCGGCCGAAACGTGTCGACCAGGACTGCGAATTGCCGGGCGACGAGCAGATTGTTGTATTCCTGTTCGGCCGGGTTGTCCTGGCTTCCCATGGCGCAGTGCGCATGCTTGAATCGGGTGACGGGTATGCCTTCGAACTCGTAATGATCGAAACGCTCGTTGTCGGGGATCCCGCTGGCGGCAGGCAGTGCAGCCAGCACCCGCACTTCGTGTCCGCGCGACTTGAATTCCAGCGCGGTATGCAAGGCGAGAATTTCCGTTCCCGAAGCGTAATCGGGAAGGAACTGGTGAACCGTGAGAAGAATCTTCATCCGCGCCGATCGGATCAGCGCTGCCGCGCTTCCAGCCTCGCGATCAACCAGCGGGCCAGAGCCCGCAAACGCTTGCTGCGCAGCAGTGCTGCACCTAGGCGGGTCGAACCGAGGAGGGACAACAGTCGTGCCAGCGAACCCAGGGAAACGGCGGGGACCGGCGGGCTGCCACCAGGGCCGGTCTTGATCCAATGGGCCCAGAGGAACCCGGCCACGCCGGTCAAGCGGGTGTACTCGACAGCCTGCGTCGCCAGCTCGTGCGCGAAGCCGCGGGATATCGCCATGCGCGATTGCGTCCGCGAAAGGTCTCGCGCCCGCTCAAGCGCCATCAGCAGGCCCGTAGCGCTGGCATCCAGGCTGAACCCGTCAAGGATTCGCCTACGAGCCGCGCGTCCCAGCTCTCGACGCAGCGCAATATCGGCCAGCAGATCGCCGACCGTCTCAACATAGGTTTCCAATTCATTATCGGCGTGGGGAATCAGAAATCCGCAATCCGCGCTCACCAACTCATCCTGCCCCCCCACGGCCGCTGTAACGGGGACCACGCCCATGCCCATCGCTTCGATTAGTGCCACCGAGATGCCTTCGTACTTGGAGGGTAACAGGAACACATCGGAGGCTGCCAGCGCCTGTAACCAGGCCTCATGCCCTATGGTCCCCAGAATGCGTACACGGGGCAGCAGCTTGGCGTCGCTCAGCCGGTCTTCCAGTGCCTGCCGCAACTCTCCATCGCCGATCACCAACGCTTGGAAGTCGGTCCCGCGGGCGACCAGTGCTTGCAGGATGTCCGCCAACAACAGGGGGCGTTTTTGCTCGCAGATACGGCCTGCAAAGACGATCACCGGAATCTCGGAGAGTAGCCCCATGGTGGTGCGTGCCTGCTGCTTTGCCTCAGGACTGACAGCAAGCTTGGAAACATCGATGCCGCTGTGGCAGACCTCAATGCGTCCAGGATCCGCACCGCGTCCAGCCATCCACTCGCGCAGGTGGGATGTGGTTACCAGGTTCAGGTCCAGCATCTCCTGGTAGCCTGAGGCGAAACGCGGATGCCCCCCGTTCATCCAGTGAGGCTCCTCGACGTGACACAGGTCCACAAAACACGTGTCCGGGAAATGTGCCCGTAAGTACGGCAAGGCCAGGTAGCCGAAAGTGCTCCCGGAAATTAGTACCGTTTCAATCTGACGCGACTGGATCAGATAGCGCAGGAAGCGGGGATAGTCCGCGCAACGCAGGAAGTTCGGCAGAATAAAGATATCCGGTGTCAGCCGCGCGAATTCGGCAAGCCAATTATGGTGGGTTTCCAGGGTCGCGCAGATAGTGATCTCGTAACCGCGACAGGACAAGGCCGCGACCCAGTCCAGATTGACCTTGTCGGCGCCGCCGGTGACCATCCATGGCAGGACGAAGAGTATCCGTCGAACACTTTCCGGGCGCACAAGTTGATTGGCAAACGGGATGTCATCCGGCACCGTTTCAAACGGCTCTGGAGGCTTGATGACTGGCGCCGGAAAGCTTGACTGCAAACCAGCGTATTTCCGTGCAATCAACGCCTCGAAATCCTTATGCACCGATTCCGAATGCATTACTTGGTGGAAGCGTCCGCTGGAGCGCTTGCGGTACCATGCCTGATATTCTGGCAGGGTACGTCCCCAGTGCCCTGCTTTGGCCAGCGCCAGCCAAAAATCCCAATCTTCATGGCCAAGCCGGATAGACTCATCGAAACCGCCCCCTGCTTCAAAGGCGTCCCGACGCACCACGGCGATTGGTGGGCCGCTATTTGCCTGAAGGTGAGCACTTCCGCGCTCGAAGCCAACGGTCCAGAGAAATTCCTCGTCACCAAAATTCACCGACCAGGCATTGCAAAAGCCAAACTCGGGGTTGGATTCGAGAAACCACACGCATTTCTCGATGAACGTTGGTTCTATCATGTCGTCGCTGTCGAGCAGGCACAGATAGCGACCGACGGCATGTTTGACCGCCGTGTTGCGAGCCGCCGCGGGCCCGGCGTTTTGTTGACTGACGACTTTGATGCGCGCATCGCGTGTTCGTGTGGCATCCAACATTGCTAATGCAGCCGGATCGCTGCTGCCGTCATCGACGATGATCCACTCGAAATCCTGGAAGGACTGGGAAAGCAGGGATCGAGCTGTTTCGAGAAAGACTTGATCGGTGTTATAGAAGGGCGTGATCACCGAAACCGCCGGCGTAGAGCGCGCACCGGCCGGGCCGTAAGAAAAAGTCGGCCGCCCAGGCGCTACGGGGGTGTTGGCGAAATCAGGTTGCTCGAAATTAATCACGTTATATTCTCGTCTCAACGAATTGCCTGGAACCTGGCTCGACGTCCGCATGCCCGCTGTTCGCAGTTTCCATAGACCGCCCGAGGTCAATCATCGTGTTGGTTACGAAAAACTTTGCGGCGCCGTCCGTTCGATACTCCATGAAGGTTGCTTCTTGTCCGTATGTCACTATCAACTACCGTAATGATTTGGCAATTTCCGATTGTGGCGGTGCGAGAAAAAAGCACTTGACCTAGTCCTGGCCCCGCGCGTGGGACATCGCATCGTAATCGTGCCGAAAGGCAAGATAGACAATTCCACCGACCAGGCTCCAAATTAGTGGGATCGCAAAGAAAAGCAAAGAAAATAGCACGGCCAGTTCCTGACCCGTCCCGGTTTGCCGGTCAATGTTGATAGCGCCAAACGCCGCGAACATCAGCACGAAGATACCCTCACGTACCCCGTGGCCGCCAATGCTTATTGGAAGGCTGATGACACAAATTACGACGGCCAGAATGATCAGCATCTGCGGGTAAGTCACGTTTAGCCCGATCGCGATCGCGATGCAACTAGCGGCGGCGACGAGTGCCAGTGTCAGAACCGTTCCCACTCCGAGCGCCGCCAAGGTCAATCTTAACGCAACGCCATGCTGGCGAAATCCTGAAACGACGAGCTCAAAGACATGACGATGCGGGATTCTCATCCACATGTCGCGAAGACCCTGCGGTGCCCGGTGAAACGGGGTAGTTGCCAATGCGGCCATTGTGGCCGCGCATAGCCCGAACAAGACCAGCAAGGCACGAATGACGAAGCTGGCTTCTACGCCAGGCACCAATCTTTGGAGTTGCCAGGGCAACGTCGCTAGGCTGCCGCCAAGCAAAATGAATAGCCCAAGGACACGGTCCATAATGATCGATAGGGTCGCGTGAGTCTTCTGCCGCGGCGCGTATTTTTGCATATAGAACATTTTCAAAATATCCCCGCCTATGGAACCAAGCAGGAATGAATTGAAAAACTGACCGATGAAGGTGAGTGCCACCGCCACCTTCACGGGCAAACGAATGTCTTGAACTCGCATTAGGAGCCACCACCTGATCGCCGCGAGAAGGTAAATCACCCCAAACAGGAGACACGCAAGCATCAACCAAGCGACATCGGCTCTAAGCAATTGCACGACCAATTCCCGCCAATTGACCTTAATAGCAAGATATCCAATGAGGAGAAGTGAAATAGCCCCGCGGAAGGCAGTGCCCCAATGATGATTGGGCGGCCGTCTGCTCTGTGTGTCCGCGCCGTCACCTGAGCGTAAGCTATCCATCTCCGAGACGTTAGCCGCGACGAACTTCGTCAGTTTCTGCGTCGTTCGAGCCCAAGGGTGAGCGAACGGAAAATAGGAGCTGGTAGCCGAGCAAGCATGGCAGGAGCTTGGTACACATCGCCAGTACGGCGTTAATAGCGAGCATCAGCGGGTTGTCCGCGGGCAGCCCGAACACGAGTTCGACCGGCATCACCGTGACCTTCTCGGCGGCAATTCTGTAACCAGCCGATTCGAGCAATCTGCGCGCGCTTTTTCGTGTAAAGAAGCGGACGTGCGTCTTGTCGAGAATGCCGCGCTCGGCGTATTCAAAACGGCCGAACAACAGTGCCAGGCGAACGGTAATATTGGCGACATTCGGTACCGAGACCAGCAACAAGCCCTGGGGTCTAAGCAATTGGTGACAATCGGTGAGCAGTTTGGCCGGATTGCGTACGTGCTCCAGCACGTCTTGCAGTAGAACGCGATCGAAACGGCTATCCCCGAGCTCAGGTATCGCCTGCCCTAGCCCCTGGTCCAAATCAGCCTGAATATACTTGCCAAGAGCGGCCCGACGCCTTGGTTGCGGCAGGATGTCAATGCCGGTCACGCGACTACCCTGTGCGACCAATCTCTCAGCAAAGAACCCCTCGCCACAGCCGATATCCAGGATATCCTGTTCTCTGCCGGCCCAAGTCAGGAAGTAATGGTGACTGGAATGCTTGCTTTCCTTGATTGGATAGTGAACAAAGTATTCTTTGAACTCGGGATAGCAGGCCAGCGACTTTGCCGTCCGCTTGTACCGGACCACGGCCAGGAATACGTCCCTGGCATATCTCAGGCCATTGACGTGACAGATTTCGTCGCCGTAGTAGGTTGGAATTGGTACTTCAGTTATTCTGAAGCCTTGGTGGTGGAGTTTGATGATGATCTGGGTATCGAAGTGAAACACATCCGTCATGTCATCGAAGTCGATCTTGCGCAATGCAGACAAGCTATATGCCCTATATCCGCTGTGAAATTCGGTCAGATCCATACCCAGAGCGTTGTTTTCGAAATAGGTCAGAATTTTGTTGCCGAGATATTTGTAGACGGGCATGCCGCCGCGAATCGGGCCACCATATGCGCTCATCATTCGCGAACCGAAAACCGCTTCTGCCTCCCCTGCAACCAGCGGTGCATAGAGATGATATAGAATCTCTGGAGCATACTGCCCATCACCGTGGAGCAGCACGACAATATCGAAGCCTTTCTCGATGAAGTACTTGTAACCGAGCTTTTGATTCCCGCCATAGCCCAAATTGCTGTCGTTCTTGATGACGGTAAGTTTCTCGAGGCCGGAGAGCATTTTTAGGCCAAGCGCCAACTCATAGGTGTGGTCGCGGCTGGCGTCGTCAAGAATGACAACCTCTTCGACGTTGTCCCAAACATCCGCAGGAATGCGCTTCAGTACTTTGCCAATGGTGGTCACCGCGTTGTAAGAGACGATGAGAACACCAATGCGCTTGCCGCAGGCGTTCGGAGAAACCACCTGGCGATCAGTTGAGTCCGACAAGATTGCCGCCACTCCGCGGCCGGCAGGTGAGCCCTGCGGCCGAATGGCGTTCGCCGCCTGCCGGGCCGCCGTGGTGTCATTTGTATTGATTGCGCTTCCCTCTCTTAACATGCGATGCCCTTCCACGACGTCCCGATCGATCAAATATCTTGCAAAGGTGCAAGCATCGCACTACGGAGCCGAGACAATGACACGACGACTGTCCCAATCACGCGCACCTCGATCGGCTATGAGAGGAGCTTGATTCGGTCGAACAAATCCAAACGCCAGTCTGGGCGTTCCGGCCGCAACTGGATTTGAAATGGTAATTTGGTCGAACAAAACAGCCCCGTTCAATGCTGACAACGGTCGATTGAATCGAATCGGCATACCGGTGGCACGAACGATTTTACCTTCGGCGTCGATCGAATGAATGAATATTGCCCAGTCCTGATCCGGAAGCGGAGACAGCGGCTTCCACCAGAAACGCAACGTGATTTCGTCGCCGGTCCGACCGAGCGATATTGCCCGAATTTGGAAGCGGCCAGAGAAATCCACGTTCTCCAGACTTGGTGGGTTCTGTGCCAACGCCGCGGCAAGATCGACCTCATTGAATAGGCGTTTGGGATTTGCCGCCGTGAAGGCGTCGCGCCAATGGTGTGCCGCGACCAAAGCATCGAATGCGGGTTCAAGCAAATCCAAGTCGGCAATGCGAAGGACTCGCGCCGACGGCGTATCGGAAACCGTCACTACCCCCTCGTCCGCCGTCAATTGCGTTGCCCATGCCTCAAACAATGCCTTCTCTTGCTCAAAGGTATCTATCGACGGCTTGGCCAGCATATTGCGCCTGATTTCGGGATCACGCACGGGTTGAAACAACCAGTAATCCGTATCGAGCATTTCCTTTTTACGGTAGGTGGAGGGACGCTGCCAGTCCACCGGGCGAACCATCGATCTGATCGGCATCGGTGGCATTGCAATACCGGCATATTCGATAGCCGCGGAAAAGAAGGAGTCGGCCATATTCATCGATATCGAATACAAGACGACATTACTGCCACCTTCGTGTTTTACACCGTCAACAAAATGCTGCGCTTGGAGCATAACGGGATCAGCGGCACCGGCAGTCAGGTTTACGCCAGCCCACTGTTGCCATTCGGCTGGAGCATGCCGCTGGAGTAGCAGCATTGCGGAATTGATAACCGGCGCAATCATAAACACCGACAGAATCGCCGCTTTCCAACCCGCCAGTCCTCGGACGGCTGTCAGGATCGCCGGCAACGCAAGAATGGCGGCCATGAGGACAAAGGGAATGAAGTAGCGTGTCTGGGTAGCACCGCCGGAGCCGAAAAGCCAGAACCAGATCCCAAATACAAATGTGCCGCAAGAAGCGAGCGCCAAGCCGATCAACGTAGGCCTGGACCACGGAAGAACTCCCGCCGACATTCGCCAGTTGTTTCCGGCGACGAGCGTCAGCATCAACAACAACCATGCCATGAAAGGAAACCCGGGTCCTTCATGCACCCTGAACATCACATCGATCCAGGACAATGGTATCTCATTGCGCATGACAACTATGGCTGCATTGCCGTAAGCGAGGTTGCTGGACGACAAGTAATGAGACGTGAATGAGACGGCGAGAACGAGCAAATAAGGAACGGCAAAGATAACCATGCCGTTTAGCAGCCATCGACTTGCGCTCTTGCGTTTGCCGGGAGATGCCCATGTTGATTTGAGATTGAGCATGCTCAGCCCAAACCATAAGAGACCGACCAACATCATGATCAATATGCCTACAGGTTTGATCAACAAACAGAAACTCGAAAGAATTGCCGCCAAACCCACCCAAGCCAAAGATCCGGTCCAACAGCTTCTAATCGCTGCCGCCGCGGCGAGCGCGGCCATTCCCGCAAGAAAGTTATCGACGAGTCCCCAATGATCCGACGCCGGGATTGTTGGTGAAACCTCAAAGTGATAAAAGCACGGCAGGCAGGAAAGAAACACCGCAATCAATGCCAGATGCCACTTGCTCTTGCTATCCAGTTCTCGCCGATAGCCGCCGATGACAACCGCCAGACTTAGCAGGACGATCGGAAAAAACACGGAACGGAAATAGAAGCCCCGATAGTCGGTGTCGAAGCCGAATGGATACGACATGAGTATCGTCCCTGGAGGACGAAAAGAGGGCTCCACATTGAAATAGTGAAACAGCTTTTGTTGCTGCATTTCGGCCCAAAAGTTGTGGGCCTTTAAGTAGTAGGAGAAAGCATCGTAGATGGGCGGTTGCTGACTATGTTGAGCGTGCTGCCACATTGACCACCCGACGAACGCGATCCAGAGCGATAGGAAGACCAACTGTCTGTGCGTTCGAAAGACATGGTTTAGGAAAGTCATTGTTTGTGACGCCGATTATTCTGCATTTCCGACATTTCCAGCATGTGAATTCCTAGCGACGAGTGACCAACCTGCGTCGAACGTCCCGTAAGGGTTTGGTGATCTTCCAACTCAGGGAATTGAGGAGTTGGCTCCGCTCGGCGATAAGCTCGGCAATGTACCGTTCCCGTTCGGTCCGTTGTGACTCCAGCGCGGCGACACTTTCCGCGAAATGCTGAAGCCTGGAGTTCATTTCGGCGATATTCCGCCCTTGTTCGGATGCCACTTGCTCCCAGGCCAAACGCTGTGATTCCAACCAGGCGTTCCCGGCGCGGGCGTCTTCCAAGGCTAGTGCCAATGATTTCGCAAGTTCTTCCTGGTCGCGCGCCGATTTCTCCCAGGCGTCGCGCTGTTCGAGCAGCCACGAGTTGCTGGTACGCATTTCTTGCAGCGCTTCGGTTGACGCCACAGCCTGCTCTTCCAACGTCTTGGCAAACCACGCGGCCTGTTCTTCCAGCGCCTGCGTGGACTGCTTGGCGTGATCTTCCAAAGTCTGAGTCGACCGCCTGGCTTGATCCTCCAGGGCCTGAGTCAAAGATTTTGCAAGGCCTTCCTGGTCTCGCGCCGACTTCTCCCAGGCATCGCGTTGCTCACGTAACCACTTGTTATCCGCTTGCAGTTGTGCGACGAAGTTCGGATCGCGTCTTGCGCGTCTCTGCCGGCGAAGAACACCCTTCCGGGCTTCCACGAAGCGGGTCAACAAGACGTCGTCGCTTCCCGGCGTGACCCAATCCACGCCGAGTTGCGACAGGAAGCCGAGGAACTCCATGCGCAACGAACCGGTTACCGTCGC
>JBAYJH010000086.1:0-16016 GCA_041665185.1 Sterolibacterium sp.
GAAACTCCGGGCCTGGAACGCGACGATCATGGCATACACCACCAAGGCGATCTTGCAAGGGACGGCGAGGTAGTTCAGGTATTTCAGGTAGTCGATGCCGAACACCGCGATCAGCATCATGAACAGGCCCAGCCCCAGGGCGGCGAGTGAAGGCGACACCTGCCAGCCGAAGGAGAGATTGGAAATCTTGGCGAACGCTCCGCCGGCAATGCCGCTTTGGATGCCGAACCAGCCGAGCAGGGAAACTCCGATGGCCAGGCCGACCACGATCTTGGCGCCATTGACGCCGAACGAACTGGTCGCCAATGCCACCGTGTCCAGGCGCTGGTCGACGGCGGCGACGCTTTCCAGCGCCATGTAGGCGACGACGACGGAAAAGCCGACGAATCCGGCCGCCAGCATGTCCCAGAACGGCAAGCCGGCGATCAAGGTGCTGCCGATCAGCAGCGACGGCACGCTGATCATGCCGCCGAACCAGATGGTCGCCAGGCCCAGCCAGGTCACGTTAGGGGTCGCTTGGGTTGGCATGTGGCTCCTTTGATTTCAGATTTGTGCCGGCGTCCTCATGAGACATAACCGTAGTCCGCGCGCGCCTGCTCGAGTGTGATGTAGCCGTCGCGCAGGTCGCGCTGGATGGCTGCCCGGCTGCGCGACCTGGGGTCGCCATAGCCGCCGCCGTGGCCGGTGAAGATGCGGATCAATTCGCCTTGCTGTACCGGCACGCCGGTCGCCATGGTCCGTCGTTCCAGCGCACCGCCCTGGCGATGGATTTC
Source organism: Sterolibacterium sp. (assembly GCA_041665185.1). Classification (GTDB taxonomy): domain Bacteria; phylum Pseudomonadota; class Gammaproteobacteria; order Burkholderiales; family Rhodocyclaceae; genus JACRAR01. Next base: position 774 of record JBAYJH010000086.1, read on the forward strand.
GGCGCGGTTACTGCTGCCTTCGCCGCCACCATTCAATCCCCAAGGATTGGTGCCGGTCCGGCTGTAGGTGACGGTGAGAAAAGCTTCATCCGAGGTCACGCGGTAATCCAGCACCACGCCGCGGCCGCCGCGATACTGGCCGGCGCCGCCGGCTTCCTGATGGAAAGCGTATTGCTCGATCTGCACGCCGTAGCGGCTTTCCGCGAGTTCCACTGGAATGTTGTAGGTTTCCCCGTTGGCGCAGCAAAACATGCCGTTCAGCCCATCCCGCTGGTGCGTCGCCCCCCAGCCGCCGAGCAGCGGTTCGCCGAGCACGAAAAACTGCTGGCTGTCGGGGTGGGTGCCGGCCAGGAAAGTGCCGCCGACCGAGCGATAGTGGCCGGCCGGCAGACGTTCCAGCATGGCCGGCGCAAGCGCTTTCCAGACCAGCTCGATGACCGCCACCAGCGATTCGTAGTAGATCGAGACGGGCGCCGGGCTCTGCGCCGAGACCAGCGTGCCGTCCGGACAAATGATCTCGATGGGCCGGAAGCAGCCGCCGTTGGCGGGTAGATCGGGATCGGTAATCGCCTTCAGCGCGCAGCGCACCGCGGTGCCGAGCGCGGTGCGGCTGGAATTGATCGGCCCGGGCGCCTGCGGGTCGGTGCCGGTGAAATCCGCAATCATATTGCCGTCGCGCAGCGTGACCTTCACCTTGAGTTTGAACGGGCCATTGCCGGCGCCGTCTTCCTCGATCACATCCTCGGCCTCGTAGGTGCCGGCCGGCAGTTCGCGCAGTTGCGCCCGCGTCAGGCGTTCGCCGTAGTCCATCAGGTCGGCCATGGCAAACGACACGGTTGCCATGCCATAGCGTTCGAACAATTGTTGCACGCGCCTTTCTCCGGTGCGCGCGGCCGCGACTCCGGCATGCATGTCGCCGATGGTCTGGTTCGGCATACGCACGTTGGCGGCGATGACCTCCACCAGGCCCTGGTCCAAACGGCCTTCGTCGTACAATTTCACGAAGCGCAGGTGCAGCCCTTCCTGGAAGATCTCCGTCGCGGTGGTGGTGACGCTGCCGGCGTCCTTGCCGCCGATCTCGGTCCAGTGCGACTTGTTCACCGAGAAACCGACCAGCTCATCGCCGACCAGGATAGGCACGACGATGACCACGTCCGACAGGTGGGTGCCGCCGCCTTCATACGGCGTGTTGGTGATGATGACATCGCCGGATTTCAGGGTGTCGGCGGGATGGTGTTGCAGCGTGCTTTGCACGGCGGTGTCCAGGGTGGCGAGAAACCCGGCGACACCGTTGCCCTGGGCGACCAGCTCGCCGCGCGCATCCGTGAGCCCCACCGCAAAGTCGGTGGTCTCGTAGATGATCGGGCTCATGCTGGTGCGGATCATCACCTGGAACATCTCCTGGCCGATCGCGGTCAGGGAATCCTTGATGACTTGCAGGGTCACCGGATCGTATCCGTGCGCAGCCTGTGCGCTCTTGGATTGAACTGGGCTCATGCGACCTCCGGTTGTGGCGCGGGTTGCAGATCGATGATCAAATTGCCGTAGGAATCGACGCCCAATTTGTGGCGTGGCGGCAACACCACCGACGACGAAGCGTCCTGGATGATCGCCGGGCCGACCACGCACATGCCCGGTTCGAGTTTGTTGTTGTCGTAGATGGCGACATCCAGGCTGCCGTCGTGTTCGAAGAAGACACTGCGCGTCCCGAGGTGGGCGTCTTCCAGGCGGCCAGCGCCCGTCTGGCGCAACTGCGGTTTGGGTTTGACGATATGCACGCTGGCGACGAGATGAAAGTTGACCACTTCGACGCCGGCGTCCGGCAGGCGGTAGGTGTAGCGGGTCTCATGGTCGGTATGGAATCGGTCGACGATCGCTGAAATTCCCCGCCCGGAATCGAGTGCCGATAGATCCACCGGGACTTTGACCGTATGCTCCTGCCCCAGATAGCGCAAGTCCGCGTAATGGGCGAAGCGCAATTCCGCCTGGTTCATCGCCTGGCTGGCGAAGTCGTTGCGCGCCTGCTCTTCCATGGCCGCGTAAGTGGCGCGCAACGCCGCTTCCACGCCGGGTGCGACGACGCGCAAATCGGTCAGGGTGTAGTCGCGCCGGATGTCGGTGAGCAGCATGCCCCAGGCGGAGAACACCGCCGCGTGGGTGGGAATGATGACGCGCGGAATATGTAACTCCTCGGCCAGTTCGAGAGCGTGCAGCGCGCCGCCGCCGCCAAAGGCCATCAAGGTGAAGTCGCGCGGGTCGTACCCCTTGTTGGTGGACACCAGCTTGAGGGCGTTGACCATGTTGGCGTTGGCCAGCCGCAGCACACCCTGCGCCGCCTCGATCTCGCCCAGGCCGAGCGGCTGGCCCAGGCGGGCGAAGGATGCGCGCACGCTTTTCAAGTCCGGTGTCACCTGTCCGCCGAGAAAATGCGCCGCGTCGATACGACCGAGCAGCAGGTTGGCGTCGGTCGTGGTGGGACGCGTGCCGCCCCGGCCATACGCCACCGGACCCGGGCTGGCCCCGGCGCTTTGCGGGCCGACTTGCAGGCGCCCACCCGCATCGACGCTGGCGATCGAGCCGCCGCCCTGGCCGATCTCCACCAACTCGATGACGGCGGTCTGGATCGGATATCCGGGATGTTTGGCGGTGCGCTCGATATGGTATTCGGTCGTCACGGACAGGTGGCCGTTGTGGATCAAGGTGCACTTCGCGGTGGTGCCGCCCACGTCGAGGGCGATGAGGTTGGCTTCACCGATGAGCTGGCCCAAGGCCTGGGCCGCGATCATGCCGCTCGCCGGCCCCGACTCGACCATGGACACCGGGTTGGCAATCGCGCCCTCGCTGCTGGTCATGCCGCCGTTCGACTGCATAAGATACAGGTTGCCGGAGAATGCCTGCTCATCCAGTGCGGCCCGCAGCGCGCCGACATACTTGCGCACCACCGGTGAGACAAAGGCGGATACCACAGTCGTATTGGTGCGTTCGTATTCGCGCCACTCCCGGCTGATTTCGTGGGAGGCGACCACCGGAACGCCCGGCAACAAACGTCGCAGCGTGTCCGCAATGGTCTTCTCGTTTTCCGGGTTTCGATAGGCATGCAGACAGCATACGGCAATCGCCTCGACGCCCTCCTTGCGGAAACTCTCGGCGATTGCATCCAGCTCGCTGGTCGCCACAGGCGTCTGAAGCTTGCCCAGATGGGTCATCCTCTCGGTCACTTCGGCGCGCAGATAGCGCTCCACGAAAGGCACGGGCTTGGTGAAATTCAGGTTGAACAGATCGGGACGGTTGCCGCGCCCGATCTCCAGGACATCGCGGAAACCCCGGGTGGTGACCAGAGCCGTGCGTGCGCCGCGCCGTTCCGTCAGGGCGTTGATGACCACGGTGGTGCCATGCGCGAGCAGCGCGACCTGCGACAGGTCGGCGCCGCATCGGGCGATGGCATCGAGCACACCTCGCTCGAAATTGGGCGGCGTGGTATCGACCTTCAGCTCGCGCAATTCGCCGCGCAAGGTCTTCGGGTCATAGTCGTAGAGCACCAGATCGGTAAACGTGCCGCCAACGTCGGTTGAAATATGCAGTGACATGATTTGAATTAGAAGTTGTAACGCAGGTCCAGGCGAGCGATGCGTGGCAATGCCGGGGCCGCGAAACCGCCACCCACCCACTCGGCGTTGTAGGCCTTGTCGGTGGCGTTATTGACGGTCAGTGCGGCCGTCCATTGGCCTTTGGCGTCTTCCAGCGCGGCGCGCAGGTTCAACAGCGTCACGGCGGACCGGGCGGTGCTGTTTTCAGGATCCCAATATTGTTTGCCCTTGGCTACGATGTCGCCGCGTAGCACCAGGCGGAGATTGGTGCCCACCGGGAATCGGTATTGGGTGCCCAGATTGGCGGTCCTGTCCGGCACATAGGGCGCGCGCTTGCCGGCCAGGGCCGGGTTGACCTTGTAGCTCTTGATCTCGCTATCGGTGATTCCCAGTCCGGCATAGGCATCCCAGCCGGGGGCCAAATTCGCCACCGCTTCGAGTTCACCACCGATCAAGTCGACCTTGTCGATGCCAACCAGCACCTGGGCGCCGACCGCGCCAATGAAGACGAAGTAGGGGGCGTTGGTGACTTCAGACTTGAACGCCGCTGCGCTGAGACGCAGTTTTCCGCCAGCAAGTTCGGTCTTGTAGCCCGCCTCCAGCGACTTGGTGATTTCCGCCCCGATCTGGTCCTGGACCCCAGCGACAGGTGGCGTCGCTACGGCCGCGGCGGCGCCTACCCCGCTCTGATTGAACTGCCCGGAGCGGAAGCCCTTGCCCCAGGAAACATAAGCCAGCGACCGGTCGTCCGCCTTGTAGCGCAGGGAGACCTTCGGCTGCATGGCGCTGAACGACTGGGTCTTGGTGCAGGCGGCCGGGTTGGTGGCGGCACATCCGGCCGGTACGCCGGCAGTCTGCCGTGAATCGATGACCTGCTCGCGCTCGTCGCTGTCATAGCGCAACGCGCCGGATATCTCGACTTTCGAGGTCAGGTCATAGTCGACATTGCCAAAGGCCGCCCAGGCGCGATTGTGGTTGTTATCGGCCATCCAGGTCAGCGTCGGGTTGGTGGGGCTGGCGAACGCCGGGTCATGACTGAGGTCGGTGATGCCCTTGCCCAGATCCGAGCCGGTGGTGGTCGAAATGAAGCGATCGGTCTTGAGCCCGTAGATTCCCGCCATCCAGCGCACGCCCTTGGCGCTCGGTGAAGTCAAGCGCAGTTCGTAGGAGTCGCTCTTGACGTCGACGAACTGGGTCTGTGTGCCATCCAGCCCGGGGCCATAGAGATTACGTGTGGCCGAGTAGGGAAACTGGTCAGCCGCCACGTATTCATTGATATGGTTATGCGAAAGGATGCCGGTCAACGTGGCGAAGTTCAGTTCGTAGTCGGCCTTGACGGTGACTTCGTCCATGTCGCGGGTGTTGCGGCCGGTGTTGTTGGCGCAGAAGGTGCGCGTCACATGATCGGCGTTGAGCCGGCTGAAATCGAAGGCATTGGCCAGATCCGCCGTGCAATCGGCCAACAGGTGTGTCGGTTGATACTGGAAGTTGTTGGCGCCGGCCTTGTCCCTGACCGTGCTGGCGCGCAGGTCCAGGGTCAAGGCATCGCTGGCCTTCCATTTCAGGAGCCCCCGCAGCGTCTGGTTCTCATACGGATCGGCCTTTTTGCCTTGCGCCAGGTTGTCGAAGTAACCATCGCGATCGGTGACGTTCCCCGCCAGGCGAAACAGCACGCGATCTTCGACCAGCGCGCCGCTGACCGCGCCCTGTAGCGATTTATCTCCGCCGCTGCCGAGGCTGAGTTGACCGAAACCGCCGGTCTTGTTGCTCGGCTGCTTGGTGGTGATCAGGATGGCGCCTCCCGAGGCGTTCCTGCCGTACAGTGCCCCTTGTGGGCCGCGCAGCACTTCGATGCTTTGAATGTCGAACAGCTCCTGGGTAAATTGCTTGGCGTCGGACTGGATCACCCCGTCCACCACCACCGCCATCGGCGCTTCGCCGTTGCGCACCTGCGACAGGCCGCGTATCGTCATGAACGATGTCCCGACGGATTGCGATTCGGCAAGTGAGAGATTGGGTGTGAGGGCGACGAAATCGCCGGGACTCTTGATGCCCGCATCTTCGATCGCCTTGGCGGAGAATGCCTTGACCGACATCGGTACGCTCTGCTGGGTTTCATCGCGGCCGCGCGCCCGGACGATAATGGTTTCCAGTACCTGTGGCGCGTCTTTGGCCCCAGCTTGAGTTTGGACACGACCGGCATCGCCAGGTGCCGTGGCCGTCGTCTGAGCGCCCGCGATTAAGGGAAATGCCAACGCAATCGCCGTCACGATCAGCGACGGACGGCCCGGAAATGTATGTTTTTGCATGAGTGCTGCCCCCTGTTTGTAGTTCGAGTTTAGGAATCCAGGCGAGAACACCGGAAAATCACCTGGACCATCGATAGCGGCTCCGATTCTATGGAAGGCGCCCGGCCATCAACAAGGCGCGCGTGGAGTAGGTCAAGGAGAGAATCGATAGGCGACCTACCCGATTGGGTAGGTTGGTTTAGAAAGGCGGGAATGCGGTGACCAGCATCGCAAGAGACATCACTGCCCGGAACCGGAGAAATGTCTGCCGCTTCCGGACCTACTGAATACTGGAACTGGCAGATTATCATGCGCTAGGAGAGCCGGCCGAGCCCGAGCGGGTACTCTCAACCGAACTGGAATGTCAGGTTGCGCATCCGTGTATAAGAAAGCAAGCCGCCCATGCCACCCTCCACGCCGAAGCCAGACATCTTCATTGGCTCACAGGAGGCACCACTGACCAATGGATCCGTGGGTTGAGCGACCGTATTGACAACCACTATTCCGGCCTTGAGTTCTCGCACGAGACGATGGGCCAGCGGGATGTCGGCGGTCCATACGGTCGCGGCAAGGCCGTAGCGCGTGTTGTTCGCAAGACGCACGGCCTCTTCAGGCGAGTCGAACCACATCACCCCGGCAACCGGGCCGAACACCTCGTCCCGCATTACCTCCATGACATCGTTGACATCGGTAAGCAAGCTTGGCTTGACGTAACAGCCATTGCCGGGAAGATCCGACAGTAGTGCCTCGCTGGAATGCGAAACGGCCCCCTGAGAAACTGCCTGTTGCTCAAACCGTGAAATCCGTTCCCGAAGTGCAGGAGTGGCGACCGGACCCAGATCGGTATTTGGATCCAGTGGTGATCCAAGTTGACGTGCTTTCACCGCCTTGACCAATCGCGGCAACAATTCACTTTTCAGCGATCGTGCGACCAGAATGCGCGTACCGGAGACACACAATTGGCCCGAATTCCAGACAAAACCCTGGACCATCGATTCCGCCAGCGCATCCATGTCGCCGCAATCGTCCAGCACTATCTGCGGGGACTTGCCTCCGCATTCCAGCAACACGACCTTCAGGTTAGATTGCCCCGCATGTTGGAGTATCTGCTGGCCGATCGTCGTCGACCCGGTAAAAGTGAGGCAATCGACATCCATGTGCAAGGCCAGGGGCTTCCCGGCTTCGCCTCCCAACCCGGGCACGACATTCAAGACACCGGGAGGAATACCCGCCTCGACTGCAAGATCACCGAGGCGCAGACAGCTCAAGGATGCGATTTCGGACGGTTTGAGAACGACTGAATTACCGACCGCCAACGGAGCAGCGATTTTATTTACCGCCACGTTCATCGGAAAATTCCACGGCGCAATCGCCGCGACAACCCCATGCGGCACTCGCTGATTGATCGACAAAGCGCTGGGCGCGCTCGGCAACACGGCATCGTGAAGCTTGTCGGCCATCCCCGCGATTCCCCGCATGGAGTCGGCGGCCACTCTTACATCCTGCACAGATTGTCTGATCGGCTTGCCCATTTCCAGCGAATCGGCCAGCGCCAGTTCTTCATGAGCCGCATCGATCAAATCGGCAAATTTGCTCAGGACCGCCGCACGTTGAGACGGTGCCAGCGACGACCAGGAGCCGGACTCGAACGCCTCCCTTGCGGCGGTCACCGCATGGCTCACATCCGCGGTTCCGCATCCTGGATATTTCGCCACCACCGAACCATCATGCGGATTGAAAGTCTCGAAACAGGATGAAGTCTGCGCCTCCACGCGCCGACCTCCAATGAACGGGCGTGTATCGCGGGCGATCTTGACTGCCCGCGCTTCCCACTCGGCAAGTGTCACTATTGTCGGCATCATTCTCTACTTTTTGGTTGAAGCAGGTTGATTCGCGTGATTCTCCGGCTGACGGCCTGCACCACCCCATACCTCGGGTTTGAAGACGCTCACCGTGCTTCCCTGGTAGGCCAAAGCCGGCAGTCGATCACACTTCAGGCTCAGCGGCGCGTCGATATCGACGAAGTCGCTCACGCATCCGAGCACGAATGCCGGCGCCATGGCGAGCGATGTGCCGCCCATGCAACCGACCATCACGCCGAGTCCGTGCGTACGCGCGGCTGACGCAAGTTCCAGCGCATGCGTGAGCCCTCCGGTCTTGTCGAGCTTGATGTTGATCATCTGGTAGCGGCGCGCGGCCGCGCCGAGTTCGCCGATATGCAGGCACGACTCGTCGGCGCAAAGTGGCACCGGCGATCGGTAATGCTCAAGATCCGTATCCGCGCCGCGAGGCAACGGCTGCTCGATCATCTGCACGCCAAGCGCCGCAAATGCGGGGGCGATCGTTGTGAGTTGCGTAAGTGTCCACGCCTGGTTGGCATCCACCACGATGCGCGCATCGGGTCGCGCGTTGCGGATGGCGCGCAGACGTTCCAGTGGCTCGACACCGTCAAGCTTGATCTTGAGCAATGGGTATGCCGCTGCGGCGATTGCCTGCCGCGCCATCGCTTCTAGTGTGTCTTCGATCCCGATAGTGAACACGGTCTCCAGTGGTTTGGCTGGGACACCGGTCAGTTGCCAAATGCTACGCCGGGAAGACTGCGTCTCAAGATCCCACAACGCGCAGTCGACCGCATTGCGCGCCCCGCCGGGGGGCAGCAGCGACAGCAAGGATAGACGATCTATGCCGACACATATTTCATCGGCAACCTGTTCGATTTGTGCGCGGATACTCGCGGTCGTCTCGTCCAGATAGTAGACGCCCGCTGCCTCGCCCCGGCCGACAAGATCGTCGCGTGAGAGTTCGACGACGACAACTTCGCTCGATTCCCATTCGTGGCCGGTAATGCGTAACGGCCGAAGCCTCGGCCAGGTTTCGAGATGCACGCTCAGGTTCATTGGATCTCTCGCGCAACTTTTCACGAGCCGGCTCCCGCCGCCCGCGCCGCACGGCTTTCAATGCGCCGCAGGATGATGCCATGCCGCCGCGCGTCAATCGGGAATTTGAGCACCGCCAGGCTCATCGCCACCCGAATCACTGAAGGCAGGATGCAAAACGACAGGTACAGGCCGAGCATCTGCGAGTCGGTGTTCCCGCCCTTGACGTTGTAGTCGACCAGACTCAGTATCCAGAAGGCAATACCGCCCCCAATGGCCTGGGCCGCCTTGAGCAGCAGACCATAAATGGCGAAATAGCTGCCGGCCTGATCGGCTCCGCTCTTGAGCGTGTCGTAGTCGATCACATCGCCATACACGGCCAACGGCGCGACCAGCCAGGCCGCCTCGATGGCGCCGAGCACAAATACGTAGACCAGGAACAGGGGTAGCGCCGTTGGGCCGGGCGAAACGAAGAAGGCCAGGGGCGTAACGAGGCCGGAGAGCAGCAAACTCAGCGCCCAGATGCGTTGCTTGCCGATCCGGTAACTCAATTTCAGCCACAGCGGCGCAACACATACCACGGTTCCCCACGCCGTCATCAATATCAAGGGAAATTCGCCGCCCAGACCGAACGAGTCCGCGAACAGGAGCACGCTGGCGCCCCAGGCACCCGTCGCAATCCCGATGGCCATCGTCACCGCCGCGTAGAAACGCAGCGGCTTATTGATGAGCATGGCCGAGAGCAGGCTCCTGGCCGTGGTAGACAACACCGACACCTGTGGTCCTGTCGGTACTTTGATAACGGTAACGACCATCAACAGGGGTAGCGAAATGGCGACCACCCAACCCGCAATTGCCAAGGCTTCGGGCCCGATTTCGGTCGTCCCGGTCCACCGCGACAGCAAGAGGGGCGAAGCCATGAACAGCAACCCGCCGACAAAGCCGAAGGTGTTGCGGATGGTCACGATGCGACTGCGTTCCTGGTAACCACGAGACAGTTCGGTGGCCCACGCGGCGTAGGGAATCTCGATCAGCGTCCAGCCGGCGAACAACAGCACACTCCAGGTCAGAAAGTATGCCGCGTCGGCGTCGGCAGGCGGCGTGAAGAGGAACACGACGGCGATGCACGCCAGCGGTAGACCGGCCACAATCCATGGTTTGCGCCGGCCGAACGAGGTGTGGCTGCGGTCCGACAGAAAGCCGACCAATGGATCGGTCACAGCGTCGAACAGCCGGCCGAGGAGCAATACGGTGCCAATCGCCGCAAGGCTGATTTGGGTGTGCTTGGCATAGAAGGCCGGCAACACCATGTTGACCGGGACATGCATGATTGCCAGCGCCAGATTGGGCGCGGCAAACAGCCACAGTGTCCACAGCTTGATGTTTTCGCCGGTGGGGCCGTGCGGCACCTGGATTTTCATGGCGTTTCCTCAACGCGATCGAATATGCGCCCGTTGCAAGGGCCGCCGACGACTTCAACTTTCTCGGCCAACCCACCGATGACAGTGAACACCAAACCAATCTTGAGCCGCGACGCGCTTGCCTGCCACTCGTGCTGGCTAAATCGGAACTCGAAGCGGTGCTCGTCTTCCGGTACCAGAGTGAACGCCATGCGGTAGCCGTTGGTAAGGTTCCCTTGGAGGTTATTGCCGCTGCGCTCGATGACCAACGGTCCGTCGGCCGGATGCCGGTAGATACCCAGATAGGGGCCGGGATCCGACAGTGCGGGAGATCGCTCGGTGGATGTCGGCGCCTCCGGAGCCGGCGCCATCGCCGCAAAGTACGCGTCCCAGTCGCGCGGGCCAAGCCCAAGCAGGGTCGCTGCCAAGGCATAGGCCGTTGACACAGTGTTTCCCGTCGCCAGGTTGCAGTATACGGCGATGCCGATTCCCGCCTTGGGCAGCAACAAAGTCATGGCGGTCACGCCCAGGTCGCTGCCGGAATGGCAAACCAGCGGGTGTCCCTCAAAATCGGAGACCGCCCAACCGAGGGCGTAGGAACCAAGGTGGGCGCCAGGGTAGATCAGGCTCACGAGATCCTTGCCTGGCCGGGCAGCGGAATGAGCCATGTGCGTTTCCAGCAGGGCGTCGCGGGCGACGATCTGCTGATGGTCCACGGTGCCTGCATTCAACTGTAGGCGCAGCCACTGTAGCGCGTCGATTCCCGGAACGACCATGCCGCCCGATCCCAGGTAGTGATCGGTAAATACGGTGTCGATACCCACCACATCGCCTTCGATCAGTGTGTGCCAGGATGCCTGATCGCTCAGTTCGTCGCGCGCGGCGACTCCGCCGGAGGTCCCGTTCATGCCTAGGGGACTCAAAATGCGCTCGCGCAACGTGGCGAGATACCCCCGACCCGTGATACGACCAGCGGCAACCGCGTTGGCGGTGTGTCCGGGGTTAACATAGGTGAAGCGATCTCGAAATGGATGGCTCGGCTGTGTGTAGCGCAGGCTCTCAAAGGCGTGGCTGGAAGGCAGAGTGGGATCGAACCCCATTTCGGCCAGGCCCTCGCGTGGCAAGCCCAGCCGATTTCCACTTAGGTCGCGCAGGGTCACCTGTTGTGTGATCGCCGGGTCATAGAGTTGAAATTCGGGAACGTACTTCGCAATGCGATCGTCCCAAGTGGCTAGGCCCTCCGCAACCAATGAGGCCACGGTGGCGGAGACAAAGGACTTCGAGCAGGAGCCGATATTGAACCCGGTTTGCGCCGTGACCTGCTCACCGGTGGCGATGGACTTCACCCCGTAGGCGTAGTGGTAGCCTTTGTCGCCGGCGACCACCGCGATCGAGGCGCCAGGGACTTGCGCGGATCCCAGGTAGGCATTGCATAAGGGTTTCAGGCGCGTGTCGAGAAGGTCGAGAGACAATAGGGAGGTCATGTCATTTGTCCAGGCTACAAACGTGCAGGGGCGGCTTGCGTTGCGCCCACGGACGGGCGGCTTCGATCTGGGCGGCGAGCCTGAACAGCGTCGCCTCGTCGCCGACACGGGCGGCGAATTGCACCCCGATCGGCAAGCCTTGCGAACTCATCGCCAGCGGCAATGACATCGCCGGTTGCCCGCTGGCATTGAAGATGGGCGTAAACGCCGCGAACCGACCGATGGACATGTCGAACCAGTCGGCGGTGGTCGGGTGCGGCCCGTTGGCGTCGATGACCCCGAGTCGGGGTGCGGGTGTAAGGCTCACCGGCGTGATCAGGACATCCCACAATTCAAAGAACATCTCGACCTCACGGGCGATCTGAAACAGGCGCGCGGCGGAGCGTCCGATTTGTTCCGTAGACAACCGACGGCCGTGCTCAAGTATCAGCAGATTGGTCGACTCGAGCGTATCCGGCCCCGCCTTGAGACCAGTCGCGGCTTCGAGTGTCGCGACCGAAAACGGTGGGATGGTGGCCCACATATCGCGGAACGCAGCTTGGAACATTTCCCAGTCATACGTCGGCGCGCCTTCCTCCACGTGGTGCCCAAGGTCGTCGCATAGATGCGCGGCCTCATTTACGGCAAGCACGCAATCCGCATGCGCGGGAACGCCCGAGGGGCTGGTCGTGGAAAAGGCGATGCGCAAGCGTCCGGGGTCGGTGCCGACCTCCTGTAGGTACGGCCGCTGTGGCGCGTCGATGCGGTAAACGGCACCAGGCTCGGCGCCTTGCAGCACGTCCAGAAACGCCGCCGAGTCCCGCACCGAACGCGTAGTAACATGCCCGGTCGTCATCCCGAACATGCCGCCGTAGCCATTGGGCCCCACCGGCGTGCGCCCGCGAGTTGGCTTCAAGCCCACCACTCCGCAACAATGTGCCGGCGTTCGGATAGATCCTCCTCCATCCGAACTTTGCGCCACGGGTACGATGCCGGCGGCGACCGCCGCTGAAGCTCCGCCGGAGGAGCCTCCGGTCGAGTGCTCCGGATTCCATGGGTTGCGTGCCGGTCCGTGCAACAGCGGCTCGGTGGTCGGTGAGCTGCCGAACTCGGGAACAGTTGTGCTGCCAAGGACTACCACACCAGCACGACGCAGGCGCGATACCAGTTCAACGTCTGCATCGCAACGCAGATCCCGGGCCAGGCGGCTGGCCATCGCGGCAGGTTGCCCCTTCATGCCAACCCCTTCCTTGACGAGGAACGGCAAGCCGGAAAAAGCGGCAGGATGGGTCAGGCTCGTCAATGCGGCTAACGCTTCGGCTGCATCCGCTTCGGCACGCGAAACAAGAAAATTGAGCCGCGGGTTCAAGGCCTCGATCGCCGTGAGCGCGGTGTCGTGCAACTCCCGCGCCGATACCTCGCGTCGGCGAAGAAGTTCCATCAACCCCAACGCATCGTGGGATGCATAGTCGGAAAATTTCAGCATATAGTGGCTACTGAGGCTTGCTCACCCACAGGGTGCATCGGTGGAGTCAGAAGTTTGTGCTGTATTCGACGCCCAGGGTGCGCGGCCGCACATAGGTTTTGAAGACGAGAGGAATGAAGTCGAGTCCGCGCAGTTTGAATGTCGTATCGTCGCGGTTGAGCAGGTTGTCACCGAATATGCTCAATTCCCCCCACTTGGCATTGCTTACGGCAAACTTCATGTAGAGTTGCTTGGTCGGGTCATTGAGTTGGGCTATGCGATTTGCCGCTTCCGAGTAGTTCTCCGATGCCTCTCGATAGCGGCCATGGATACTCCCTTTTAGCGACTCGGTTAGCGCGAACGTATAGTCGGCTGTGAAGGCGATCTTGAACTTCGACGTTTTCGGTATGCGATTGCCGCTCTTCGCGACGATAGCGCCGAGCGCATTTCTCACATCTTCTTCGATCTTGGCATCGGTGTATGAGAGGCCGACGCCGACCGTCAGCCCACGCGCCACGCGCCCACCGAGCTCCAGTTCGCCGCCCGTGGCACTGGCGCGTCCGGCGTTTGCTGTATAGATAAAGAGGCCGTCGCCGGTAATGAGGGTCAGTTGAAGATCCTTCCAGTTGTTGCGGTACGCGTAGGCGTTGACATACCAATTCGGGACGGGAGTTGTCTTCACGCCGAGTTCATAGGCCTGCACCGACTCCGGGTCGTAGCCTCCCGGTGCGTTGTAGTGGGCAGGCGCCGTATTGGCGCCGCCACCGCGAAATCCCTTTGAAGTCTTTGCAAAGAACAGCATGTCCGCGTTGGGCTTCCAGTTGAGCGTCAACTTGGGAGATACGTCGGATGCATCGTTGTCGCCCGTCCTCCTGGTGCCGGCAACCTTGCCGAAGATCATCGAGCCAGTGACATCGGTTTCGGTAAATGCCTTCTTCTCGGTGTAATAGCGGACCCCCGCCTGGGCGGAGAACTGCTCCGTCAACGCGTAACCGACTTCGCCGAATACGGCAGAGGATTTGTTGGTCGCATTGGTGACGATGTTGTAAGTCTCTCTAAAGCCGCCCAAGACAGGAATGCTGAAACGCCAAGTCGAATCCTGGTCGCGCTTGTCGTCCTTGTAGTAAACGCCGAGTGTCCAGTCGAGTCGGCTGCGCCCATTGGAAACCAGACGCAGTTCCTGCGTGAAGACGTTCAGGTCGTTGTACCCATACGACGAAGAGGTCGCCGAGGCGTCGTAGACGGGCGAGGCCAAGGGGGCCAGGGGCGTGAAGTCTTTATTGGAACCCAGCCGGTGCTTGAACAACGACGAAGCCGATACCAGCGAGGCGGGTCCGAAATCATAGTTGAGCGTCAGACTGGACATGTCCACCACACTGCTCCGAGTCGTCAGAAATGCAACGGGAGCGGTTGTCGGGATGATTTCTCGTGGATTGAGCACGCCGGGAGAGGTGGCGTAGAAGTCGCCATTGTTGAGTCGGTGACTCAAATAAGTCGCGTCAACCGTCAGTGCCTTTGAGGGGGTCCAGCGCAAAGCCAGCCGCCCATCCGTTTGCTTTGCGTCGTTGGCGTCCTTCGTCGACAAATCGGGAATGTCCAGCCAACCTGCGGACTTCTGGTCGCTGACGCCAAGCGTCATGGCGAGAGCATCTCTCTGGATAGGCACATTCACGCTGGCCTTGGTCGTATGCCCCCAACCACCATTCGCGGTTTTCGATGCACCAACGCCGACGCGTCCGAAGAAGTCCGTCGCGTCGGGCTTCTTGGTGATGACCCGGATCGTCCCGCCCATCGATCCCTCGCCGAACAATGTTCCCTGCGGCCCGCGCAGCACCTCGACCCGCTCGACATCCCACAATCCCACCTCCGGTTGCAGGCCGCCGACCGCTGATAAGGGAGTCTCGTCAAGATAGAAACCGTTGGACGCCGAATTTTGAAGATTGCCCGCCGAAAGGTCGGTGACGCCACGGATATTGACATAGAGCATTCCGGGATTGGCGGCCCCAATCTCTATCCCGGCCACGGTACTGCCCAAGTCTTCGATGCTGGTGACACCTGAACGCTCCAGCGCTGCGCCAGTCATGGAGTACAGGCTGATCGGGACGTCTTGGGCCTCCTGCGCGCGTTTTTGCGCAGTGACGACAACGCGCTCAAATCCGGCGTC
>JBAYJH010000087.1:0-15863 GCA_041665185.1 Sterolibacterium sp.
CAAGCCGAACTTTCACAAAACCCGGGTCGGCATGTCCGACGCCAACGTGATCGGCGAGATCGGTTTGCTGACGCGCGAAGTCGCGCCATTTCAGAACGGCGAAGTGCGTTTTCAGAAGCCGATGGTGGGCTCCGATGTGTGGCCGTGCATGGCCGATGAGGCGATCCCGAGCGGGGTGCGGGTCAAGGTGCTGACTGTTGAAGGCAGCTTGTTGAAAGTGGGGAAAATCTGATGGAGTCCGCCATGGGTGCTGGTTTTGTTGTCGTCATCGCGCTGCTCGTCTTCGCCGTCGTCACCCTGGTGAAAGGTGTGCGCATCGTCCCGCAGGGGACCGAATGGATCGTCGAGCGCCTGGGGAAATACAGCGCCACGCTGCACCCCGGCCTCAACATCATCGTTCCCTACATCGATCAGGTCACCTACAAGCTGGTGACCAAGGACATCATCCTCGACGTGCAGGAACAGGAAGTCATCACCCGCGACAACGCCGTCATCCTGATAAACGCCATCGCCTTCATCAAGATCACCGATCCCATCAAGGCGGTGTATGGCGTGACGGATTTCTCCGAGGCGATCCGCAACATGATCATGACCACCTTGCGCTCCATCGCCGGCGACATGGATCTCGACCAGGCGCTTTCCAGCCGCGACAAGATCAAGGCGCGCCTGCGCGAGGCCATCGCCGACGAAGCCATCGACTGGGGCCTGACCGTCAAGTCGGTGGAGATCCAGGACATCAAGCCCTCGCCGTCGATGGTCAAGGCGATGGAAGCACAGGCCTCCGCCGAGCGCGAAAGAAAAGCCACGGTGACCAAGGCGGAAGGAACCAAGCAATCGGCGATTCTCCAGGCGGAGGCACGCCTGGAGGCGGCTCGGCGCGATGCCGAAGCCCAGATCACCCTGGCCGAAGCCAGCGCCGAAGCCATTCGCCGCGTCGCCGCCGCGATCGGCAACCAGGATGCGCCGATGCGCTACATGCTCGGCGAGCGCTACCTGGCGGCGATGGGTAAACTGGCCGAATCCGGGAATGCCAAGACCATCGTGCTGCCGGCGGATATCCAGGAATCGCTGCGCGGTATTCTCGGCCGCGCGCGCGACTAGGGTGCCGGAGGGGTGCCCCGGTCGATGCGAGGAGTGCCTGGCGAACAGACGATAGGAGGAGGTCCGATGAGACTACGTTGCTTAGGCTTGTTGACGGTCCTGCTGGTCATGCAGTCGGCGCTGGCGGCCACTGCGACGCAAGCCACCTGCCAGGAATATCTTGCCACCTCGCCCAGTCCGACCGACATTCCTGCCGTGACCGGCCCCGGTGTGGCCCAGCGCACCAGCTTTCTGGCGTCGGGCGGCAAACTCGTAACCATTGCCAACCGGTATTACTCGGTGTCGATCCCGGCGGCGTTCTATACCGCCGCCAACCCGATCGTCATCTTCGATCTGCATGGCACGGGCGGCTATCCCGAAGCGGAGTGGAACGACTGGCATACGGCGATGGAGGAACGAGGCGTCGCCTTCATCGCCTTGGGGTGGGGCGGCGGCGCGCCCGGCGCGGCCCCCGACACCGAGATCTACCAGCACGTCAAACAAATATTCCAGGAGGTCGGCGCCGCCTGCCCGCTTTCAGGGGCGACCAAATGGCTGATGGGATTTTCGGTGGGCAGCGCCATGTCTTTCGCCGTGATGATCCGTGACGTGGCCGACCAGCGGCTGTTTCGCGGCCAGATCGCCGTCAGCGGCGCGTCCATCGGGCCGCTCACGACCGGGCGCGAAGTGCTGCACGACACCGTCGAGGCCAATCGCAGCAACACCCGTGCGGTCAAGGGCACACTGTCCTGGATGTATTGCGGCGACAAGGATCTGGACCACAGCTGGAGCATGTGCACGGAGATGCCGTTGGGACAGGCTTTCGTCAACGAGCACGGCGGGCAGGCGACCCTGTACCAGGACCCGAACGGGGAGCACCACAGCCTGCCGGCCAGCAGCGTTCCCCGCAACCAGATGTTCGACTACCTGGTCGCCGCGCCAGCCAGTTCGTGGGTGAACATCGCCCAGACCGATTGCCTGTTCAATGCCGCCGAGGTGGCCTTTCCTTCGCTGCTCACGCCCAAGCCGGCCGCCTCATTGACTGCCGCGCCATTCCGATATCGCTATTACACCAAGACCAACTCTGCGATCGGGGTCTCCATGGATGACGATCGTTTCTATTACCTCGACTCCTCCGGGATATTGACGGACCTGGGAATGGCTGCCGGCTTCCTCGATCAATTGTCCTGTAGGTAACCCGAACTCGTTGGGCCCCGGCGGCTCGCTGCCCGACGTGATCGGTGACCGGCGGGCCTTAGATGCAGACTTCGTCGACCGCCTGCGCACAGTCGCTGTGCACGCCGTCTTCAACGGCCGGGACGGCAACACTGGAATGAACGCGGTGCCTGGATTCCCGATGCGGCGAACCCCTTATCACCGTTGCCTCCTGTTGCCCGTCGTCGCCAGACGACAGGAGGGCTCTTAAACAAGCCTCGAAGGCGGAGAATTCGATGACGACTTTCTGGTCGTCGGCAGCTGCGGCCGGAGTATCTTGCAGGCACTTTGCCCAGGTGTCGTCGGCAATATCGTCCCAGTCGCAGCCAGACTCCTGGACGTCGGAGGCTGCGGGCATGGGGCAGGGAGTCTGGGTTTGAAACCTGCTGTAATTTCGGGCTGCTAAGCCAACGCTCATGGTTGCTCCCACTTGGATAGTCGACGCAAAAAGTTACGCCTCCTCTTATTAACGGCAATTGTCGGCACGACTAAAGCGGCGTGGGTCGCTATCATGGATGGATGCCATCCAGGTGTCAGTGTTCGTTCCGATCTGCCAGCCAGAACAAGGCACACAAACTGGCGAGCAGCAGGTATCCGCCTGTCAGCCAGAGCGCGGCAGGTTCCGCCGTCCAGGGGAAGAATAGTCGGCCGTCGGCAAACGGCGAATGGATCAAGCCGCCGAGGGTCAGGCCCGCCGCGATCAGGGCGGCCAGCGCGGCCGGGCCGAGGCGCCCGTCGATCACCCAGATCAGCCAGCTCATCCACAGCATCGAGGTGACGATGAAACCGTTGCCGAGCATGGTGATCGCCAGCAGGCTGCGCTGGATTTCCTCCGGCAGCTGCGCCGCCGTCACGCCGGCCCCGCCCAGGAGGTTGCCCAGTTGCAGCGCCACCAGCTTGGCCAGCGGCGGGATCATCGCCAGGCCCCAGGCCCGGCTGTGGCGGGCAGACGTCTCCCGCAAGGACTGGCCGGCCATTTCCAGCCCGACGAAGACCAGCACCGGCACCACCACCGATTCCGGCAGGTAACCGATCAAGGTGCCGAGCCAGCCGAAAGCCGCGCCGAGGCCGATGAAAAGCCCGGTGGCCAGCGTATAGCCGGCGCGGCAGCCCATGTCCTTGTAGGCGGGATGACCGATGTAAGGCGTGTTCTGCACCACCCCGCCGCATACGCCGGCGAACAGCGTCGCCACCGCCTCGACCAGCAGAATCGAGCGGGTCTGGTAGCGGTCGCCGGCAACCGCGGCCGACTCGGTATTGTCGATGCCGCCGATCACCGTCGCCAGGGCCACGGGAATCGCCAGCGGAATGTACTGCCAGGCCAGCGCCAGCCCGTCCACGAAGGCCAGGGTCGGCCAGGGCAGGACGATGTCCGCGGCCAGGCCGGCGGCGGGCAGGGGCGGCGGCCGATAGCCGAACAGCATGGCGACGCGATAGGCTGCATAACCGAGAATCAGGGCGCCGATCACCGCGGGAAATTGGAAAGGCAGGCGCCGTCCACCGATCAGGGTGATCAGCACCACGCCCAGCGCCACGAAGCCGCCGACCGGCTCGGCAATCAGCTTGGTGAAGGGGAAGAACATGATCAGCGCGATGGCCAGGGCGCCCAGGGCGCCGAGCAGCGCGGCGCGTGGCAGGGCGCGGCGCAGGGCTTCGCCGCAGAAGGCAGCGGCCAGCTTGGCGGCGCCCATGATCACCAGCACCGCCATGCCCACCGCCCAAGCCTGATCCGCGTCGTTGCCGGCAAGGTAGGCCGGGCCGACGACGCCGAAGCTCAGTGCGAACATCGACGGCGTGTCGATGCCCAGCGGCATCGCACAGACATCCTGGCGCCGCTCGCGCCGGGCCAGGCGGAAGGCCAGCCAGGTATACAGCAAGTCGCCGAGCAACACCCCCACCGCTGTGCCAGGCACCATGCGGCCCAGGACGATGGCAGCCGGCAAGTGGAACACGCCGATCAGGATGCCCGACATCCCCACCACCAGGGCGACGTTGTCGATGGCCAGGGCGAAAAAGCCGTTGATGTCGCCGCGTGCGAACCAGCGGTAGCGAAACGGGGTAGGGTTTGTCATGTGTTCTCGGAAGGCACGCCCGCCGCCGATGATAATCGCTTTTACTACACCAGCGAATCCGCGGTTTCCTTCAAGTTGTCGCCTTCGCGGTAGCGCGGCAGTGTCACCGTGATCGTGGTCTGGTGTTCCTGGTCGGATACCTTCAATGCGATCGCCCCGTTTTGCGCCTCGACGAGCAGTCTGGCCGAATAGGTTCCGAGACCCGTCCCGCCCTGTTTGTCGCGGGTGACGAACTTGTCGAAGAAGCGCTCGCGAATTTCCGCCGGGACCACGCCCTTGTTCTGGATAGCCACGCGCAGCGGTGTCTCATCACCCAGGGTTATGGATACCCGGCTACTGTCGGGCGCCGCCTCGCAGGCGTTCTTGATCAGGTTGTGAAACAGCGAATAGCACAGCATGGCATCGCCCAGCACTTGCGGCGCCGCTTCGCCGCTTGGTTCATAGGTGTCGGCGGCGATGGTGAGGCGCTTGGCGGCGAAGGTCGCCCGAGAAATCTTGACGATGCGGCGCAGGATGTCGCCGATCTTTACCGGCTTGGCGTCGAGCTGGAAGCGACCGGTTTCGATCTTGAAGAGCTCGGAGGACAGGTTGATCATGTTGAGCACCTGTAGCGCGGTCTCTTCCACCATGTGCAGTTTCTCGACCTGCTGTTTGCGGCTCAGCGTATCGTCGTCCGCCATCGACTGTACCAGCCCGATCACGCCGGCCAGCGGCCCCTTGATGTCGTGACGGGTGATGCGTTCGACGTCCTCGCGCAGTTGTGCTGCCTCCAGCATGCCGTCGTAGTTGGCCTGTAGTTGCTTGTGCAGTTCGACGTAGCGCAGGAAGTTGCGCACGCGCGGCTTGAGCACCTCGGGATCGATGGGTTTGGTGACGAAGTCCACCGCGCCCAGTTCCAGTCCCTTGAGACGCGCATCATCTCCGGTCATGGCGGTGACGAAGATCACCGGAATGTTTTCCGAAGTCGGATGCTCGCGCATGCGCCGGGCCACTTCAAAGCCATCCATGCCGGGCATCATGATATCGAGCAGCACCAGATCCGGCGGGTTGTTCGATTGACATATCTCCAGGGCTTTCTCGCCCGCTTGCGATATCCGCACGCGATACTCGTCCTTGAACATATGCAGGAGCAGATGCAGGTTGGCGGGGGTGTCGTCCACCACCAGAATCGTGGCGCGAGGCGCTTCCGCCGCCTCCGCAGGGAGCGGCCTGGCGAGCGCGGCGGGGGCGCTCGGCGGCCCCGGCGGCGCGCCTTTCAGCGCAGTCTCATCCGCTATCGGCGAACTCGATCGCGCCTGAGTCCCCAATGCCTTCGCAATGCGCTGGCCAAGACTCTGCGCCGTGTAGGGCTTGACCAGCAGACCGCTGACGCCGCTGGCGATGGCTTCCGCGACGCGCTCCCGCGCGGCTTCGGCGGTAATCATGACAAACGGAAGCCGCGCCAGACGCTCGTCGGCGCGCACCGCCTTGAGCAGATCCAACCCGGACATGACGGGCATGTTCCAGTCGGACAGCACCACATCGACCGGCTGCATTTTGAGCAGGCGCAAGGCCTCGGCACCGTTGTTGGCGGTGACGATGTTGTTGGCGCCCAGCGCGCGCAGCTGCGACGCCGTGACCTGGCGCATGGCCTCAAGATCGTCGACGACGAGAAAGGTGGTCAGCTTATCGATCATGTTCCGTCCCCGGTTAACTTTGTGGTTCCTGCCTTCAGCAGGTAGTCCTGCTTCTTGCCGAGGTCCGCATCGGAATCGGCGAAGCGCCGGGCGATGGCGCGAAACTCCTCCTGGATCTCGACGAAGGCGTCGAGCATGTCGGGATCGAAATGCGCGCCGCGGCCCTCGATCATGATTTGCACCGCTTTCTCGTGCGGCATGCCTTCCTTGTATACGCGACGGCTGATCAAGGCGTCATAGACGTCGGCCACCGCCATCAGGCGCGCCGCGATCGGAATATCGTCGCCGGCGAGTCCCTCCGGGTAGCCGCTGCCATCCCATTTTTCCTGATGCGATAAGGCGATCGGCTTGGCGAAGACCAGGAAGTCGGCGTTGGTGTCCAATGCTCGTTGGGCATATTCGATGGCATCCCGGCCCAGCGTGGTATGCGATTTCATGATCTCCAATTCATGGGGTTCGAAGCGGCCCGTATGCTGTAGGATGCGGTCGGGAATTCCCACCTTGCCGATGTCATGCAGCGGCGCCGTCTTGAACAGCATGTCGATGTTGGCATCCGTCAGGAAGTGGCTGAAGCGCGGATGGCCGCGCAACTTCACGGCAAGGGCCTTGACATAGAACTGCGTACGGCGGATATGGCCGCCGGTGTCCGAATCGCGCGTCTCGGCCAGGAAGGCCATGGCCAGGATGGTGACATCCTGGTTGGCGATCACCTCGCGCGTGCGCCTGGCGACCTCCTGCTCAAGAAAGTCGTTGTTGTCGCGCAGGAAATCCGCCATCTTCTTCTGCCCCAGATGGGTTTTGACCCGTGCCATGACGATGGGCGGGCTGATGGGCTTGGTGATGTAATCGACGGCGCCCAGCTCCAGCCCTTTCTTCTCGTCTTCCATTTCCGCCCTGGCGGTCAGGAAGATCACCGGAATGTGGCGTGCCTTGTCGTCCGCCATGATGCGCCGGCACACTTCGTAGCCGTCCATCCCGGGCATCATCACATCGAGCAGGATCAGGTCGGGTGGCTGCCCGGCGGCGATAATCCTGAGTGCTTTCTCGCCATTGGTGGCGACCTTGACCTTGTAATCGTCCGCCAGCAGTTTGTTCATCAGGGCAAGATTGGCCGGGGAGTCGTCCACCACCAGTATCGTTGCCATGCCTGAATTTTGCGGCGCCTGTTGCATAAGTGCGGTCCTTGCCGTTGATCTCAGTCCAACTGGATGCTCAGCCTTGCGGCAATCTGGCGCAGGAGATCGAGCGCGTCTTCGAAGGCGAAGCTCTCGGTCAACTTGTCGAGGCGACGATAATCGTCCGCCAGCGCGGTGCCCTCAAGCAGCGTCGCCAGTCGATTTATCTGGCTGGTGGCTTCGCCGTCGTCGTCGGCCAGCAGTCGTGCCAACTCGCGCAGCAGGGGTGTCAAGGCAGCCACATCGACAATGCCGGCTTGGCCTGGCGCTGCTTCCGCCATGGCGCACGGCATCGCCCGGTCGATCTCGGCGAAGAGGGCGGCAAGCAGCGCATCGACCGTGTCCAGCAGGTCCTGCGGCATTTCATTTTGCTCCAGCCCGAAGGCCTGCTCGAGTAGCCTGGCCGCTTCGAACAGTCTTGTCGCGCCGATGTTGCCGGACAGCCCTTTGAGGGTATGCGCCAGCCGCACCGCGCTGGCGCGGTCGCCCGCTGCGGCGGCGGCGCGGATATCGACGATGACGGTGGACTGGCTGTCGCGAAACCACCCCAGCATTTTGCGGAACAAGGCGGCATCGCCGCCGACGCGGGCCAGTGCCGCCGCGGTATCCAGACTCTCCAGGCCCTCCAGGCGGGGAGCTTCGGTATCCGGCCGAGGTTCCGGCGCGGCAACGGCGTCGGCCGCTGGCGCGCTCGGTTTCACCCAACGCTTCAGCGTGGCGAACATCAAGCCGACGTCAATCGGCTTGGCGATGTGGTCGTTCATTCCGCTTTCGAGGCATTTCTCGCGGTCGCCCACCATCGCATTGGCGGTCATGGCGATCACCGGCAGCGCGGCGAAGCGCCCGTCGGCGCGGATTCTGCGCGTGGCCTCGAAACCGTCCATCACCGGCATCTGGCAATCCATCAGCACCCCATCGTAATCGGCCTGGAGTATCTTCTCCAGTGCTTCCTCGCCATTTGCAGCGACATCGACGCGAATGCCCGCGTTACCGAGCAGTTCCTGTGCCAGCTCCCGGTTCATGTCGTTGTCCTCGACCAGCAGGAGATGGGCGCCGCGCAGTGCCTTGGCCGCCTCGCGGGAACCGGCCTGGCGCTGCTGTTGGCGCAGCTGCCTGCCGATATCCTGGCCGAACAGGCTCATGATGCTGTCGCACAGGGTCGACGGACTGATCGGCTTGACCAGCAAACCATCGACATGGATCTGCGCTTCCTCCACTCGCTTGAGCAACTCTTCGCGACTGTAGGCGGTCGCCATGATGCACATCGGCGGCGTGACCAGGTTGAGGTCGGCGTGGATGCGCCGTATCGTCTCGACGCCATCCATTTGCGGCATGTGCCAATCCAGCAGCGCCAGTCCGTAAGGTCTGGCTTCCCGTTGCGCCTGTTCCAGTTCGCGCAGTGCTTCTTCGCCGCTACTGACGGCCGTGGCATCGAAACGTAGCGAACCGAGCATGGCGAGAAAAATGTCCCGGGCGCTGGCATTGTCGTCCACCACCAGGATCCGCAGTCCCGGCAAGTGATTGGTGATTTCATGCTGCGGCTTTTGCTCGGCGTGCAGCCCGAACCTGGCGGTGAAAAAGAAGCTGCTGCCGACGCCCGGCTCGCTGACCACTCCTATTTCTCCGTCCATCATCTCGACCAGGCGCTTGCTGATGGTCAGCCCCAGGCCGGTGCCGCCGTAATTTCGCGTCGTCGAGCCGTCCGCCTGGGAGAACGCCTTGAACAGGCGGCCGCGTTGTTCCTCGCTCAGGCCGACGCCGGTGTCGTTGACGGCAAAGCGCAACCGCACGCCCTCCGCCTCCTCGGCGACAAAGCTGATCGCGACGGTCACCTCGCCCTGCGCCGTGAACTTGATGGCGTTGCCGACCAGGTTGGTCAATACCTGGCCGAGACGCAGCGGGTCGCCAACCAGCGCCACCGGGACGTCGGTGCCGATGTCGAACAACAGCTCCAGATTCTTGTCCTGGGCCTTGATGGTCGCCAGATCGGCCATGCCATCCATGACGTCGTCGAGATGAAAGTCGATGTGTTCGAAGCTCACCTTGCCGGCTTCGATCTTGGAGAAATCGAGGATGTCGTTGATGATGCCGAGCAGTCCCTTGGCCGCCGCATCGACTTTCTCCAGATAATTGCGCTGCCTGGCGTCCAGTTCGGTTTGCAGCGCCAGGTGAGTCATGCCGATGATGGCATTCATCGGCGTGCGAATTTCGTGGCTCATGTTGGCCAGGAATTCGCTCTTGGCGGCGTTGGCCACTTCGGCAATGCGGCGGGATTCCTTGATTTCCTCTTCGGCCGCCTTGACGGCCGAGCGGTCTTCGGTGATCCAGATGGTGCCGGCAGCCGGATCCTTGGGATCCGCGACGAAAGCCTTCAGGTTGCACCAGAAATTGCTGCCGTCCTGGCGGCGCACCAGCATGTCGCGCTCAAAGGGCAGATTCTGCGCCAACAGCGGCCCGGCCGTGCGCCCCACCTCTTCATAGGATTCGTCGGACGCATAGATCGCGCGCCCCGGCTGGCCGACACCGCTATCGCCGGGGAAACCGAACATGCTGCCGAAGCTGTGGTTGTAGCGGTAAATCTTGCGCTCACGGGTGAACACCATGCCGACCGAGGCATTGTCCATGATCCCCTTGATTTCCCGCAGCGTCGTCTCGGCCAGGCGGCGGGACTTTTCGATTTCCTCTTCGGCCGCCTTGAAGGCCGAGCGGTCCTCGGTGATCCAGATGATGCCGGCGGCCGGATCCGTCGGATCGGCGATGAAGGCTTTCAGGTTGCACCAGAAATGGCTGCCGTCCTGGCGCCGCATGAACATCTCGCGCTCGAAAGGCAGGTTCTGCATCAGCAGCGGCTTTACCTGGCGCGCCACCTCGGCGTAGTGCTCGTCCGAGACAAAGGCCACGCGCGGATGCTGGCCGATGCCGGTCTCGCCAGGGAAGCCGAAGATCCTGCCGAAGCTGTTGTTGTAGCGGGAAATCCCGCGCTCGCGGGTAAAGGCGATGCCGACCGAGGCATTGTCCATGATCCCGTTGATTTCCCTCAGGGTGCTCTTGGTGACTGCGTTGGACTGTTGGAGTCGCTCCAGCAAGGCGTCGCTCTTTTCGAACTGCCGCACCATCAGTTCGGCGGTGATCTTGGCCGCGTCCCGAGTGGTGCGCAACTCCTGTCGCAGCAACTCGTTCTCGGCCAGGACTTCTTCGAGTTGCAGCCGGCGGCCGCTCGGGCAGAGATTAGGCGCGGCCGGCATCTACGGCACCCTCCAGGGCAAGACGCAAGGCAACTCGCGCCGCGCTACGTACGGTTTGCGCACTGGCTTGGCCTTCGCAGCCGATGACGGTAACCGCAGGCGGCGCGGAGTCCAGTGTCGCCGGCATGATCTTCAACAGGTAGGGCAAGCCTGCCGCGTGGTCGAACCCGCCGCCGCATTGTCTGGCGACATCGGCGCCTGGGAGCAGGACCAACCCATCCGACTCGGCGAAGCCCGCGACCGCATCGACGAACACCACGCGCTGGATGTTTTCAAGAAATCGCAGCAAGCCCAGGCCGGCCAGTCCGCCATCGACGATGTCGACGTGCGCCGGGAGCGGCCGGGCCGCCAGACAGTCGTAAACTCGCGGACCGAAGTCGTCGCCGCGCATCTGGCGGTTCCCAATGCAGATAATCCGCGTGGCCATCCCGGCGTCCAACTCAGCGGCGGCGCACGGTATGCACCGCGCATACAAGGCAGGGATCGAAGGAGCGGACGACGTGCCCGGCTTCGATCGGGTTGTCGGGATCGGCGACGGGTGTGCCGACGACGGCCTCTTCCCAGGCGCCGCGCCGACCCGCGGAGTCGCGCGGCGACCCGTTCCAGGCGGACGGCGTGATGACTTGGTAACCGGCGATGCGGCCGTTCTCGATGCGTACCCAGTGGCCGAGCGCGCCCCGTGCGGCCTGCACCAGGCCGGCACCTTCGCCGTCGGGGACGTTGCCGTCGCCGATGATGATGGGTGCGCCCTGCGCGCTGAGCAGCTCCTCCAACCACGTCTCCAGCGCCGGCAGCAGCGTCGCGGGACGCGTCAGGCGGGCGAGTTGGCGTGCCAGCGCGCTGGTCTGGCCGGCGCCGACGATATCGACGAACAGCGGTCGGCCGGCGATGACCGCTTCCGCCAGCGGGCCGGTCTCCACGGCCTGGTTGTCGTAGCGGGGCGCCTTGATCCAGGAATAGGCTGTCCCTTCCTGTCCCGATGCATAGGGGTCGGTTTGGCCGTTGGCAGGGTGTAGCGGGCCGTGGT
Source organism: Sterolibacterium sp. (assembly GCA_041665185.1). GTDB lineage: Bacteria > Pseudomonadota > Gammaproteobacteria > Burkholderiales > Rhodocyclaceae > JACRAR01. Next base: position 11,491 of record JBAYJH010000087.1, read on the forward strand.
CGCGGTACCAGGCATGGGAGACATCTTCGGCGATGCGACTGGCATCGAAAGCGGCGACCACGGTGCCGCGCGCAAAGCCGGCCGCGACCAGTTGCCGGGACTTCGATACGACCGAAGTCTCATGCGGCAGGTCGAGCGAACCGTAAGACAGGAAAGCGTTCAGGCCGGCACCGATGGCGTCGAGCCCCGCTTCACGCCCGAAGCGCAGCAGGAAGCCCGTTTCGCTGTCGCGGTGAGCGGGGCTCTCGGCTAGCCAGGCATCGAGGGCGGCGCGGCTGTCGACCTCGCTCCAGCGCTCTATCGAACAGCCGAGCACGCGCCGCTCGTACCAGCCGCGATAGGCGGCGACGATCTGCTGGCATTGCAGGACGTTGGCCTGCGACGGCGCGAAAGCGATGCCGCCGGGCACCATGAAAGAGGAGTGCGGCCACTGTCCACCAAGGATGGCGACCACTTCGAGCACCCGCTTGGTCGCACGGATGACGTCGATGGTCGAAGTGCCGGCCGCCGGCGCATAGCGCCGCAGTGCCTCGGCGTAAAGGGGGTGGCCGGCATGCGCCGGATGGGCGAAGTCGGCCATGTACATCAGCACCGAATGGCGCACGTCGCTTTGCACGTGCTCGGCCATCAATGCCACGTTGCGCACGCGCACGGCATTGTCCGGCGGCGTCAGTCCCGCGATAGCATCGAGCGCCCGGGCGGCGGCCGTAAGATGCGTGGTGGAACAGATGCCGCAGATGCGTGGTGTCATCACCAAGCCGTCGAGAGGCCCGCGGCCTTTCATCAGGTTTTCGAAACCGCGGTAGAGCGTGCCGGCGCTCCAGGCGTCGGTGATTCGGCCGTCGCCGTATTCGATGCTGACCTCAAGGTCGCCCTCGACGCGGTTGAAGGGTATGTCGCGAATGATGCGGGTTGCCATGGCGTTCCTCGCTCAGAGTTTCAGACTTCGGTGCTGCGAGTCTTCAGGCGCTCGGGCGCGGCGGCGGCTGCCATGGCTTTGTAGGCCATGTAGTGAGCACGCTTGACGCCCTTGGGCAGGGCCAGCGGGATGCCCTCGATATTGCGCGTGGCGAAGAACGGCGAGTCGGCGGGAAACTCCGGACTGGTGCAACCAAAACAGGGTACGCCGACGCGCGTCTTCGACGAGCGCTGGTTCCACAGGTGTTTATTGCAGGGTCCGCCCGTCAGCGGGCCCTGGCAGCCCATGTGAAAGAACAAACAGCCCTTCTCGCCGAAGGCTTCCTCCTCGACGAGATATTCGTGATATTCGTTGCGCGTGCAGCCCTGGTGCACCATCGTCCCGTACCAGTCGAGCGGCCGCTGGAACTCGTCGAGCGCCAGTTCGACCCCGGCCTGTAGCGCCATCAGAGTGCCGCCAAGCACGTCATGGTGGCAGGGACAACCGGCGAGATTGAGAACCGGCAGGCCGGAGCCGGAACGAAAACTCTCTCCCAGCAGGCCGCCGCGTTCGGCTCGCGTAAATTGCAGCCCGGTGGCGTCGATCTCGCTGGCGACGCCAAACCCGCCGAAGCTGGCACAGGTGCCGAGCGCGATAACGTGGTGGGCGCGGCGCGCCAGTGCCACCACCAGATCCTTGCGCGGACGCCCGCCGCGCGCGTCGAACATGCCCGTGCCGGCGGGGCCGCGTACCACGCTGCCCTCGACCACCAGCACATCCAGCGGCGTACCGCCGGTGTCCAGGGAGTCCAGCAGACCTCTCTGTTCGGGTGCGGAAATATTCGACAAGGACGGATGCCACAGCAGGTTGATGCCGGCGCCCTTTATCAGCGTCGCGATATCAGGCCGCTCGCCGCCGAGAAACGACATGGTGTCGCCGCCGCAGCCGCCGGCCTGCATCCAGTAGAGATTCGTAGGTGCCATGGCAAGGTCGGTCCAGTAAATGAACTACGGTTAGATGGGCTATATCCGGAACATCCCGACAGAAGACTTGAGCGATGCGGCCAGGCCTTCCAGGCGCTCCGCCGCACGCGCCACTTCTTTCACGGCCACATCGTTCTCCTCGGCCATGACGGCGATTTTTTCGACGTTCTGGGAGATCAGGTTGCTGGCGGAATTCTGTTCGCGCAAGGCGCTGGAAATCTGGGCGGTGGCGTCCAGCACCTTGCGTGTACTGGCTTCGATCTGGACCATCGATTCTCCCGCCTTTGCCGCCATGCTGACGCCCTGGCCGACTTGGGCGCCGCCCGCATCCATCCCTTGAACGGCGCTTTGGGTTCCGCTTTGTATCGAGGCGATCATGGTGGCGATTTCCTGCGTCGACTGAGTGGTCCGCTCGGCCAATTTACGCACCTCGTCGGCAACCACGGCAAACCCCCGTCCCTGCTCGCCGGCCCGCGCCGCTTCGATCGCGGCGTTCAAGGCGAGCAAGTTGGTCTGATCGGCAATTTCCTTGATGACGTTGGCGATCGAGGAAATCTGTTCGGTCTGGGTACTCAGGGTTTGAATGAGTTGGGTCGAGTGGCTGAACGAATCGGCAATCTTGTTGATGTCGGTGATGGCGTGCTTCACCGTCTCGCTGCCGTCTTCCGACAGCGATCTGGCTTCCGCCGCCATCTCTTTGACCCCATCGGCGTTTGCCGCGACATGGCCGACGCTGGCGGTCATTTCCTCGACGGCGGCGGCCATGGAGACAGCAGCTTCGCTCTGCCGGTCGGATCCATCCGATACCTTGCGGGATACCGTGGCCATCTGTTCGGTATTGTGGGCCACCTCCTGGACGATCTGGTGGATCTGATCGATGATCCGGCGCAGCGCCTCATGCATCTGCCGCATCGCGGCAAGCAGGCTGGAATTGTCGCCCGGAACGGTTCGGATCGAAACCGTCAGGTTGCCTTCGGCGATCTGGCGGGTGATTTCCGTTGCATAGGCCGGCTCGCCGCCAATCTGCCCCATAACGCCGCGTGCCATGGCAAAGCTCAGGCCTCCGGCAATGCAGATCGACGCCACCAGCCCCGCCAGAGCGATGCTGAGCATGCGCCGGAACACGCTGGCGGAACGGTCGACATCGCTCTTGCCAAGCTGTTTTTCCAGGGCGACCAGCTTGTCGGTGGATGCGCTCAACTGCTTGAAGTTGTCGTCTGCCGATTGCATCGTCATCACCGCGGAATTGATATCCGCCGTTGCCATGTCGAGGGAACTGGCAATGGAGTTCCGGTACTTGCTGATCTGCCCGAGCATTTGCTTGCCGAGCGCCCTTTCCTCTTCGGTCAGGTTCGGCCGCGCCGCCCAGACGGCAAACTCGGCGGCATTTTTGTCGAAATCAGCCAGCAGGATTTTCGTTTCCTTTTCTATATAGCCGTCACCGCGGCTGGCACTCCATGTCATCACCCGGTAGGCGTGTGCATGGGCTCTCAGAACGTCGGAACTGATGTCGGTCGCTACCGCGGTATGGCTGAAGCGACCGTTGAAGAGTTCCTCCAGCGCCGCCTGCTGGGAGTTCATCGACCAGTAACCGATGGCGCCTAGAACGAGCATGAGCACGATGGTGACTGCCGGAGCAATCAACATTTTGTTGAGTAGATTCATTGCATCTCCAAGAATAGAAGCGATGCGAGCCAGTGCGGGCGGCGCGAATCGACGAGGCTCAATATGCCGGCGAGGGAAAACATCTGCGCCAGGGCCGCATGGGCGGACCCTGGCGCCGGTACTCAGGAATCAGCGACTCCGGCACCGGCTACCCCTTCGTATCGGTTGTGCCCATGCGCCTGCTGTTGCATGCCGCGGGGAGCCCCGTCCGGTGGTTCCCGTCCCGGCGCTGGCGGCTATTTGTAGATGCCGCAGCCGACGAAGACGTCCCCGGCTTTGGCCACGTAGGACGATTTGGCCTCGATCTTCTTGGTCGTCGGATTGGTCCAGTTGTAATCCACCCAGCCCTTGCCCGGGCCATTCACGGTGGCGACAAATTCCTTGGTGAATAATTTGCCGTCCGAATCCTTCACCTCGGTCATATCCTTGCCGATCAGTTTGGGGTTCATCGGGTGAGCAAGGATCACCCCTTGCAGGGTATAGGCAAACACATAGAGATCGCCTTTCACGAACGATCCCTTCGGGTTATTAAAGTCCGCCAGGGCCTTTTCCTTGCCGGCGTCCTTGACGTGGGCGACAGCCTTGGTCACCAATGCCAGGGCGTCATCCTTGGGGGCGGCGGCGACCGGCAGCGTGGCAACACCAAAGACCAGGATCGACGCAAATAACGCGGTAAGCTTGTTCATGAAACACTCCTTCTGAAGTTGTATGAATTCGGTCGAAGCGACAGTGCCGGAGAGGCCTTCAAGGAAATTGCGTTCCCTTACTGTCACTATGGTTATCCTATTCTAGGCCATTTTCAGGCGACAACATAATTTGGGCCATAG
>JBAYJH010000088.1:0-15591 GCA_041665185.1 Sterolibacterium sp.
GTTGAGCGACTCGATCGATTCCATGTCGAGGTGGTTGGTCGGTTCGTCCATCAGCAGCACGTTCGGTTTCATCAGGATCAGTTTGCCGAACAGCATGCGGCCCTGCTCGCCGCCGGATATCACCTTGACCGATTTCTTGCTGTCGTCGCCGGTGAATAACAGGCGGCCCAGGGTGCTGCGTATGATCTGCTCGTCCTCGCCTTCGCGCGTCCAGTGCTGGACCCAGTCGATCAGGGTTTCATCCTTGGCGAAATCCTCGCTGTGGTCCTGGGCGAAGTAGCCGGGGCGGGCCTTCTCCGCCCATTTGACGGCTCCGCCCTGCGGGGTCAAGCCGCCCGGACAATTCGACGCCGCGCCGGCCAGGCAGCGCAGCAGCGTGGTCTTGCCGACGCCGTTCTCGCCGATGATGGCGATCTTGTCGCCGGCCTCGATGAAGGTGCTGAAATTCTGGAACAGGGTGCGGTCGTAGCCGTGGCGCAGGTTGTCGATTTCCACGGCATGGCGGTGCAGCTTCTCCTTGTCGTCCACCTCGAAGCGGATCCAAGGGTACTGCCGCGAACTCGGCTTGAGGTCGTCGACCTTGATCTTCTCGATCAGCTTGGCGCGCGAGGTGGCCTGGCGTGCCTTCGACTTGTTGGCCGAGAAGCGGCGCACGAATTCCTGCAACTCGGTGACGCGATCCTTGGCCTTGGCGTTGGCCGACACCTGACGCGCGCGCGCCTGGGCCGACGCTTCCATGTAGTCGTCATAGTTGCCGGGATAGACCTTGAGCGTGCCGTAATCCAGGTCCGCCATGTGGGTGCACACTTGATTCAAAAAGTGGCGGTCGTGGGAGATGATGATCATGGTGCTGTCGCGCTGGTTGAGCACGTCTTCCAGCCAGCGGATGGTATTGATGTCGAGGTTGTTGGTCGGCTCGTCGAGCAGCAGGATGTCGGGGTTGGAGAACAGCGCCTGGGCCAGCAGCACGCGCAGCTTCCAGCCCGGCGCCACGGCGGACATGGGGCCGTGGTGTTGCTCGGTGGGGATGCCGACGCCCAGCAGGATTTCGCCGGCGCTCGCCTCGGCGGTGTAGCCGCCGTACTCGGCGAATTTCGATTCGAGTTCGGCGGCGTGCAGATAGTCCGCCTCGCTGGCTTCGGGGTTGGCGTAGATCGCATCCTTCTCCAGCATGGCCGCCCACATCTGTTCGTGGCCCATCATCACCACATCGAGTACACGGATGTCCTCATAGGCGAACTGATCCTGCCTGAGGAAGGACATGCGTTCGTGGGCGTCGAGTGAGACATTGCCGCCGGACGGCTCCAGCACCCCGGCAAGGATGCGCATGAAGGTGGTCTTGCCGGAACCGTTGGCGCCGATCAGGCCGTAGCGGTTGCCCTCGCCGAACTTGAGCGAGATGTTTTCGAACAGGGGCTTGGCCCCGAACTGGATGGTGATGTTGGATGCGACGAGCACGAGCGGATTCCGTAGACAGGGTCGGCCGGGTAACGGCCGACAAGGGGGCGGATTTTACCTCTTTTCAAGGACATGCGGCTGACGCACGGAACTCCTACGAGCTGTTGGGGGCAATGGAAGGGCGAATGTGCTGCTTGACCCAAGGGCATCCTGCCTATAAGATAGTAACCAATTACTATCTTATAGGTTGAATCTCGATGCTTGGCGAATCCAGATCCAGGAATCTTCCCGCAGACCGGCGTCGCGCCGTCACGGTCGAAGCGGTGATCGCGTTGACGGCCGAACAGAATCCCGGCGACATCACCACTGCGGCGATTGCCAAACGTATGAATCTCACCCAGGGCGCGCTGTTCCGCCACTTTCCCAGTAAGGAGGCGATCTGGCAGGCGGTCATGGAATGGGTGGCGGAGCGCCTGTTGCAGCGGGTGGATAACGCCATCCAGGGTGCCGCGTCGCCGCTGCTGGCGTTGGAGGCGGTATTCATGACCCACATCGAGTTTGTCGTGGCCCATCCAGGCGTTCCGCGTATGCTGTTCGGGGAGTTGCAGCGTGCCGAGGATACCCCGGCCAAGCGCATGGCACGCACCCTGATAGACCGCTATGGCGAGCGCTTGAGGGGCCTGGTCGAAGCGGGCAAGGCCCAGGGCGAATTGGCGCCGGACGTGGATACCGCTGCCGCTGTCGTCTCGTTCATTGGCGGTATCCAGGGCCTGGTCATGCAGACCCTGCTGACCGGCAAGGTAGAACGGATGCGCGCCGCTGCGCCCGGCGCCTTCGCCATATACAGCCGTGGCATCAGGAGCGTCCGATGAGCGCCGCATCGTCATGGAGCGACAGGGAATGAACACTGCGCTCAAGCGCCGTCTGGCCTTCATCCTCGCCGGTGTCCTGCTGCTGGCTGCCTTCGCCTGGGCAGCCGTGCGCAGCGGACCATTGGCGCCCATTCGGGTCACGCTGGCGTCGGTGAGTCGAGACGAACTCCAGCCCAACTTGTTCGGCATCGGCGTGGTCGAGGCACGCCGCACCTATAACGTCGGGCCCACGGCGGCGGGCCGGGTCCGCCGCGTGGCGGTGGATGTCGGCGATGTGGTCCGGGCAGGCCAGTTGCTGGCGGAAATCGACCCGGTCGATCTCGACCAGCGCCTGGCATCCTCGACCGCAGCCGTTGCCAGGGCACGCAGCGCGGTGGAAACGGCAACCGCACAGCTCGCGGATAGCGCCGGCAGGCGCGAGGTGGCCGTCGCCAGTGCCCGGCGTTATGACGAGCTCGGCCGCCAAGGCTTCGTCAGTTCAAGCGTGAGCGAAGTCAAGTCGCAGGAACAGAAATCCGCCGAGGCGCAGGTCGCTGCCGCCACCGCCGCGCTGGCGGGCAGCCGGCAGGACCTCGCCCGCCTCGACGCAGAGCGACAAGGCGTGCACCAGCAACGCGTCAACCTGCGTCTGCTGGCGCCTGCCGCCGGCATCGTCGCCGCGCGCGACGCCGAACCCGGCTCGACGGTGGTCGCCGGACAGGCGGTGGTGCGCCTGATCGCACCCGACAGTCTCTGGGTCAAGGTGCGGCTGGACCAAAGCCGCTCCGCCGGCCTGCGAGTCGGCTTGCCCGCCGACATTGTCCTGCGCTCGTTGTCCGGCCAGGCGCTCAAGGGAAAAGTGGCGCGCGTGGAGATGATCAGCGACAGCGTGACCGAGGAACGCATCGCCCAGATCAGTTTCGATGCGCTACCGGCAACGTTGTCGGTCGGCGAAATGGCCGAAGTCACCCTGCAATTGCCGACCGGCAAACCAGCGCTCAGCATTCCCAGCGCCGCTCTGCGCATGCGCGGCGGCAAACCCGGCGTCTGGCTGAATGCCGGCGATCACCCCCGCTTTGCCGCCGTCAGGATCGGGGCAGTTGGAGCCAACGGCCGAATTCAGGTGCTTGAAGGCCTTCAGCAAGGCGACTCGGTCATTGTCTACACCGAACGCGACCTCGCCGAAGACAGCCGCATCCAGGTTGTTCCGTCATTGACTGCGTCTGGAACATGATCAGTCTCGCCGGCCGCGACATTCTGCATTCCTGGGGCAAGTTCGTCCTCACCGGGCTGGGGCTGGGCTTGTTGATCGGTGTCACGCTGAGTATGGCTGGCATCTATCGGGGAATGGTCGATGATGCCATGGCCCTGCTCAACAATAGCGGCGCCGACCTGTGGGTGGTACAGAAGGACACGCAAGGTCCCTACGCGGAATCCTCCAGCCTGCGCGACGACGCCTATCGCGGCTTGCTGGGCTTGCCCGGCGTGGCGCAGGCGGCCAATGTCACCTATCTCACCATGCAGGTACGCCATGGTGAAACCGACGAGCGCGCCATGGTGGTCGGCTTCGAACCGGGGCAACCCGGCGAACCGGCCTACCTGGTCGCGGGGCGGCGACTGCTGCGCGGCCACTACGAGGCCATCGCCGATGTCAAAACCGGCCTCAAGCTAGGCAGTCGCATCCGCATCCGCCGCCACGACTACGACGTCGTGGGACTGACCCGGCGCATGGTGTCCTCCGGTGGCGATCCGATGATTTTCATTCCCCTCAAGGACGCCCAGGAGGCGCAGTTTCTCAAAGACAACGACGCCCTGGTCAGCGATCGCGCGCGCAATGCCGCCAACCCCGCCCTCAATCGACCCGGCGTGCCGGGCCTGCTCGACGCCATCAACGCCTCGCAAGCCAGCAACCACAATGTCAACGCCGTCCTGGTGCGTGTCGCGGAAGGCTACCCGGCGTCCGTGCTGGCGCAGGAGATCCGCCGCTGGAAGCACTTGCAGGCGTATACCCGGGAGCAGATGGAAGAGATTCTGATCGCCAAACTGATCGCCACCTCGGCCCGACAGATTGGCATGTTCCTGGCGATCCTGACCATTGTCAGCGCCGCTATCGTGGCATTCATCATCTATACCATGACGCTGGGCAAGATCCGCGAGATCGCCGTCCTGAAACTGATCGGCACGCGCAACCGCACCATCGCCGGCATGATCCTGCAACAAGCCATGGGCCTGGGCCTGATCGGCTTCGTGGTCGGCAAGATCGCCGCCACCGCCTGGGCACCGGCCTTTCCAAAATACGTGCTGCTGCTGCCGGGGGATGCCCTGCGCGGGCTGGTCATCGTCATGGTGGTCTGCATGCTGGCCAGCACCCTGGCGATACGCGCGGCGCTCAAAGTCGACCCGGCCGCTGCCATCGGCGGTTGAGGCGCTTGATATGACCGAGGGTATCCGCATCGAGGGCTTGAGCAAGCGTTACGGCGAAGGTGAAACCGCCGTGGACGCGCTTAAGGACGTGAACATGCACATCGCCCCCGGTGAAGTGGTCGGCCTGGTCGGTCCCAGCGGTTCCGGCAAGACCACGCTCCTCAAGTGCCTGGGGGCGGTGATCGAACCCACGCGTGGCCGCATGACCCTGGGCGGCGAAGTGATTTACGACAACGCCTGGAAGACCCGCGATCTGCGCATGCTGCGCCGTGATCGCATCGGCTTCGTGTTTCAGGCGCCCTACCTGATCCCGTTTCTCGACGTTACCGACAACGTGGCCTTGTTGCCCATGCTGGCCGGGCGTGGCAATAAGGAGGCGCGCGCGCGCGCCGTGGAGCTGCTGCACGCGCTGGACGTCGCGCACCGCGCCCGCGCGCAGCCGAGCGAACTTTCCGGCGGCGAACAACAACGCGTCTCGATTGCCCGCGCTCTGGCCAACCGCCCGCCGGTGATCCTCGCCGACGAACCCACGGCGCCGCTGGACAGCGAACGGGCCTTGGCGGTAATGCGGATACTCAACCAGATGGCCACCCAGTACCAGACCGCCATCATCGTCGTCACTCACGACGAAAAGATCATCCCGACCTTCAACCGTATCTATCATATCCGCGACGGACGAACGGTAGAGGAAGCCGGCGAGGGCAAGACTATCCTGTGAGGCCCCGTGACGCGGATGCTACATCAGTTCCGCCGCGGGTTCCGCTTGCGTCCGACGCGCCAGCAGTCCTTCGACGGCGAATATGGCCAATGCCATCCAGATGATGCCGAAGCCGATCAATTTGTCCGTGGCAAAAGGTTCCCGGTAGATCAGGATAGCGATCAGGAATTGCAGCGTCGGGGCGATGTATTGCAGCACGCCCAGCAGCGCCAACGGAATGCGTTGCGCTGCCGCGGCGAACAACAGCAGCGGAACCGCGGTCACCAGCCCGCAACCGATCAGCAGGATATCGATCAAAGTGCCGGCATGGAGAAAGGCGCCCTGGCCATTGCCTTCGAGGAAGAACAGGTAGCCCAGCGCCGGCAGCAGCAGGATTCCCGTTTCCAGGGTCAGGCCGTGCAGGGCGCCGAGCGGCGAGGTCTTCTTGATGAGCCCATAGAGCGCGAAGGAGAACGCCAGCACTAGGGCGATCCACGGCAGCGAGCCGTGGGCGAACGTCAGGTAGACCACCCCCAGGATCGCCAGCGCCACCGCGACCCATTGCCAGGGGCGCAGCTTCTCGTGCAGCAGCACCACGCCCATCAGCACGCTGATCAGCGGATTGATGAAATAGCCGAGGCTGGCTTCGAGGATGAAGCCGCTATTCACCGCCCACACATAGACCAGCCAGTTGACGCTGATCAGCAGCGCCGCCAGCAGGTAGGCGCGGATCACCCTGAGCTTCAGCGCCTGGTCGCGGAAGGCTTGCCAGCGCCGCGTCACCAGGATCACCGCACCGAGCATCAGGCAGGACCAGACGATGCGGTGGCCGATCAGCTCCGGCGCCGGCACCTGGGCCAGCCATTTGAAATACACCGGGAACCAGCCCCACAATGTGTAGGCGCCAATGGCGCTCCAGATGCCGCGATTCATGTGCGAATGTTCGTCATCAGGATGGTCCGGTCTTCTGATACACCCTGACCCAGTCGACTTGCAGGCGCTGGGGCCACACCGTGGTCCGGTCCGGCGAGCCGGGCCAGTCGCCGCCGACCGCCAGGTTCAGGATGATGAAGAACGGCCGCCGGAACACCTCGAAGCCATCGGCATTGGCGGAAACATCGATGCTCAGATAGACCTGCCCATCGACGTAATATTTCAGCGTGGTGGCGTCCCATTCCACCCCGAACACGTGGAAGTCATTGGCGAGATCGACCTTGCCGCGGTACTCCGCCGTGACGGATTTCTTTGCCGCGCCGCCTCTGGGATCGTCCGCGTTCGGCCGGTGCAGGCTGCCCCAGGCAACGGCGTTGGCGTTGGCGCCGGCCTTGTCCTTCCCGCCCACCATTTCCATGATGTCGATCTCGCCGCAGCGGGGCCAGCCGACCTCGTCGATGTTGTCCCCCAGCATCCAGAAGGCCGGCCACAAGCCCTGGCCGTAAGGCAGCTTGAGGCGCGCCTCCACCTTGCCGTAGGTCCAGGCAGCCTTGCCCTTGGTGATCAAGCGGGCCGAGGTGTAATGGCGCCTGCCGTGGTCCTGCGGGCGCGCAAGGATGGTGAGGTAACCGTCCCGCACCTCGACATTGTCGCTTGCGGTGTAGTACTGGAGCTCCCGGTTGCCCCAGCCGTTTCCGCCGACCTCCGCCGTCCATTTGGCCTCGTCGAGGTGCGCGCCGTCGAACTCGTCCGACCAGGCCAGCCGCCATTCCGGGGAGCGCAACGGCTCAGCGCTGCTTGCATCGCCGCTGGACGATAGGCTAAGAAGAAGACGGCCAGTAAAATCCGGAAATGTTTGCGCATGGTCGGGAAAAAGCCCGGCATCTTACCGGAATGGTGCCGCGCCCACTCGCGACACCCGGACGAAATACGCCGTCACCAGCCCGCCTGCCAGCGCCAGGCTGGCCAGCGCCGCCAGCCAGAAGCCCGGCGCGCCGCGCGCCGCGCCGAAGTGGTCCGTCAAGCCGAGCAGATAACCGCCGGCCAGGCCGACGCCCCACAAGGCCACGGCATAGATGACCATCGGCACGGCGGTCTTCTTGTAGCCGCGCAGCACGCTCACCGCCGCGGTCTGCAAGGCATCGAAGACGTGATAGACGGCGACATAGCCGATCAGCAGCGCCGCCGCCGCGCGGACTTCGGCGTTGTTGGTGTACAGCCCGGCGATGCTGTCAGCACCCAGGCGCAGCAGCAAACAGGTCAACACGCCGAATCCCAGGCCCATGGCGATGCCCGCTCCCCCGGCATGGCGGGCGCGCCGCGCATCCCCCGCACCCAGCGCCTGGCCGGCGAGCACGCTGGCGGCGTTGCCCAGCGACAGCGGCAGCATGAACGCCACGGCGGCGAGGTTGGAGGCGATCTGGTGCGCGCCCGAAGTGGCCGGGCCGAGCCGGGCGATGAACAGCGCCATGAAGGTGAAGGCGGTGACGTCGACGAAGAAGGTCACGCCGATGGGCATGCCGAGCCGCAGCAGTTCCCACATCTTGGCCGGCTTCGGCCCGTCGAAATCGACGAAGATGCGGTAGGCGCGATACTCCACGTTGTAGGCGCACCACGACCAGGCGATCAGGCAGCTCAGCGCGCCGATCACGGCGGTGGCCACGGCGCAGCCCGGCCCGCCCAGCGCCGGCATGCCCAGGCCGCCGTACATGAACACCAGGTTGAGCGGCACCTTCAACGCCACCCCGAGCAGATTGAACATCATGATCGGGCGCGGCCGGCCAATGCCGTTGGCAAAACCATAGAAGACGCGGAACAGCAGGTTGGGGATGACGCTCCACGACAGCGCGTCGAGATAGGCGCGCACCTTCAGTTCGACTTCCGGCGTCAGCCGCGACAGCGCCAGGAAAGGCTCGGGGTAGCGCATCAGCAGGATCACTACGACACCGAGCAGCAGCGCCAGCCAGGCCGACTGCCGCACCTCCTCGCCGATCAGGGCCTGGTCGCCGGCGCCATACAGATGGGCGACATTGGGCGTCAGCGCGATCAGCACGCCCATGGCGGTGACGAACACCGTGAAGTAGATCGACGCGCCGATGCCGACCGCGGCGAGGTCGACGGGCGACAGCCGGCCGGCCATGACGGTGTCGATGACGCCGTTGGCCATCACTGCCAGTTGGGCGATCAACACCGGCCAGGCGAGGTGGAAGAGTTCGCGGAGCAGGCTGCGTTTCATGGGAGTCGTGCGTTATGTCTCGGGTATTTGTGTGGGCACAGTCCGTGAATCATGCGATCGCGATGAGCGTACAAAGAAAAAGACCGGATCGCATCCGGCCTTCCCATTTTCCAATCGCAAAATATGTTTATCGACTGGACGATTCGTGCGCATGCTCCGCCTCCCAACCCTTGCACGCCAGGGCGATATAACGCGGCACGGGGCGGGTGCCGCTGCCGTAGGCGCTCATGGTGCGTGGCGTCATGCCGAGCGCCTTGGCCGCATCCGCCAACGAGAGTCCATGGCGGGCGCGCCACTGCGCAAACAGACGGGTGTTTTCATCGGGTGCGTTTTGCGCCTGGGCATCGAGCCAGAGCGTATCGGCGCCGATCTGGATGTCGAGCGCGGGCCACTCCACCGTCCATCCCTCGCCCTCGATAATGACCGCTCCAGCAAACGCTTTGGGATCGCGCAGCGGCGCCAGCCCCGGAGCTTCGTCCCAAAACGGTCCGAAGCTCACCGTGAAGATAGTGCCGTCGATGAAGGTCAGTCGCAGGCGATGGCCTGAGAGGGCTTTAATCGCTTTCAGGCGGGGGCGTTTCATCGTTGCCATTTTTTCCATTCCTCGATCAGGGCGGCCTGGTGATTCTTGAGCCAAGCCATGACTTCTTTCTTCAAGTCCAACGGCAGCGTTCCCGCAACGATACGCAAGCTGGCAAGATCGATCTTGACGTTGACCTCGCCACCGACCAAATGGACGTGCATCGGCTCGTGGTCCTTCTCGCGCAATTGCAGACGGTACTTGTTGCGAAAGCGTTTCTTCGATGTCACGGCGGTTATTGTATAGAAATGATTTCAATATATCAATTGAATTGCCGGATATCCCGAGGACAGCAATTGTTACTTCGACAAATCAGGAATGTAGCGTGTTTGCGAGATTGCGATTGTGCGAGGTACTACTGACGCAGGCGGCGCATTTGGCGGCCCCGATATGGATACGATGCCGCCAGTATGGTGCGGAAAGGGCTCACAGGATGAGCCCGGAGTGGAGTAAGCCTTTTGTCAGAACTCAGGGTGAAACGAAAAGCTCGTGAGCCGTAGCAATGGCGAATGTGCGCGAAGACTTCGTCGCTTCACCTTATCCAGCGGACGGGCGATGGTCGCGACTTGTTCGGAGCGGGCGGGAATGGAGGCGCCCCGACCTCCTCATGGCTATCACAAATCGTCGGCCGGGACGCCTCCATTCCCGCCTTGTTGGCTTGTGCAAGCTTGGAATTTTGAAACGCGGGGGTCCGCCAGCGGATGGTTCTCATGCCTCAAAGATTAGTCTGAATCCTACCTCAAATGCGACAATCAAGTGACTTACGCATGCGCTATTTCGGCGTGCAGCTTTAGACCCAAGGCACGGATCACCTTAAGGATGGTGGCGAAACTCGGTTTGCCCTGGCCGGAAAGCGCCTTGTAGAGGCTTTTTCGCTCCATCCCGGTATCGCGCGCCAGTTGCGACATGCCACGTGCGCGCGCGATATTACCGAGCACCTTGGTGATGAGGGCCGAGTCATCGCCGGCCTCCTCGAATGCGGCCTCGAGGTAAAGCGCCATGTCCGCGTCGGATTCCAGGTGTTCGACGACATCCCATTCCGTCAGTTTCAATTTCCCCATGCTGACTCCTCAAAATTCACGCGCCATCTTCAGCGCGGTCTTGATGTACTTGACCTACGTGCTTCTGTCGCCGCCGGCCACCAGGATTACAAGCTCCAGGCCGCGTCGCGGTGGACTGTTTGAACCTACGGCAGTTGATCCGGCCAGCGGCGCGAGGTGTGCACAACCGCCAGGATATGGATCGCCGATTTGACCTCCCGGTAGGCCACAATGTACGGGCAATTGCGGATGACCAACTCTCTGGTTTTCGCCAGCCTTCCAGGCCGCCCGATGCCTGGATGATCTTTCAGGATTTCCACGCCATCCTTGACGGCCCTGACGATACGCCTCGCTGCGACGGGATTGTCTTGAGCGATGTAATCCTTGATTCCCCGAAGATCGACGAGCGCCTCAACGAGCCATAAAACCTTGGTCATTCGGCATGTTCGGAGAAGAAGTCGGAGACCTCGTCCTCACTGGCAAATTCGCCTCGGTCAGCTGCATCCATGCGCGCCGCCAGTCTCTCGGCATAGCGACGGTCGGCCGTGAGATAGCCCGTCAGCGCTTCGTTGATGATCTCTGTTTCGCTACGATGGGTCGTCTCCGCCAGCTCATGGAAGCGATCCAATACTTCAGGAGAAACGACGATCTGGTTCATGGCCTGGCACTCCTTCGATGCGGAAATATTGCGCTACCTTACCCCATCCAGCGGCCGTCTTCCAGCACTCCGGCTTTGCCGAGGACGACCATTCGGATGTAGACGGACTCGCTTCGGGCGTAATGGTCAGGGAAAACAGAAATCGGCTCCCGCCTGCTTTTTCCGCCTGATGGCCGGCGACAACAGGCTCCTAGACTTTCTTCCCATCGTGGCGAATGTGCGAAGACTTCTTCTCTGGGAACGGCCATTAAAGCAAAAGCTTCAAGCGGGTTCCAGAAAGAGCGGCTCGATCCGCTCGTGTTCGACAACGCGATGGGCATAAGCGAGACAGGCGAGGATATCTTCCCGTTCCAGCCAGGGATAGCCTGAGAGCAGCGTTTCCGGGCTGTCGCCGGCCGCGAGCATGCCGAGGACATGCTCGACGGCGAGCCGCCGCCCGCGGATGATCGGCTTGCCGCCGAAGATTTCCGGATTAACGGTCATGCGCCGCAGCAGTTGATTTTCGTCCATCGTCGTTCCTTTGGTATCAACAACACAGAGCAAGCTTAACCTCTCGTTCGGCGTCGCGCTACACGCCCTTGTATCACCTCATCCAGCTGCCGTCTTCCACTCCTCTTGCCTTGCCGAGGACGACTAGCGTAACGTGCCTTTCTACCTAAGTCTGGATCGTCTGGAATATATTCGCAAGGTTCGTTTCAATCCGCGCTTTGACCGAAAAATGGTCTCTCTGAATCATGTCAGCCATATGTTTCTCGCAAACGACAATATCGCAGTAACAGCTCGCAATGCCAAGGCCCGCCCAGTCCTCTAAATCGGTGATCTTTGGGTTGTAGCTTGGATTCCTTAGCACTTGTCTATGCAGATGAAGATCCAAGTGTCGAGTTGGCATTTCGTCCACGAACGCTTTGAGTTGAGCCTCCCCAAGATTCTCGAAGTCTGATTTTTCTATGTTGTAGCGATACATGACTTCAGCCAATGGGTTTATTATGTCTACCATGGCCATTGCATATAGCCAGTTCTCCCACTTTGATTTTGGTAAATCCTCTTTGGTCTTGTGCAGCGATCCAAGGTGAGCGCAGAAGTTCTCTCGCTGTGCGCTATTCCTAAATGACAATGGGTCGACTTTCAGACCAGAATTCCCGGTAAGCATACTGCGCTCGATTTCTTCCTCAATCTCGGGTGGGAAGTTGCTTGTTCTATTTTCCCCAAATGCATGAGATATACCTTGTCCAAGCAACTTAATATTGCTACTCGGCTTCACTTCCGAGAAGTGCTTAGAAAGAGCGATCTCAATTTCGTATCGAACCACACTGGGGTATGACGCAAGGGTGTTTCCCTTTGAGTATTTCCACATTACGGAACCAAGGCGCGCCCTCCGAGCCACGTTTGAAATGCGCGCGGTTTCCATGTAGTGCATAGCCGAGAGGGGAATTATGCAACCCGACTGAATTGCGGCGTTGAGGGCATGGAGAATCCCTTTTGCACGTTGGGATTTATCCTTGCCGTGTACGATTCTGGCAAGCTCAATCCATTTATTTTGGTCGAGGTAAACAATCACGGCATCAAGGCATATGTGTGATTACTGCATTGACTCGCGACCAGGCACGTGCGAGTCCAATCTTGGCACTTGTTCCGTCAGTGTCGCTGATGCCGTCGAATCATCCTTCATATCGTATGCTGAAACAGCCTGATACAGCAATCCGGCATTCCCTCAAGTGTCGGACGAATCTACGTTGCCAATGACGGAGCATGACGAAGCTCGATGAGCTTGCGAACGGGAATGCGTTCGACGGCATACGCCACTCCGCCAAGAGTGGCGAATTCGACCAGTACTACATCCTTATCCAATTCCTCAACGATGGTGCCAACCTGGCCTTTCGCGAGATGCGCCTCTGGCAGGTCTTCCACGGTTGCCACGATATCCAATAGCTTCATCGCGTGTATTTCTGGAAGGAAACTAAGCCGCCACCTGCTCGAACGAAAAATGCTGAATGTCCGCTTGTTGGCGGGCATGTTCGATGGTCATGGCGACGATGTTGCCGGATGCATCGACATCCAACAGTGTGTTTTCGTCGAGGTCGCGGCTCTCGGCGATGTCGCCCTTGCGGAACTCGATGTAAAGCGTATCAGTGTTTTGAAAATACTTGATGTTCATTTCGGGCCGCCTCGATCAAGAAACGCGTTGTGCTCGGGAACGGCACCCTCCAGCAGGGCCATTCAGAACACCTTGGAGATTGTGGTTCACCTGCATCAAGGCAGGGTGATACCAACTGCGAGGAGAGCAGTCTTCAGTACCTGATACGCAGGTTGAACGCCAGCAATCGATTGAATGGTCGTTCCGAGAACGTTAAACATGTTGAGGAACTGGGTATCGTTGGGCGACTCGCTTTCTAGCTGTGAGGAACACTCGTGCGCGATCTCCAGTAGTTCTCGTCTTTGTGGTTCAGGGAGAGACGGCGCAATCCCGATAGCTTCCTTGACTTGTTGTAGTGCTGAAACCAGCGCCGTGCGTTCGTCCGCACCGAGGTTCTGGACCACGTTTGCAACAGCGTTAGCACCCGTTTGAACCGAGCCGACAGTCCCTTGAAAATTGAAATTGTTAACCACCGGGTGTGTACCTTGAACTTGGGAAGTTTCTTCCTGACCCAATAGAGGCTTGAACGGCGCTGCCTCTAACGGCGTGAGATATCGCAAGTATCGTGTTAGGGCACCGCTGACGTTATTCGTTAAAATTTCCATGCCATTGTCTCCAAGCGGTCCCGCCACCGCTCCGACAGTGCCATCAAAACCCATTACTTCGGCAACCTTCGACAACATCTGTTCCGACGCTGCTTGGGTAGCTTCGGCACTTGCCAACATGCCCAGGTTCATGAGCACTTCGCAGGCAGAAACCTGCCTTGCTGACAAGGTGGTGGCCTCATAGAACAAGCTCTTTCCAAGGCTACCTGCCAAATATCCCCACCTGAGCTCACGGGAAAGATGGCCAGAATTTCTTATGCTATCGTGAAATTTCAACGTCTCAACCTTGCTCTCAAAGTATCCCGGAGGGACGAAGTCACGTAAGTCCGTCAGGATCATTGCGCGAAGTTGTTTCACTATCCACCAGTCCACGACTTCTCCATCAGTACAAATCATCCTTACCGGACGAGGAGCGTAATCGGACCCCTTTTCCCCTCACTTCAACATCACCAGCCGCTCCCGCCAGTAGCCCGGCTGACGGTGCTGATGCCCAACCGCCAGGACCAGCAACTCATCGGGCAGGGGGGCATAGATCACCAGATAGGGGAAGCGGGACATCAGGCACTTGCGCGTTCCCTCGCCGCTGGACGGCCATGCAGCCGGCATGGTCGCGACGAGTCGCATCAGTTGCCGAAGTTCCTTCTTGAAGGCCTTTCCCAGTTCCGGTGAAACGGCTGCGTAGTACTCGGCCGCATCGGCAATCTCTGTCTGGGCGACCGTCAGGTAGCGGATTCTCATCACCCGGCGGGATCGCCGAAAACCTCTTCCTCGCTCACCGCCGTCAATTCACCACGCTGGTAGGCGGCGAGCCGGTCTTGTGCCTCACCGGCCCATGCAGCGGCGATCTCAGGATCGGGCTTGTCGAGCGTTGCCAGTATGCTTTCGACGAGCTGCAGCCGTTCGCTCGCCGGCAATCTGGCGGCTAGCGAAACCAGTTCCTCGGCATCGTGTGTCATGAGTCGTCTCCTTGTGCAGTCGACAGCCTACCCCATCCAGCGGCCGTCTTCCAGCACTCGGGCTTTGCCGAGGACGACCAGGGTATCGAGGAGTTGCACCAGGCGTTTTTTCCACGGGCCCTTGCCTTTGAAGTTGGCGGCGAGTTCTTCGAGGGTGAGGGGGGCGGTTGCGCTGGAGAGAGTTCGGGCTACTGCGGCGACTTGGTCGGGGAGGTGTTGCGGCCATTGTTGTGGTGCTTGTATTGGCTTCGGAGCGGGCGGGGATGGAGGTAATTCGACCTCCTCATGGCTATCACTGGTGCCCGCCTTTGGTTCCAGGATGCAAATCGTCGGCCGAAATACCTCCATCCCCGCCATCGAGGTCTGTGCGGGTTGCGGATCTTGAAACGCGGGGCGCAGCCAGCGGATGGTGCCTTGGGTTTCCTCGGCGTGGCGTTCGGCGTTGAGGGTGACGAGGCGTTCGAGCAGCGTTGCATCGTCGGGTTTGTCTTGCCAGCCGTAGGCATCGAGGACCGCGGCATCGAGTTCGTCGTGCAGCGATAGCAGCACCGCCACCAGGCCGCGCTCGTGGATGAGTTTGTCCTTGGCGTTCAGGGTCTCGCCGTGGCGCAGCTTCTCCAGCACGTTGTAAAGGCCGGTCAGCGTAAGTTCGGCATGTTCGGCCAGCACGCGCTTGCGGTGGGCGTCGATCTGTTCGGCGAGCGCACCGATGCGAGCTTGCTGGGCGGGCGTGGCGAAGGGGAAAGGGAAGGTTTCGAAGCAGCGCGACTTGTTGTAGCGCGGTCGATCCTCCAGTGTGCCGCCCGTTGCCAGCGCCCAGCAGACATGGGCACGGCTGGAGAGCACGCCCAGCGTGTGGCCGTCGTCGATCGCGATGGCGATCAGCATGTTGTCCGGCGCGATGGATGCGTCGAGGAACTGGAAGGCGCGGTGCTTGGCGGTTTCCACGGTGGCGATGTAGCGCGGCAGGCCAGAGAGTTGCCGTCGAAGCTTCGGATTCGGCTCGCCGAACAACCACCAGTTGCGCTTACGGCCTTCGCGATTGTTGTGATCTCGCTCGGGCTTCACCCGTTCCAGCA
>JBAYJH010000089.1:0-15555 GCA_041665185.1 Sterolibacterium sp.
AGACCGGTGGTGTCGTGATCCTTAAGATAGGTGTTCACCTTCTTGATCAGTTCCGCTTCATGCGGGCGATAAGGGTCGAGCCAGAACACCGCCGGCGTGTTGGAATTGCGGGCGCGGGTCACGGCGAGCTTGACCCAGTCGCGGATCGCCGCGTCCTTGACCTGGCACATGCGCCAGATGTCGCCTTGTTCGACTGCTTCCGCCAGCAGCACTTCGCCGCTACCGATGTCGGTAATCCGGGTCTCGCCGTCCTCGGAGATTTCGAAGGTGTTTTCGTGCGAGCCGTATTCCTCGGCCTGCTGAGCCATCAGGCCGACATTCGGCACCGAGCCCATGGTTACCGGATCGAACCCGCCATTGGTCTTGCAGAAATTGATCATTTCCTGATAGATGCGGGCGAAGGTGCTTTCGGGCATGACGGCCTTGGTGTCCTTCGGCCGGCCGTCGGCACCCCACATCTTGCCGCCGATGCGGATCATGGCGGGCATCGAGGCATCGACGATGATGTCGTTGGGCGCATGCAGGTTGGAAATGCCCTTGGCCGAATCCACCATCGCCAGCTCCGGGCGGTGCTCGTGGCAGGCGTGCAGGTCGCGGTGGATCTCGTCGCGCAGCGATTCGGGCAGGTGGGAGATTTTTTCGTAGAGATTGGCCAGGCCATTGTTAACGTTGACGCCGAGTTCGTCGAACAGCTTGCCATGCTTGGCGAAAGCGTCCTTGTAGAAGACCTTGACGCAGTGGCCAAATACAATCGGGTGCGAGACTTTCATCATGGTCGCCTTGACATGCAGCGAGAACATCACGCCGGACTTGCGCGCATCTTCCATTTGTTCCTCATAGAAAGCGCACAGCGCCTTCTTGCTCATGAACATGCTGTCGATGATCTCGCCTTGCAGCAGGGAAACCTTCGGCCGCAGCACCATGGTCTTTCCGCTCTTGGTGACCAGTTCGAGCCTGACATCGCGGGCCTTGTCCAGCGTCATGGATTTTTCGTTATGGTAGAAGTCGCCGTGGCGCATGTGCGAGACATGAGTGCGCGAAGCCTGGCTCCACTCACCCATCGAGTGCGGGTTCTTGCGCGCGTAGCGCTTGACTGCGGGGGCGGCGCGACGGTCCGAATTGCCTTCGCGCAGCACCGGATTGACGGAACTACCGATGCACTTCGAGTAGCGGGCGCGAATCGCCTTCTCTTCGTCGGTCTTCGCTTCTTCGGGGAAGTCGGGGAGCTTGTAGCCTTTCGACTGGAGTTCCCGGATACAGGCGATCAACTGCGACTGGGAGGCGCTGATATTCGGCAGCTTGATGATGTTGGTCTCGGGATCCTGGGTCAGGCGCCCCAGTTCGCCCAGGTTGTCGGGGACCTTCTGCTGGTCAGTGAGGTAATCGGCAAATGCGGCGAGTACTCTCGCGGCCACAGAGATGTCGCTGCCAACCACGTCTACGCCGGCGGGTGCGGTAAACGTCTTGATGATGGGCAGAAAGGCATAGGTTGCCAGAAGCGGTGCTTCGTCAGTGAGGGTGTAGATAATCTTCGATTTCTTTGCAGACATGGTATTTCCTTTGTTTGTGATCAATTTGATCCTGCGAATTAGCTTTGTGGCGTGTACTGCCGAATATCCCTTGATTCAAAAAAGTGGGCTACAAAAACCTCGCATAAAAGAATTGGCAAGTCAATCGGCACAAGTCTTCTATAAGACATATTTTACGCGAGTATTCGGCCGTTGAGGGACGGTTTTCCCAGCTTCAGACCGGGTAACCGAATAAGCGCGGGATCAGCGGGTCACTCGACCGGGACGCCTAGCCAGGCCTCTAGCCCCCCCCCGTCGCGCGACGTAAGCTCAATGCTCCAGCCATAAAGGTCGGCCAGTTGCCTGACTACCGCCAATCCTAGCCCGGCACCTCCAGTCGTCGGACTGCGCGATACCTCGACACGATGAAACGGCTGGAATACAGCCTCAATTTGCTCCGGCGGTATGCCGGGGCCGCGGTCCAGCACACCGATTCGCAAGCGGCCGACAGCGCTCTTCACTGCTAACTCAACAGGCTTGCCCTCACCGTAGCGCAGGGCGTTGTCGATAAGATTGCCTGCGGCCCTTTTGAGCGCCAAGGGAGGCGCTGTGACGGTTGCGTCAGGATCATCGGCCCGAATCACGATTTGGCCGGTCGTGGTTCCATCGACCAGGCTCTCAAGCATCGCCACAACATCGACTATTTCGCTGTCTTCCGGCTCTAGCCCACGGGCCAGATCAAGCACCTTGCCAATTAGTTGATCCATTTCGTCGATATCCGCCTCCAGTCGAGCAATCAGCCGGGGCGACGGCGTCTCCGCCAGCAGCGCCAACGCCAGCCGCATGCGCGCCATGGGTGTTCGGAGATCATGCGACACGCCCGCGAGTAGGGTCGTTCTTGCCGAGACTAACTGCCTCACCTGGCTGGCCATCGAATTAAAGCGCGCTGTCAATGCGGCCAATTCCTGAGGGCCGGTTTCAGGCAGCGGGAGTGGAATTTCGCCGCGCCCGACCCGATTGGCTGCGGCCTCAAGACGCGCAAAGGGCACGACCAGTCGATGCGCCAGCCAGTAGGCCACGAGCAGTGCGAGCACCAGCCCGATGGCCGATAAAACGAGGAGCGCGACCACGGGCTGCGCTCCTATGCGCCGCTCCGGCAAGCCTACGGAAATTGAACCTATTGGCCGCCAGTACCATGCGACACCGGCGACGTTCTCCCGGGTCAAATGAGTTGTCGTGCCGGTCTTGTCGTTCAGTGCCTGCTCAAGAAAGTACAGATAGAGAGAATGCGGGCTCTCGGCATCCGCTCGGACTTGGTCATTTGTCGGGCCGCGCAAAGCCAACTGGTACTTTTCAGCCAATTCCAGCTCAAAATCGCCCCGGGTTGTGGGCGGTAATTCGTTCCAGGTCTGCGCGGAGATGATCATTAGATTGGCCAGATCATTCGTCGAGCGACTCGCAATGGGCACGACCACGAACCCTGAAATAACGGCCGCGGAGATGAGCTCAAACAAGAAAAACACCAACCCCAGCAACAACGCGTTCTGCCGAACCATGCTGGGTCTGCCTGACTTCATGGACTAGTCCGTCTGCTCGCCGTGAGGATTGAACAGATAGCCCTCGCCGCGGATGGTTAGCACATAGACAGGCCGCGCCGGATTTGTCTCGATTTTTCGCCGTAATCGGGTAACGCGAATATCAATACTGCGATCAAACGGATCGCGATCAATGCCCTTGAGTAAAGTCACCAAATCGTCACGTGAAACCACGCGGTTGGGACGTTCGACGAGGGCGCTCAGCAAGTCGAATTCTGCACCGGTCAGCTGGACATCTTCGCCATCACACAGTAGGCGGTAAGCGGCGCGATCCAGGACGAAGGACCCGAAACGGGTAGTCGAAGCGGCGACTGGCATGTCAGGCAAACTGTGGCCGCGCCGCATGAGTGCCCGCAGACGTGCGAGCAATTCGCGCGGCCCGAACGGTTTGGCCAAGTAGTCGTCGGCGCCCACTTCCAGGCCTATGACCCGGTCGATTTCATCGCCGCGGGCCGAGAGCATCAGAATGGGCACATTCGAGCGTGACCGCAAATCACGCGCCAAACTCAAGCCGTCCTCGCCGGGCAGCATCAGGTCGAGCACGATCACGGCTGGCATGGCGTTGGCGATCGATCGTCGCATGGCGACGCCATCACCCACTGCCTCGACACTCATGCCATTGGCCGTCAGGTATTCCGCGAGGAGTTCGCGCAACGCCGGGTCATCGTCGACGACCAGCACCCGTTCCTTTGGCGCCATGTTCATGCGAGCAGTCTAAACCAGTGTAACCGCAACGAGCGGCGCTGAAACAGGCTGAAACGCACTGATACCGAATGATGCGGTGCGGACATCGCGGTGAAACGCAAGCCGCCCAATATGCTCATACAAGTCTTCCAGATCACCACCTCAAGAGATGAAATCATTGCTCCGAGCACTCCCGATATTCGCACTGGCAACGTTCGTCTCGCTGGCCGAAGGACAAACAACTGGCGAGATGGCAGGCAACGCGGCAGGCACCCCTGACCCGCTCAACCTGTCGCTGCCACGCAGTGACGGACCGACAGTTAACTGGGAGCGTTCGGAAAACAGCGAGATTCGCCGCGAAGAGAACATCCGCTTCGCCGCGGGAGACCGTCGTAGCGATAAAGACGCGGATCCGGGCCGACAAAACGCAACTCGTAGACCGGGCGGCATTCCCTACGGCAGCGGGTTCGAAGCAAGGCAACGAAGTACCAACGGCGGTCGCGGGATGGCTCGTGGTCGTTGATTTTTCATTCATCCACTGAAAGGAAGCATCATGAAATCGACTTACAAATTCGCAGCAGCACTGATTGCCACACTGGCCGTCAGCAGTTGGGCCGTCGCAGCCGGTCAGGGTGGCGGGCGTGGAGGCGTGGCGGGCGGACCGCCAACCAGTTCCGGGACCACCACCGGAGTCGCGACACAAAGCCGAATCCATACGCCGGGAACAGGATTGACCACCGGAACCGCTACGCAGGCGCGCATTCATACCCCTGGGACAGGCAATCCGACCGGGGCGCCCTACGGCGGACAGATGAACGGCGCGAATGCAGGCGCAGGTGCGGGGACAGGAAACGGTATCCATACGCCGGGCACGGGGCTGGCAGTGCCCGCAACCGTAACGCCTTCAGGTAACTGATAAGTCGCGGAGGTATATCGTCGGGGCGTGGCGTATCGCCGACGCCCCGACGGATTGGCGCCCCGGCCAACCAATAGGGTACAAATCCGCCGTTCCCATGGTGACGTGTCAGTCCCACGCTCCAGGTATTTGCGGAGAGCAAACAACAGCGACAACGGTTCCATCAACCTATCTGTAGACGCAAGTTTTCGCCGGGCCGATCAGGGAGTAGACCGGACATACGCCCAGGAGACCGGTCGCTAGCGGAAGAACCCCAACCCAACTCCACTGCGGTCCATCCATGATGACCCAAGCGATCAGGCAGAAGCCGATCGAGATCCGGGCAATGCGATCAATTCCGCAAACGTTGGTTTTCATTGTGCGTCCCTATCGTCCTTGTCGAATACGGCGACTAGCCGCTATTCCGCATCGCCGCTACGCGGTTGCGGCGTTCTTGGGGCGCAGATTCAAAGTCATCCTGACCAGGTCCTTCTCGCGATCCAGGCTGACTGTTCTCTGAATGGCGATGCGCTGCGTTGCCGGTGGCCCCGCACCATGCCAGGTACCGACGCCATGCTGGCCGGCTGTCCAGTGCTGTAGCAACTTATGCACTTTCATTATGTTGAGCGTCGGCTCGTCCGAGCCAAAGCTATAGAACTCTTCGACGAACTGCTTGACTTCCGGGTTCTTCAATTCCTTGAGCGAGGGCAAAGTGACGGCAAGGCCGCCGCCAATATCGCCGGCGAGTGCCATCACGCGCCAGAAAGATTCGCAGATATTCAGTTTGGCTACATTGCCCATCAGTTCGTCGGGAAGGAATACGCCCGATCCGGGAGGGTCTTCCTTGCCTTGATGGGCGGCTGCCTGACCGCAGGCGCGTCCTGTTTCTCTTAGCACCACCATCTCTGTGATTTGCTCATTGATGTGCTGAACCTGATCCAGGCCCTTGTATTCCTGAATCAGCTTTGAGGCGCCAATGATCTGGTTCATGAACCCGACCTTGCAAGTACCACCGCAGGTCATGCGATGTGTTCTGGCAAAGCGGCCAACGATGCGGCCTGAATACTTGAATTCGCCACAATGGAAGACGCGCTCCCAAGGGACAAAGACATTGTCGAAGATCACCATTGCCGTCTCGCGTTGTCCAAAGACGGGGTTGCCCAACTCTTCCAGATCGTCCGCCTGATCGCGTTCCGCCGAGTAGGGCGAGTACTGGCAGACATAGGTGATGCCCGGCGCATCAGAAGGTGTTGCGAATGCGACGGCATAATCGGCTTCGGCTTCCGAATGTGCCCCTTGTGGGAGCACGATAAGTTCGTGGCATGCGTATGCGCCGCTGATGTTGATCTTTGCGCCACGAACCACGATTCCCTTGTCATTCCGGTCGACCACCTTCAGCGCGAGATAAGGATCCGGCCAGTTGACGATCTTCTTGCTGCGGCTGCCGCGGGGTTCGGTCATGGCACCCGCAACGGACAAGTCATTTTTCTGCACATACGCGAGAAACTCCAGGAAGCGTGACTGGTAATTCGTACCCAGGTCTCGATCCATTTCCCAGGTCGTCGCGGCTAGGGCGTGAATCGCATCGTATCCGACGCAACGGTAGATGCAGGTGCCCAGCATTTCCGCCGTGAAGGTGCCGGCTTCAGCCTTCTTCAATAAATCATCGGCGCTTGTGCTGACATGGGTGTAACGATTGACCTGCTCATTGATCAAGGGCGAAAAACAGGTCATGGTGCCCTGATACTGAGGATCCTGCGCCCAAGCGTAGCTGGCCTTGTTGGCTTCCACAACGGTACGGGTGTTTCTGTTGGCCATGATGTCAAGGACTGGCTTGCCATTCATGAAGATCCTAGGTTTGAGTTTCTTGAGACTGGCTTCAAACTGCTCAGGTGTCATCAGGCCCATCTTGTCCTCCGGGGGAACTTCTTAGTGAATGGGTCATTGCCGCGGGTTTCAAAGACGATGAATCGGCACGCACGTCCGGCGTGCCCGGTGACCCGGGTAAAGTCCTGGCTAGTCACGGCAATGCGCATATGCCTTACCGACGATTAAGGAACCTCTAATGCTGAACAGAAGGTAATAATAGCATATCACCGAATTCTAATATAGATAATAACGGTGGTTATCTGAGAAAAGTCCCGACTCTCGATAGTTGGGGGGGCTACAGCTCGGATGGGGACGAGGGGCGCAAGGAATATGTCCAGATGCTGTAGCTGATGGAACGCAGAATTGCGAAACACTGAATACGCGGATACAGTCTAGAAATGCTCGCCACCAATGCCCCAAGGGCATGACAGTAGCGTCCATGCCAGGTTGTACTCTTGCAAAAATACCTTCAGTGGCCGGCTACCACCTGGTTGCGGCCGCCTCCCTTGGCGGCGTAAAGACCCTGGTCGACTCGGGCCATGATGGCGGTCAGGGTATCGCCCGAGGTGTAGGCGGCAACCCCGAAACTGGCGGTTCGTTGCCCGACCAGCGGAAAGCTGAAACCGGCCACCTTGGCACGCAGAGTTTCAGCCATCACGGCGACACCGCCGAGGTCGGTATCGGGACAGATGACCAGGAACTCTTCGCCACCCCAGCGCCCGAGCACATCCGTATCGCGCATGCGCTGCCGGAGAATGTCGGCAATCGCCACGAGCACCGCGTCGCCCGCCGGGTGGCCGTATCGATCGTTCACCTGCTTGAAGTGGTCGACATCGACGAGGATCAGGGCAAAGCTGCGGGCGTTTCGCAAGGCCAGGGAAAATTCGCGCTGCAATACCTGGTCGAGAAACAGGCGGTTGGCGAGGCCTGTCAGGTGATCGGTGGCGGCCAGGCGCTCCAGTTCGGCGTTCTTGATAACCAGCTGGGCTTGGGCCTGATGCAGCGCCGCCAAGGCTTCGGCATTGGTCAGGGCGATGGCACCATAGGCACAAAGCGTCCGCAGGATGGCCCGCTCGCGCTCGGCGTAGGCGCGCACCCGCGTCGACTGGATGGTCAGTACCCCGAGCAGGCGGGTGCCGACAAGCAAGGGCGCAAACATCAGGCTGCGCGTCCCGAGGGTTCCCGGCACGGTACCTTGGGGGCCAATCCCGACGGCGGGGCCGGTCGCGGTGGCCGCGGGCAGGTCGAGCACGATCTCCTCGCGGCGGCGGGCGCAGCGCGCGACCCAGCTTTGCGGATGGTCGAGACGAAGCGAGTACGGGGTAATCGGCTCGCCGGCCTCGACGCCGAAGGCAACCGTCAGCGACTGCCCGTCGCCGGCGAGTCGATAGAGCAGAAAGGCGGTTACGTCGAGCAGGCCCTCGATATGCCTGTGGAGCGCGGCAAAGACGCTGGACGCGTCCAGGTTTTCGGTGATTTCACGGCCGATGGCGCCGAGTTGTTCGAGCGTTGCATTGGCCCGCTGTAGGGAATCGGCCCGCTCGGCCTGGGCGAGCGCCAGCGAACGGTGATGCTCGGCCTCTTCCCGCATACGCTCGGTTTCCATGCGCACCTGCATGGCGATGGCACGATTGCCGGCCTCGTGCGAGTGCATGCGTTCGCGCAATTGTCCGGCCTCCACGCTCAGCACATACGCCCGACCGGTATCGCCCACCGCAGCGTATTCGCGTGCCAGTGCCTCGGGCAAATCCGGCGGGACAAGATAGCCGTCGATAGTCGCGGCGATCGCCAACGCCTGCTCAAGCAGATCGCAGGACAACAAGGGGTCGGCTACCGCAGAGTCCGGTCCCGCCAGGGATGGCAGCGGCGGTGACTCCCGGTACAGATCGGCGAGCACCCGCAAGGCGTCAATCTGCCATTCACGATTGCCCTGCCGCTCCGCCAGGTTCCGCGCGGCGTGCGCCTTGGTGCGGGCCGCCGCCAACTGGCCAAGACGGGCCAGCACGCTGGCCTGTCCCCGCCAGGAAGCGGCGAGCAGATCCGGCATGGACAAGGCATCGGCACGCGCCTCACATTGGCGATACCAATCCAGCGCCGCCGGGTAATCGCCCAGACCGAAGGACACTTCACCCAGGTAAGACAGCGCAATGGCATAGCTGCGCGATCCGCTCACGCCAGCCATCCGTCCTATGGCCTCGGTGAGCAACGCCCTTGCTTCCACCAGCCGGCCCAGTTGCTGCAGGACATGGCCGGTCTGCATCAGGCAGGCACCAATTGCCCCGGACCAGGCCTTGCTGCGCGCCAGTTCGAGCCCGCGCTCGTCCCATTCCAGGGCGCTGGCCAGATCATTCAGCGCAGCAAATTTGTCGCCCGCATTGGTCGCCATGGTGACTGCAATCCGCCATTGGCCGCTGTCCAGCATGGCGTCATAGGCCTGGATGTAGTAGCGCGCCGACTCGCCCGGCCGGCCGGTCGCACCGGCCACGTGCGCCTGCGCCGCGGCCTGCCACCCATCGACCAGCGGGTGTCCAGTCGATGCGGTGTCCGGGGGGTCGCGCAAACGCTCGCGCAGCGTCGGCGCCGTGATGCTGATCCCGCGCGGAAACGCCGCGTACCAACGCAAGCGTGCCACCACGGCGTCCATCCGGACCTTATCCCCGGCCGCCAGATAGTCGTCGTACGCCGCCTCGAGCGCCGCATCGCGCCGCGCCAGATCACCCCGGTCTTTCCACACGAAGGCGGCGAGCCATTGCGCATCGCCGCAGCCCACCCGGTTGCCGCCGGCAGCGAATTGCGAGAAGGCTTGGTCGAGCCAGGTCTCGGCCCCATCCAGGTCGCCGGCCAACCAGCTTGCTTCCGCCCGCACCAGGGCCACGCGCGCCCGCAAACCGGTGCCGGCAGGATCGAGCGCCTCGACTTCGGGCAGCAGTCGCGTCGCGGCATCGAGCCAGCGTAGCGACTCCACCGGGTCGCGCTGGCGCAGGTGCCAGCCCAGCTCGATCATCGATTCGCACTGCGCGACGCCCGCCAAGTCCGCCAAGTCCGATATCGCGGCGCCCAGAGCGGCCACGGTTTCGCTTCGCGCAAACAGTTCGACGCTTGGGAGTTTCACAGCCAACGGGCTCCGGCCTTCACCCTATTCGACGGTCACCGATTTCGCCAGGTTCCGCGGCTTGTCCACGTCGGTGCCTTTCACCAGCGCCGCGTGGTAGGCCAATAGTTGCAGGGCCACGACGTGCAGCACCGGCGACAGCAGGCCGTAGTGCTCCGGCAGGCGCAGGATGTGTACGCTGGCGCTGAGCGGCACCTCGCTGTCGGCATCGGCGAAGACATACAGCTCGCCGCCGCGCGCCTGCACCTCCTGCAGGTTCGACTTGAGCTTCTCCAGCAACTGGTCGTTGGGCGCCACCGCGATCACCGGCATGTCCTCATCCACCAGCGCCAGCGGCCCGTGCTTGAGCTCGCCGGCCGGGTAGGCCTCGGCGTGGATGTAGGAGATTTCCTTGAGCTTGAGCGCGCCTTCGAGGGCAATCGGATAGTGATGGCCGCGGCCGAGGAACAGGGCATGGTGTTTCTCGGCAAAGCGCTGCGCCCAGGCCTCGATCCGCGGCTCCAGCGCCAGCACCTTGCCCACCGCCACCGGCAGGTGGCGCAAGGCGGCGAGATGCTCCTCTTCCTCCGCGGCGGACAAGCGGCCGGCCTGTTTGGCGAGAGTCGCCGCTAGCAGGAACAAGGCGGCGAGCTGGGTGGTGAAGGCCTTGGTCGAGGCGACGCCGATCTCCGGGCCGGCGCGGGTCAAGAAGCGCAGCGAACATTCGCGTACCAGCGCGCTCTCGGCGGCGTTGCAGATAGCCAAAGTGTGCGTCTGGCCAAGCGCGCGGGCGTGTTTGACGGCCGCCAGGGTGTCGGCGGTCTCGCCCGACTGGGAGATGGCCACCACCAGTTGCGTGGGCTCGGGCACCGAGACGCGGTAGCGGTATTCGCTGGCGATCTCGACGCTACAGGGAATGCCGGCGAGCTGCTCGATCCAGTAGCGGGCGACCAGCCCGGCATGATAGCTGGTGCCGCAGGCCAGGATCAGCACCGACTTCGCGCCGCCGAAGATTTCCGGCGCTGCCGCGCCGAACAGGTTGGGCTGGAGGGAGTGCGCGCCGCCGATCATTTCCAGGGTGTTGGCCAGAGCCTGCGGCTGCTCGAAAATTTCCTTCTGCATATAGTGGCGATAGGGACCCAGCTCGACGGCGTCGTCGGCGAGGCTGCTCTCGTGGCTGGGGCGCAACGGCACGCTGCCATCCTGGCGCGCGATGCGGTAGCCGTCGCGGCGGATTTCGGCGATGTCGCCGTCCTCCAGGTAGATCATGGTGCGCGTCACCTTGAGCAGCGCCGAGGCATCCGAAGCCGCGTAGTGCCCGTCGCTGCCGATGCCCAGCAACAGCGGCGCACCCTGGCGCGCCACCACCACACTGGGTGATCCCTCCCTGACCACGGCGATGGCGTAGGCGCCGACCAGTTGCCCGGCGGCGACGCGGACGGCGTCAAACAGCTCGGGGGTGGTTTTCAGGGTATGGGCGATGAGGTGGGCGATGGTCTCGGTGTCGGTCTCCGAGGCGAAGACATAACCCTCGGCGATCAGGCGGCGGCGGATCTCGGCGAAGTTCTCGACGATGCCGTTATGCACCACCGCCAGACCGCCCGACACATGCGGATGGGCGTTGCGCTCGGACGGCGCGCCGTGGGTCGCCCAGCGGGTGTGGGCGATTCCGATGCCGGCCGTCTGTCCCTCGGCCTGGGCGGCCAGGTCGGCGACGCGGCCGACGCTGCGCAGGCAAGTCAAATGCGGTTGCAGCAGCGCCAGGCCGGCGGAATCGTAGCCGCGATACTCGAGGCGTTTCAGGCCCTCGATGAGGACGGGGACGACGTTTCTATCGGCGACGGCCGCGACGATGCCACACATGATCAGTCCTTCTTGATCTTCATCGGCCGCTTCCAGCCGGGGACGCTGACCTGCTTGGCCCGCGAGACGGTCAGCTGATCCGGCGGCGCGTCGCGGGTCAGGGTGGTGCCGGCGCCCAGGGTGGCGCCGCGACCGACGGTGACCGGCGCCACCAGTTGGGTGTCCGAGCCGATGAAAACGTCGTCCTCGATCACTGTCCGGAATTTATTGACGCCGTCATAGTTGCAGGTGATGGTGCCGGCGCCGATGTTCACCCGTTGCCCGACGGTGGTGTCGCCGATGTAGGCGAGGTGGTTGGCCTTGGAGCGGTCGGCGATCTGGCTGTTCTTCACTTCGACGAAATTGCCGACGTGCACGTCCTCGCCGAGCGTCGTGCCGGGCCGCAGTCGGGCATAGGGGCCGATGGTGCAGCCCGCGCCGGCGACCGCCGCGTCGAGGTGGCTGAAGGCGGCGACGCGGCTGCCGGCGCCGACCGAAGTGTCTCTCAGCACGCAGTGCGGCCCGATCTGGACGCGGTCGGCGAGTTCGACCCGGCCCTCGAAAACACAGCCGATATCGATGTACACGCCGCGGCCGCAGACGAGCTCGCCGCGCACCTCGATGCGTGCCGGGTCGGCTAGGCGCACGCCACGTTCCATCAGCGTGTCGGCCAGATTGCGCTGGTGGATGCGTTCCAGCGCGGCGAG
Organism: Sterolibacterium sp.; assembly: GCA_041665185.1. GTDB lineage: Bacteria > Pseudomonadota > Gammaproteobacteria > Burkholderiales > Rhodocyclaceae > JACRAR01. The sequence goes on from JBAYJH010000089.1 coordinate 12,192, forward strand.
TTGCGCCATGCTATTGACGCCCTCGGTTTCCCAGGTTTCGTCCGGCTGCGCGGAACGGACGGTCATGTCTTCGGCCACCGCCAGTGCGACGATGTCCGTCAGGTAGTACTCACCCTGGGCATTGCCCTTGCCCAGGCCGGGCAACCAGCGCACCAGGCATTCGGTCGGGGCGATCAGGATGCCGGTGTTGATTTCGCGGATGGCGCGCTCCGCGTCGTCGGCGTCCTTCTCTTCGACGATGCGGCGGATCGAGCCCTCGCCCGCGCTGCGGACGATGCGGCCATAGCCATGGGGATCGGCCAGATCGGCGGTCAGCAGCGCCAGGGTCCGGCCGGTGCCGGCTGCGACCAGCAGCCGTTTCAGGGTATCGATGCGGGTCAGCGGCACATCGCCGTATAGCACCAAGGTTGCCTGTGCCGGATCGAGGACGGGCAGGGCCTGTAGCAGGGCGTGGCCGGTGCCGAGCTGCGGTTCCTGTCTGACCCAGATGATGTCGGACGCCGCCAGGGCATCGCGGACCAGATCCCCACCGTGCCCATGGACCACGCAGATTTTTCCGGGCCGCAAAGCCCGCGCGGTGTCCAGCACATGCGCCAGCAACGGCCGACCGGCGAGCGGCTGTAGCACCTTGGGCAGGTCGGAATGCATGCGCTTGCCCTGGCCGGCGGCAAGGATGACGATGTTGATGCCGGGTTGCGCTGCCGTCACTCCGCGTCCTCTCGCCCGACTCCGGCGTTCAGCGGGGCAGCGTACTGCCGCCCATCAGGAATTCATCCACCGCGTGCGCGCACTGGCGGCCCTCGCGGATCGCCCAAACCACCAGCGACTGCCCGCGACGCATGTCGCCGGCGGCAAACACCTTGGGAACATTGGTGGCATAGGCTTGGCTGCCTGGTGCCTCGGTATCCGCCCTGGCATTGCTGCGCGCGTCTTTTTCCACGCCGAAGGCTTCCAGCACGCCGCCGACCGGTCCGAGGAAACCCATCGCCAGGAATGCCAGGTCGGCCTTGACCTCGAACTCGCTGCCGGCGATCTCGCTCATCTTGCCGTCCTTCCAGTCGAGGCGGATGCACTTCAAGCCGGCAAGCTTGCCCGCGTCTTTGCCAGTCCCGCCGACGAACGCCTTGGTGGCGACGGCCCAGTCGCGCTGGCAGCCCTCGTCGTGCGACGACGAGGTACGCATCCGTAGCGGCCAGTAGGGCCAGGTCAGCGGGCGGTTTTCCCGCTCGGGCGGACGCGGCAGCAATTCGAACTGGGTGATGCTGGCGGCGCCGTGGCGGTTGGAGGTGCCGACGCAGTCGGAGCCAGTATCGCCGCCGCCGATGACGACCACATGCTTGCCGGTCGCCTTGATCTGGTCCGGCAGTTTATCGCCGGCATTGGCCTTGTTCTGCTGCGGCAGAAACTCCATGGCGAAATGCACGCCAGCCAGATCCCGGCCCGGCACCGTCAAATCGCGCGGCTGTTCGGCACCGCCCGACAGGACGACGGCATCGAACTCGGCCAGCACTTTCGCCGCCGCCACATCCTTGCCGACGTGCTGGTTGACGCGGAATTCGACGCCTTCGGCGGCCATCTGCGCCATGCGGCGGTCGATGTGCGACTTCTCCATCTTGAAATCGGGAATGCCGTAACGCAACAGGCCACCGATGCGGTCGTTCTTCTCGAACAGCGCCACGGCATGTCCGGCGCGCGCCAGTTGCTGGGCGGCGGCCAGGCCGGCCGGGCCGGAGCCGATCACCGCCACCTTCTTGCCGGTCCGCAGCGGCGCCGGCTGCGGCTGGATCCAGCCCTGTTCCCAGCCCTTGTCGATGATCGCATGCTCGATCGACTTGATGCCGACGGCGTCGCCGCCGATGTTGAGCGTGCACGCCGCCTCGCAGGGTGCCGGGCAGACGCGGCCGGTAAATTCCGGGAAATTATTGGTCGAGTGCAGCACTTCCAGGGCCGCCCGCCAATCCTGGCGATACACCAGGTCGTTCCAGTCGGGAATGATGTTGTTGACCGGGCAGGCGTTACTACAAAACGGGATGCCGCAATCCATGCAGCGCGCGCCCTGAATCTTCGCCTCGGCGTCGCCGAGGTGCAGCACGAACTCCTGGTAGTTCTTGAGGCGCTCGGCAACGGGAAGCTGCGCCTCCGCCAGGCGCTGGTATTCCATGAATCCGGTGGGTTTGCCCATTATGCTGCTTCCTTTTGTTGCAGGCTTGCGGCAGCCATTTCCTGGAGCGCCCGTTTGTATTCATGTGGCATGACCTTGACGAATTTGCTCCGATACGCCGGCCAGTTCGCCAGGATGATGCGGGCGACGGTACTGCCGGTGTACTCGGCATGACGTTCGATCAGGGTCTTCAACTGCGTCTCGTCCGCCATGTCGCGATGTCTTGGTTCGGCAAGCGGCTGCTTGTCGGCCGGCAGCAGTTTTTCCAGCGCCACCATCGCCGTGTTGCAGCGCGAGGCGAAGCTGTCGTCGGCATCCAGCACATAAGCGATGCCACCGCTCATGCCGGCGGCGAAATTCCTGCCGGTATGGCCGAGCACCACCACCGTGCCGCCGGTCATGTATTCGCAACCGTGATCGCCGGTGCCTTCCACCACCGTGGTGGCGCCGGAATTGCGCACGCAGAAGCGCTCGCCGGCAACCCCGCCGATGAAGGCTTCACCGGCAACGGCACCATAGAGGACGGTATTGCCGACAATGATGTTGTCAGCCGGGCGGCCACCGAAATCCGGGTGCGTACGCACCACGATCCGCCCACCCGACAGGCCCTTGCCGACATAGTCATTGGTTTCGCCGGTCAGTTCCAGAGTGACGCCATGCGCCAGGAACGCGCCGAAACTCTGCCCCGCCGAGCCTTGCAGCTTCACCGTGATGGTGTCGTCCGGCAAACCGGCGTGGCCATGGCGGCTGACCACCGCGTGCGAGAGCATGGCACCAACGCTGCGATTGAGGTTCCTGATCGGCGTCTCGATAGTCACCTTCTCGCCGCGCTCCAGGGCGGCTTGCGCCTTGGCCAGCAAGGCATGATCAAGCGCGCCGGCGAGACCGTGGTCCTGTTCTTCGCAATGATACCGCGCCACCGTGGCGGCAACCGCCGGAATATGGAAGACCTTCGAGAAGTCGAGACCGCGGGCCTTCCAGTGCTGGATGGCGGCGCGTTTTTCCAGCAGGTCGGCGCGGCCGATCAAGTCGTCGAAACGGCGCACGCCCATGGCGGCCATCAGTTCGCGCACTTCCTCGGCGACGAAGAAGAAATAATTCACCACGTGTTCCGGTTGCCCGGTGAACTTCTTGCGCAGCACCGGGTCCTGGGTGGCCACCCCGACCGGACAGGTGTTGAGATGGCACTTGCGCATCATGATG
>JBAYJH010000090.1:0-15496 GCA_041665185.1 Sterolibacterium sp.
AATCACCAGGCCCTTCGATATCTCTGTGTCTTTCTCTGTCATAAGTGTCCACGTACATTTACGTGGACACGATCATTACCGAATCAGCTCCCCGTCTCAAGACGTGGTCAAATGATCGCTTACGAAGTTTCATGATTTTTCCCAAGTGAGCCGATGGATGAAAATCTACACTGGCGTAATGCCGTCGTCCGTGCGCCAGCGTACTTAATCCCTCAGCATCGCTCGAGATATCACCACCCGCCATGTCGTCGCCGGCAAAGTGCCCGTCATTACATACCCGCCAATTGACCAATTGTCGGGCTGGACAGCTCGCTGCGGTTGCGTAGAACAGGGTGGTCGCTGACGCGCGCCCCGGGCTGTCAATACTGCACAGACAGCATTCCGTAGACTCTTGACCTCGCAACGCCTGGACGGCCTGAAGGTCTTAGCAATGCCAAAAGTTGGTTCGTTGGCGCACAGACTGTCAAGCCGGCTCTGGATCATCCTCTCGACAATGGATGTGCTTTGCCGGCTGAGGTCAGGCTTTGGTGCCCGACTTAGCGAAATCCCAATCCAGCGAGCCCCACGACGTGCCGACATTCGGTACTCACCCACAACCTTTGCTACCACTTAATTGAGGAACCAATTCATGAAAAGGTCACTAAGCATTCTTGCCGCGTCCATGTTGCTGGCGTTTTCTGCCCACGCCGATGAGGCACATCACCCGGACAAGAAGGGCGATTCGATTGAGGCCAAGGCACCCGCCCAACCAATCATCGAGGGAACCCGGAAGCTGCAGTACAACGTGAAAAAGATGCAGGCCCAACTGGACCTTCTTGCCAAGAGCAAAGCGCCCGAAGAACAACAAAAGGCCCTTGCCGAGACCATGCAGACCATGCACGAGAGCATGATGCTTGGCAAAAGCATGGCGTGTGGCGGGATGAAATGCCCGATGATGGAAGGCGGCATGGAAATGATGAACAAGAAAGGTATGGGCATGATGGGCCCCGCCGGTGAGGGCGCCGGGCCGGAGGCCATGATGGGTCGCATGCAGCAAATGGAGAAGCGCATGGACATGATGCAGATGATGATGGAGCAGATGACAAAAGCCCAGTCCGCACCCGCACCGGCAAAGTAAGATCAGCGGCCGGGGAACCTGTCCTCGCAGAGAAAGCGCGAGTCAATTGGCGTCGACGTCAGTGAAAATGGACACGGCTACCGAAGGAGCCGTGTCATAAGCCTTACTTTGGGTATTGGAGCGCTTAACCGCCACGATCCAATGCGCGGATGTTGGCGAGGCGCGCCACCTCATCGCCTTGCATCGTGATCTTCTGACCGTCCTTGGTCTCCATGACATGTCCAGGGGCCATACGTACTATTCGGCCATATTTGTTTTCCATGGCCATCTTCCCGTCGTTGAACACGACGACTGTGACACCATCCTTAAGTTCGACCGTCTTTTGCACATCGAGATTGTCAATAGCGAAAGCCGAGGTAGCGATGGCGCCGATGGCGGTGACTAGCAGGATTTTGTTAAGCATTTTGATTCTCCTATTGAGGGATGATTGATGTGTTACTGCGGAGATCATCGTACTCGGCAGATGCTTACAACTTCGCCACGCGGCGATTACACTTTCGTAATCAGCGTCAAAGGCGTGACTCGTTCAATGCATGAGGAGGTTTGCTCCTGCCGGCCCCAGCCCTTTAATGCCTACTTCGTCTAACCGCGGATGGCAGCAATAATCGCGTCGGCACTATCGCAGCAGTCGCAGACGCTTAGTAGCCGCCCGAACGCGCGTTGATTTTCGGCATTCTCATAGATATCCGGAATGCGCAATTTCGGCTTCCAGAGAAACGCATGGTCAGCCCCTTTGAAGATTTGTTGTTGTTCCGCCACCGATTTGACGACGATCTCGAGCGCCGATCCGCGATAAGCATTGCCGAAAGTTCCCGCCTCAATCTGGCTGATGACCTGTCGAATGCCCTGCCGGATCGAACGAACATTCTTCAGTCGCTCCTCCCACAGGAACCACGTGTTATAGGTACTCAGGGGATCGCACTTCCAATGATCGATCAGGTTGTCCAATGCATCAGTCACGCAGCGCTCCAAATGTTGACCAAATGTTCACACGTCCCGGGGAATTGTCATTGCAGCTTACTGGACACTCGCGACGTCGATGGAAAACGCGAGAATTTCGGCGGTGCTTATTCAGGACTTGGGTGGTCATCCGACAGAATACGACCAGCACTTGTCAAGACTACTACGTTTTCCTCTTCATAGACGCGCTGGGAAGGTCATAGTAAACGATGTTGTGCCGGTCAAAGAGGTCACCGCAATCGTGCCGCCATGCGCTTGGACAATCGACTTGACGATCGCCAGTCCCAGACCCGCACCATCACTATTTCGACTTCGCGCAGCGTCGACCCGGTAGAAACGATCGAATAATCTCGGCAGATGCTCGGCGGAGATGGTGTTACCAGTATTTTCGACACGAACCAGGGTTTGACCAGGGGGAATTGTCGCGACTGAAATCGACACAGCACCATTCCGTGGCGTATGTCGGATGGCATTGGAAAGAAGATTGCTTAAAGCACGACGAATCATCAAGGCGTCGCCGACGACCTGCCCATCACCACTCCTGACGATGCGCACCCCTTGTTCGTCGGCGAGTGCCAAGTAAAAATCAATCAGCTGATCGATCTCTGCGCCAAGGTCAACCATTTCCTGGTTTGGTGTGAGCAAGTGATTGTCGGACTTGGCAATGAACAGCATGTCAGCGACCATGCGCGCCAGCCGGTCGTATTCCTCCAGGTTGGAGTAGAGGATTTCACGGTATTCGTCGGCGCTACGCGCCTTGGAAACGGCGACCTGGGTCTGGGTCATCAGGTTGCTGACCGGTGTTCTCAATTCGTGGGCGATGTCCGAAGAGAAGTCGGACAGGCGCTTGAACGAGTCCTCGAGCCGCGCAAGCATCGAGTTAAACGCCACCACCAGATCCTGAACCTCGATCGGGACTTGCTCCAGGGGCAGCCGCGCATCCAGTCTTTCCGCTGAGATGCCGCGGGCAGTGTCGGCGATCGCACGGATCGGCGCCAAGCCACGCCTTGCCGCCAGCCAGCCGAGCAGGCTGCTCAGGACGGTGCCGAGGGCCATAGCGGCCCAGACCATGCGCCGGAAAGCGGCCATGAATTCCTGGTGGTGCGCCATGTCGAGTGCAATTGCCACCGTGTAGGTATCGGATGCCGTTGCCACTGCGACGGCAATGCCACGAAATGAACGTCCCTGATTCTGCCAGGTAACCGGCTGCATCGGCTTCGTCAAAAGCCCGCTGAGACCGCCATTCAGCACCGCGCGTGGAAAGTCGGCGTCCACCGTTGCATAAACCGCACGATCGCTTCCCGCATATACAGCCACCGACAGCCCGTGGTGACCCACCAGGGCATCATCGAGTTGTCGTGACAGTTCGGCGTTCGGCGCCGATGCTCCCGGCCTGGTGAGGATATGTTCAATGAGCGACATCTTGCCAGTGAGTTCAGCTACATCGAGCATCTCGAAATGTTCCTCAACCAGGTAGCCGATCACGGCGCCGATAGCCAGCAGTACTGTGGTCGATACTGCGGCGAAGAGCAGCGCCAGGCGGACGGTAAGCGAAGGGCTGCGCATCATGACGGTTCAGGCGCTTCTAGCACATAACCCATGCCACGGACGGTGCGGATCAGCTTCGGGTCGAAATCATCGTCCATCTTGGCGCGCAGACGGCGCACCGCCACCTCGATGACGTTGGTGTCGCTATCGAAGTTCATGTCCCAGACCTGGGACGCGATCAGCGAGCGCGGCAGCACTTCGCCCTGTCGCCGCATCAACAGTTCGAGCAGACCGAATTCCTTGGCGGTGAGATCGATGCGTCTACCGCCGCGCGATACTCGCCGGCGCAGCAGATCAAGCTCGAGATCGGCGACCTGAAGTACCTCCGGCTCCTTGGCCTTGCCCCGGCGCAGCAATGTGCGCGCCCGCGCCAGCAGTTCGGCAAAGGCAAATGGCTTGACCAGATAATCATCGGCACCGAGCTCCAGTCCCTTGACGCGGTCCGTTACCTGGTCGCGTGCAGTAAGGAATAGTACCGGCATTTCCCGGCCGGCGTGGCGAATCGCTTCCAGAACTTGCCAGCCATCCAGACCGGGCAACATCACATCGAGTACCACCAGGTCGTAAGCCTCGGTCAATGCCAGATGCAGGCCATCCGTGCCATCACGCGCCAAATCTGTTATGAAGCCGGCCTCGGTTAAGCCCTGCCTGAGATAGTCGCCCGTCTTTACCTGATCTTCAACAATAAGAATTTTCATGGCGTCCTCCGCGATATCCTTACATTGTGCATTCAGATATGTCCGTCGGACCGAAGATTACGAAGATGTAATCCGACAGTCAGGTTGCCGTCGGAAATGGTGAATTACAGTGGCAACCATTAACTCGCCAAATAATTGCCCCGCGCCGCTCGCTACGTTGTGTTTATCGATGAAGCCAACTGAACCTCTGATTGGGTCGATCACCGACACTGCCGCATGGTCACTGATTTTTGCTGCCTGGCTGGTCGCGACCGTATCGACACTGGGTGCGCTGTTCTTCGGTGAAGTCATGCAGCTTCCGCCTTGCGCCCTTTGCTGGTACCAGCGAATCTTCATGTTTCCGCTGGTGTTGATACTCCCGATCGGTCTATTCCCTTTCGACCAGAAGGTCGTTCGTTACGCGCTTCCTTTGGCTTCCCTCGGCTGGTTATTCGCAGTCTTCCACCTACTGTTAGTGGCCGGCGTCATCCCGGAAAGCATCAAGCCCTGCACACAGGGAGTTCCGTGTTCCAAAACGGTGATCGAGTGGTTTGGCTTTGTGACGATTCCACTGCTATCAGTTGTAGCTTTCTCAGCAATAGTGGGATTGTTGGTTTTAACCTATTTTCGGAGTTCGAAATGAAAAGAAAGACGCTGTTCATCGGTGCCGCCATACTTCTGCTGTTAGTGTTTGTGATCGGGACATTGGTTTACAAGAGTGGGAAAGCCGACCAGTCCGCAAAGCTTGTGGAGAGCAATCGCGCGAATCTGATGCGCATACACTCACCGGCCCTCGGCAAGGCAGACGCGCCAGTGGTGATCGTGGAGTTTTTTGATCCCGCTTGCGAGACATGCCGGGAGTTCTATCCCTTGGTCAAGAAGATGATGGCGGCAGACCGCGACCGGATTCGCCTGGTACTGCGTTATGCACCTTTTCACAATGGCTCGGACAAAGTGGTGGCAGTGTTGGAGGCTTCACGGAAACAGGGCAAATTCTGGCAGACGTTAGAAGCCCTATTCGCTTCCCAAGGGGAATGGGCACCTCATCATGCGCCCCAGGTCGCCCTGGTTTGGCCACGCTTGGAAGGGCTCGGCCTAAATATCGAACAGCTCAAGGCCGACATGATGGCTCCGGAGGTCGCCCAGGTCATCGCACAAGATCTTGACGATGCACGATCCCTCAAGGTGACGATGACGCCGGAGTACTTCGTCAATGGAAAACCATTGCCCAGCTTTGGTTACGAACAGTTGAAGAAGTTGGTCGATGACGCGTTGAAAGAATCTCCCCGTTAGCAAGAAGATTCATCCCGACTGCCGGGCATTTTCACAACAACTCTCCTACTGCACAGGGGTACCAACTCTGATCATGAGGAATAATTCATTCGCCGTTTCAATAATCTCCCGAAATGACCGGCACGGCGGGTCAAGATGACACTTTCCACATCCAGTCACCCCAGTTATTTGAATTCCACCAACGAGTCTTCTGCGGACCTTATGGCGAGGGTCAGAAAGTCCATACAGGTGCAACATAATACCAATGCAGCTCCATTTAGTGATTCGAACACCGCCAGCAGTCCTTCTACGGATTTTTTGGCGATTGTGAACCGGATCGTGCAGGAGAGCCATACTAATTTGCCGCCTCCCAGTGATTCGAGTCTCTCCGTCAATCCTTCAGCAGAACTAATCGCGAGAGTCAGCAAATCCATAGCGGAGCAGCATCCTGATAGCTCCAAAGCACAAAGTACATCAACAAGTGACAGCACCACACTCTCCGAATTAGGGAAGAGGCTGAAAACGCTGATCTCCAATCATAAGTTTTGAGCTGCCGACTTTAGATGATAGGGTTTTTTTACTAACATTTGGCGGTTCCGTCGTCAAAAACGACGGGGACCCGCCCTTCACGAACCCCACAGACTGGGTGCTCTCCCGGCAGATGATGAGCGGCCTGGGGAAGACGGTGGCGATGCGCCAATCTGCCGTTGAGTAATGGCATATTCCGGTCTTGCCACTGCCTCTGTGCGCGTGGGCCATGCCCCAATTCCCGAAGATTACAAAGTTGTAATGTTGGTGTCACCAATTTGCCGGGTAGTTGAAAGTAGAATGATTGCGAGGTAAAGGTTATTGCGGGTCTCGCTACCGACGAAATCTCAAGCAAGTGCGTTTCATACGGCGACCAAAACTCATTCAACCCTGGGACATTAAATGAAAAGAACCATTACCTTGCTGACCGGGCTCCTTGCCGCGCTCTCGGTTCAGGCACAGCCCGAGGTCGCCGATCCAGCGAGCACACCCAAAACGCAGACCCGACCCACCAGCGCCATGCCCCATATGCCCGAGATGGACTATCAATCGGCGCTCAGCAAATACCGTGCTTTTCAGGACGAGAAAATATCATCCTGGAAAGCAAGTAACGACAATGTGGCACGTATCGGCGGTTGGCGCGCCTATGCCCGAGAAGCTAGCGAACCTGAACCAGCATCGCGCAATACCGGCCGGGAGACGCCGGCGGCAACTGCTGGCCATCCCAATGCCGGTCATGGCAAATGAAAAGACTACTTGACGCCCAACCAGTAGCAGCGACGCAGATTGCCTTATCGAATGGCATAAAGACCATTCCAGCACTTGCAATCATCCTTGTTCTTGCGGGTTGCGCCACCGCAAATATCGATCAATCACTGCATTCCACCAACCGCGAAGCTGCTACCTTCACCAACGGGCAAGTGCAGTTGGTACGTTCCATCGAAACGCGCGCCGAGAATGAAAAGCAGGTTGCCGAACTGCTGACGAAGCCCCTCACACAATCGGCAGCCGTCAAGGTGGCGCTGCTTAACAGTCCCGCCTTGCAATCCTTGCTGGCCGAACGATGGGGCGACATGGCCGCCGCCGCCCAAGCCGGCCGAATTGCCAACCCGCTATTCAGCTTCGAGCGGCTGCGATTTCTTGACGAGTTGGAGTTGAGTCGGACGCTGTCCTTCGGCTTGCTGGATTTGCTCACCTTGCCGCAACGCGCCGCCGTCGCCAATTCGCGCATCCACCAGGCGGAGTTGCGGATGACCTCGGACGTGGTGGATCAAGTCACCCAAGTCAGGCAAGCCTGGGTCCGGGCCGTCGCTGCCCAGGAAAACCTGCTGTATGCGCAGCGCGTCTATGCAACCGCCGAGGCCAGCGCGGAGCTGGCGCGTCGAATGCAAGGCACGGGTAACTTCACCCGCCTGCAACGCGCTCACCAACAGGCGTTCTATGCCGACGCGGCGAGTCAACTGCTAGGCAGCCAATATGCTGCCACCTCATCCCGCGAACAACTGGTTCGCCTGTTGGGGCTTGGCAGCGGTACCCAAGAAACCATGCTCAGGCTCCCCGGGCGATTGCCGGACCTCCCCAAGGAACCCCTTGCGCCAACGCTGGTCGGCGGCGCGCTGGCGGCGCAGCGACTGGATGTGCGTCTGGCGCAGTTGCAGCTTGATGCTGCAAGTCAAGCCCAGGGGTTGGGTCTCGTCACCAGCCTGACGGACATTGAGGTGGGCGTCCAACGCGACACGATTTTCGACACTGCGGCAGCTGGCAAAAACATCCGGCGCGGCTATACGGTAGACGTTCGCCTGCCGATCTTCGACTTGGGTGACGCCCAGCGTGCGTCGCTGAACGCCAACACCCTGACTGCGGCCTACCGTCTGGAAGCAACCGTCGCCGCCGCCGGCTCCCAATTGCGTGAGACTTACTCCGCTTACCGTACAGCGCATGACTTGGCGCGTCACTACCGCGATGAAGTGGTGCCTTTGCGTAAGCTTATCTCGGAAGAGAACGGCCTGCGCTACAACGGCATGATTATCGGGGTTTTTGAATTATTGGCCGACACCCGCGATCAAATAGTCGCAGTGATGGGAGCGATTTCAGCACAGCAGCAGTTCTGGCTGGCAGACGCAGCGCTGCAGGCCACTCTCATCGGCAGACCAATCTATGCGCAAGCAGGTGCCCCGGCCGGCAAAGTGCTTGGCGGTGGATCTGGCCATTGAGTGATGAGCTACCTGGTGAATTCAGCAAGGACAAGTCGATGACATCAAGACGTAATTTCCTGGGGGGTATCGGTGCGATTACGGCCGCAGTATCCACCGCAACGGTCAGTCGAGTAGCCATGGCCGCATTGCCCGAACCGGCAATACAAACATCTCCGGACACCATGCCGCCGCTGCTACCGAAGTCCGGCCGTCCCTATAACCCGGTGGTGACCCTCAACGGCTGGACGTTGCCGTGGCGCATGAACAATGGGGTAAAGGAATTCCACCTGGTGGCGGAACCGGTGGTCCGCGAGATGGCGCCTGGCTTCAAGGCGCATTTGTGGGGCTATAACGGCCAATCGCCGGGCCCCACCATCGAAGTTGTAGAGGGCGACCGGGTGCGCATCTTTGTGACCAACAAATTACCGGAGCACACGGCTGTTCATTGGCACGGCCAGCGCCTGCCCAACGGCATGGACGGCGTGGGCGGCTTGACTCAGAAAGCCATAGACCCCGGCAAGACGTTCGCGTACGAGTTCATCGCCCGTCGCCCGGGTACGTTTATGTACCATCCCCATGCCGACGAAATGACGCAGATGGCCATGGGCATGATGGGATTCTGGATCACCCACCCGAAGGCCAGGCACCCGCTGATAGCCGAAGTGGATCGCGACTTCGTGTTTCTGCTCAACGCTTATGATATCGATCCGGGCGCTTACACACCGAAGATCATGACTATGACAGACTTCAATCTGTGGAGCTGGAACAGCCGCATTTTTCCCGGCATCGACTCGCTCAACGTCCGCAAGAATGACAAGGTGCGCATCCGGATTGGCAACCTGACGATGACCAACCATCCGATCCATCTTCATGGCCATGAGTTCCTGGTTACCGGCACGGATGGCGGACCCACTCCGAAGAGCGCGCGCTGGCCAGAGGTCACCACCGACGTTGCGGTCGGCCAGATGCGCCAGATCGAGTTTTTGGCCGACGAAGAAGGCGATTGGGCATTCCATTGCCACAAGTCCCACCACACCATGAATGCCATGGGACACGAAGTGCCCACCTTGATCGGCGTGGATCATCGGGGTGTCGCCAAACAGATCACCAACCAGATACCCGAGTACATGGTGATGAGCGAGCGCGGGATGGCTGATATGGCCGAGATGGAAATGCCATTGCCGGATAACACTGCGCCGATGATGACCGGGCAAGGCCAGTTCGGATCCGTCGAGATGGGCGGCATGTTCAGTGTGGTCAAAGTACGGAAAGACCAAAAACCAGGCGACTACAAGGATCCGGGCTGGTACCAGCATCCCGAGGGTACCATTGCTTTCGAGGTTTCAGGCGCAATCACCGAACCGGCTCGTTTCAAGTCGGAGGGTGGTCAATCCATGCCGCGTTTGAAAAAGCCCGTGAAAGACGTCGAAGTACGCATCCGCAAGCCCATCGGCCCAATGCAACACTAGAACTTTACCAATCAGAAAGGATTCTTATGCGACGCAACTTCAATCCCGTGACACCCCTGGCAGCAGCCTTGATCTTGGCATCTGGCCTCGCCTCTGCAAGTGGCACGCACGCAGGCGGCCATGACGATGCAGCTTTCGGTGAAGCCGGGGTGGCCGCGGAAATCACGCGCACGGTGACGGTCAATATGACAGACACCATGCGCTTTTCTCCCGCCAGCTTGACGGCCAAACAGGGAGAGACCATTCGTTTCGTGGTGAAAAATACTGGTCAACTCAAGCACGAGTTTGTGCTGGGCAGCACCAAGGAACTCAAAGAACACTACGAGGTGATGAAGAAGAATCCGGAAATGGAACACGCCGACGCGAATATGGTGACGGTGGCCCCCGGGCAAACTGGAGAAGTTGTATGGAAGTTCAGCAAATCCGGGAAAGTAGATTTTGCCTGCCTGCAACCCGGACACTACGATGCCGGCATGAAAGGTCGGATATTGGTGAAAAAGAACGTTATGGCAAATGACAAGACGGCGATGCCGAAAGATGAACATGACCACAAGCATTGAGAAATTGGGAAGCCTTGCCTCATACAATTCATCCAATGAGCGAGTGCGACTGCGCGACGCCGCGCCTTAACACACCATTTCTGTTGAAGGAAATATCATGACGTTGTTCCATCGTCTTTTCCTTGTTGCCATTGCTATCGTGCCGGCCTATTCGGTCGGTGCGAGCGGAGACGACAACAAGGAACACGGAAGCGCTCAGGGCACAGAACAAGCTACAAGCGCCGCGGAAGTGGCCGAAGGTGAGGTGCGAAAGATAGACAAGGACAACAAGAAGATCATCATAAAGCATGGCGTGATCAAGAGCCTCGACATGCCACCCATGACGATGGTGTTTCGGGTCAAAGACGCCACCATCCTCGACAAGGTGCAAGCTGGCGACAAGGTATTGTTCAAGGCCGAAAAATCCGAGGGTGCAATAGTGGTCACCGAGATTCAGCGTGCAAAATGAAATGAAATATAGGTTGCTCCTATCCGCGATGTCTTTTGACCCAACATCGACCGATGGTTCCTACTGCATAACCTTTAGCGACGGCTACACGGGGACCGGCGATAATCAAGGTGATGGCCGGTTCGGTCAGCACCATGGTGGATGAAACAACAGGGGCCGACATTCCCTACAATATGCCCATCCTCAAGGCCGATGGCACTGTGAGCATGGTCACCACCGACGTGTCTTCTTCCGCATCGATGCAAGCCACGTTGCAAAATGCCGGCATGCCCGTGAATAATGCCGCGAATACGGCCAATATCATCATGGGTGGAATGCGCTGATAATGCCGCCTTTCCCGATAGGGCCAAAGCTGAAATTCGGCACCGAAGCGAATTGACGTACCCCAGAGTCCCTCGGCCAGCATCTTCGCGTTGCTGGCCGAGGGATTTCTGTGAATCCCAAAGATTACACAAGTGTAATGTTTCAGTCAGGTTGCCGTCGACTAGGATTCGTCAAACTGCGGACATTCGCAATTAAACCCGCAACATCGATAGGAGAACTGAATGAAAACTGTGATTTCAACCGCCTTTATCGCCGTGGCCATCACCTTCGCCGCACCCGTCATTGCTTCAGATGATCATTCCGGCCATGGTGCCATGCATGCAAGCACTCAAACCATGGCAGCCATGACCGATGGCACGGTAAAGAAGGTGGACAAGGCAACAGGAAAAGTTACCCTCGCTCACGGCGCGCTGACCAATCTCGGCATGCCCCCAATGACCATGGTTTTTCGGGTCAAGGACGCTACCTGGCTCGATCAGATGAAGGATGGCGACAAAGTCCGTTTCATAGCCGACAATGTCAATGGAAGCCTGACTGTCGTTAAATTAGACAGAGTGAATTAACAATTTCGTTTCCCTGGAGGTTTTATATGCGACGTGCAATTCTCGCGCCGGCGATGGTTCTTTTTTTGGTCCTGGCCGTGCCGTCCAGTCTGCGAGCGCAGGAAATCACCTTGGGCAGGACGGTGGAGACCCTGCTCCAGTACGCCAAGGAACGTAATCCGGAATATGCCTCGATGCGTCTCGAGGCCGAGGCCGCCGGGGAACGCATCTATCCGGCCGGCGCCCTACCCGATCCGGTGTTGCGCACCGAGTTGCAGAACATCACCAATTTCGGTTCGGACGCCAGGCCCAATCTGCTGCCCAGCCGGATTGGCGGCACCAAATATACGCTGATGCAATCACTGCCATTTTGGGGCAAGCGAGATCTCAAGCGTGAAGCCGCTGAAGCGGAGGCCGATGCGGCCCAAGGCAAGGCCAGCGTCATCTGGACGGAACAGGCGGCACGCATCAAGACCGCGTACGCCCAGTACTTCGCCGTGGCACGCCTGATCCGCTTGAATAAGGAAGTCATTGATCTCATCGACCGCATCGAGGGTATCACCCAGGTGCGTTACGCCAGCGGGCTGACACCCCAGCAGGACGCCATCCGCGTCCAGGTGGAACGCACCTCGATGCAAAACGAACTGATCCAGATGGAGACCGAACATCACCATGCACGCACCCGTCTCAATGCGCTGCTGGCGCGCCCCGCCCAGTCCACTTTTGCGGAGCCGGAGCGCCTGAGACCGATTCCCGCTCCCGCCAAGCTTGACTTCGTGGCGCTTGAAGATCGTCTGCGCGGCAAGAATCCACAGCTTTTCGCCGACGCCGCCAAAATCCGTGCCGCGGAGAAGAACCGCGACCTGACCTACCGCAACCGCTATCCAGATTTCACCCTGGGCGTCTCACCGATGCAGACGGGCAGCCGCATCAATGAATGGGAACTGATGGTTGAATTCAACATCCCTCTGCAGCAAGAGAGTCGCCGCAGCCAGGAGCGTGAAGCCGAAAAGATGACCGACGCCGCCCGCGCTCGCAAAGAGGCGACGGCCAATCAGGCACTGGCCGACCTCTCCGAGAACCTAGCAGGTATCGACGTAGCGAGACGCGTCGAAATACTCGCGCAAGTCAGCCTCCTGCCGCAGGCGGAACTCACCTTCCAGGCGGCGCTTGCTGGCTACGAAACCGGCAAGGTGGATTTCGCCACCCTGCTCGATGCACAGCGGCAGATACGCAAAGCCAAGCAGGACATCGTCAAGGCACAAGCCGAGCAGCAGGCACGCTTGGCGGACATCGAACGGCTGATAGGGGAAGACATATGAAACTGGGAACTGGAATTGTGGCCGCCGCTGTTGTTGCGGCATTGGGAGCAAGTGGAGGTTACTGGATCGGGACGCGCAACGGCGGTGGTGGACACAACGCTGAGAGTGCAGCCCCAGTTGGCGTAGGCCAACCGGGCGCAACGGTGCCTGCTGGCGCCAAGAAGGAACGCAAGCTGCTCTATTACCGAAACCCGATGGGTCTGCCGGATACCTCGCCGACACCGAAGAAGGACCCGATGGGTATGGATTACATCGCGGTCTTTGAAGGCGGTGAAGATGGTGAGGAAAATACGCCCAGTACCGCCAACCAGATCAAAATCAGCACTGAAAAGGTCCAGAAGCTCGGCGTCAGAACTGAAGCGGCGAGCTTACGCACGGTGGACAAGGTCGTCCGCGCCGCCGGCCGCATCGAGCCGGATGAGCGCCGTCTCTACACCATCGCCCCCAAATTCGAGGGCTACGTGGATCGACTGCACGTCAACGTCACTGGTCAGCCTGTTACCAAAGGGCAGCCGCTGTTCGAGGTCTATAGTCCGGAACTGGTATCGGCCCAACGCGAATACGCGATCGCCGCCCAGGGCGTCCAATCCCTCAAGGACGCGGGAGGCGAAGCGCAGAACAGCATGATGCAACTGGCCGAGTCAAGCTTGACGCGTCTCAAGAACTGGGATATCTCGGAAGAGCAGGTGAAGGCACTGGCCAAGTCCGGCGCAGCCAAGCGCACCCTGACCTTCCGCTCACCAGTAAGCGGAATTGTGACCGAGAAGAAGGCCGTGCAAGGCATGCGTTTTATGCCCGGCGACGCGCTCTACCAAGTGGCCGACCTATCCGCCGTGTGGATCATCGCCGACGTCTTTGAACAGGATATCGGGCAAGTGAAGCTCGGCGCTAAAACTCAGATCAGGATCAACGCCTATCCGGGGAAAGTCTTCGAGGGCGCCATCACCTACGTCTACCCGACGCTGAAAGCCGAAACCCGCACCGTTCCGGTCCGGGTAGAACTCGCCAATCCCGGGCACACACTCAAACCGGGCATGTTCGCCCAGATGGAACTTGCGATCGGCGCAAAGACCAAAGTCGTCACGGTACCGGTCTCGGCCGTCATCGACAGCGGCACACGCCGAATCGTCCTGATTCAACTCAAGGAGGGTCGCTTCGAACCGCGCGAAGTCAAGCTGGGCGCACGCAGCGACGACTACGTTGAAGTCACAGAAGGGGTCAAGGACGGCGAGCTTGTCGTGGTTGCCGCCAACTTCCTGATCGATGCCGAGAGCAATCTCAAGGCGGTCATCGGCGGTTTCGGTCACTCCGCTCACGGAGCGGAGCCGAAGACGGAGGCCGGGGCGGAGAACACAGCGCCTGCCGCTAAGGGGGCAAGCTACAACGCCGAAGGCAAAATCGAGGCCATCGATTCCAAAGCCGGAACGGTGTCTATCGCACATGGCCCGGTGGAAAGTCTCAAATGGCCGGGGATGACGATGGAATTCGCGCTCGCCAATTCTGGATTGCTGGGCACTCTCAAGCCCGGTTCGCCGGTGGTATTTACCTTCATCGAGCGGAAACCCGGCGAGTGGGTGATCATCAAGCTCGAAGGCACCGGTGCCGCGCGTCCTGCGGCGCATTCCGGCCACTAAGACAGGACCCGCCATGCTCAGCAAAATCATCGACTGGTCGAGCCGAAATGTATTCCTGGTGTTGCTCGCCACATTGTTTCTTGTCATCGGGGGCATCTACGCCGTTCTGAAGACCCCCATCGATGCACTGCCCGATCTCTCAGACGTGCAGGTCATCGTGTATACCGAATACCCCGGCCAGGCGCCACAGGTAGTCGAAGATCAGGTCACTTATCCGCTCACCACGGCCATGCTGTCGGTGCCGAAGTCCAAGGTGGTACGCGGGTTCTCGTTTTTCGGCGCCTCCTTCGTCTATATCATTTTTGAAGACGGCACCGATATCTACTGGGCGAGATCCCGGGTGCTGGAATATCTCAACTTTGCTTCCGGACGTATGCCCAAGGGCGTGACGCCGCAGATCGGGCCCGATGCCACGGGCGTCGGCTGGGTGTATCAATATGCACTGGTTGCCAAGGACAGGACTCTCGCCGAATTGCGCGCGATCCAGGACTGGTATGTGCGCTACCAACTCACCAAGGCGCAAGGCGTGGCCGAGGTCGCTTCGATTGGCGGTTTCGTCCAGACCTACCAGGTGACGGTCGACCCGACCAAGCTGCGCGCCTACGGCATTTCACTCATGAAAGTCACGCAAGTGATCCGGGACTCGAACCGCGACGTCGGCGGGAGAGTGGTGGAAATGGCCGAGACCGAGTACATGGTGCGCGGCAAAGGCTACCTGCGCAACAAGAGTGACATCGAAATGCTGGTGGTCAAAAACGACAAGGGAACGCCGGTTCTAATCCGCGACATCGCCAGGGTGGAACTCGCCCCGGACGAGCGACGCGGCTTGACCGAGCTCAACGGCGAGGGCGAGGTGGTCTCGGGGATCGCCATGGCGCGCTATGGGCAGAACGCGCTGGA
>JBAYJH010000091.1:0-15385 GCA_041665185.1 Sterolibacterium sp.
GGCGAGGCGTGGAAATTCGGCGTCCACGCTCACGGGGTTTGCACAAAACCCGGTGGATGGAGGGACGGCCGGCCTCCCGCCCCTTCCACGATTCCGCCAATGCCCGGAACCGGCGTTATTTTCGCCTCCAGCGCGTTACAAGCTTCGTGGGAGTACCTGAGTAGCGCCGCGCCTTCTCAATGCGCCTACGGGGCTATTTTGCGGTCTTGCTGGCGCGTCTCTTCGCCCCACGTTCGTTCTCGGAAAAAGAGGGGCAAATACCAGGTAGTAGGCGAAAGGTGATTTCACCGTCAACGCTACAGACAATAATCTTGCGCTTCGATGGCTTGCCGTTGTTGCCGTGGATGCACTCCCAGCAACAGCGGGCTAAGGGGTCGAACGGGGCGACTTTCAGCAGCATGGCTCTGCGCTCCGCCCTTTACTGATGCGCTTCTTACGGCTCTCATGCCAGGCCGTCAGGCCGGTAATCAGGGCGTGCATGCCATCTCGATTCAGAAAACGCGGATTGTCGACCTTGGCGACCCGATGGCAGAAGGTTTTTAGCGCCGGGTCGTTGACTGCTCCCGACATGCCCAGCTTCTTCGACAAGCCCAAGGCGGTACGCCATTGCGCTTGCGTGGGGCGATCCGGGCCGCTGCCGCCGGGGATGGCCGGGGGCGTATGACCAGGCTTATCGAGTGCGCCCATATCGCGCAACATGTCCGCGAGGAGGGAAAGCTCATTTTCCGTGCAATCCTTGGCGCTGCGCTTGCCGGTGTGTTTTTCCAGCCAGGCGCGGTAGGTGTCATCATCCCAGCCCATATTTTTCTGGCCGATTTTCACAAGTTGGATCAGGCGGGGTTTGCTCATCATGCGGCCCGCTTGATCTGAATGGGGCGGCCCAGTTGTCGGGCAATATCCTTGAGCATCGCGGCGTCAATCGGGCGGTCGGGGAAAAGGTCTCGACATTCGTTGACGAGTAGCGCCAGGGAGCGCAGCCCGCCGTTAGCGCCAGGCCGGGCGGCGATATCGACCGCAACTTTGCGTAGGGCAGAGCCGGATAGGCCGGCCCATACAAACCACGCGTCGACATCAGCTTCGGTCGTGACGGGAAAGTCATAGCGCAGCATCCGGCTGGCCAGCGCTTCAAAGGTGCTTTTCTTGCCATAGACGTTGCGATCAAAATCTTGGTTGCCCATCGCTACCAGGGGAATTTGGAAGCTGTCGCGCAGATTGCGTATGACTTCGGCGGCATCGCCGAGCTCATTGCATTCATCAAGGAGCAGAACATCTCCGGGCCTGTGCGCCTTGCCGATGTCGTCAAGTAGATGTCCAGATCGATAGGCGACGCCATATTCTCCTACCATCGCGCTGAGTATCTTTGACATAGCCGCCGTTGAGTTGCGATCAGATTGCTTGAACTCGATCCGCACCGCGCCGGGATGATGGTGGGTGCGGGGATTGGCGGCTGCATACGCCTTGGCGGCTTCGCTTTTTCCAACACCTACACCGCCTGTAATGGCAACGATTTTGTTACCTCGGCGGGCGCGTTCGATGATGCCCTGGATAGCCTGAAAAGTCGGGGTAACGGCAGCCCCGCTCACGGTTGTCTGTTGATGCTTCACTTCCTCGGCAAGCCATTCCGCTAACTCGGCAACTGCTTTGCTGGTGCGTTCCTTTTGACTCCAGCTTGCACCAAAACGGGAGCGACTTAACAGTGCCTCAAATTCACTGGAGGGCAAGCCGGAGATAGCTTCCAGCCGTTTCCGGGGGTAGCCTGTCGCCATTTGGATTTCGATTTGGTTAAGAGTGGCTTCCCATTCGGAGGGAAAGTCGCTGTTTTCTTTTTCCGGTTGAGGTACCATGATTATTCCGTTTCCTTTGCTTGGTGGTTAAGGGGCGGGTTTTTTGCGAGCTCTTCAAAAATATCGAAACCCGGTGCATCGGCAGATGCGTCGGGTTTCGTCTTTTGGGGCGGTGGTGCGGCGTAGATATCGAAGCGCTCCGGCTGCGGCTGCGGCGCAAGCGTTACTGGCTGCACGATTTCTCCGGTCTTGCCGTCGCGGTAGGATAGACGCGGGAGCGTGACCGGGGGCGCGGCGGCAGTATCGACACTATCGCGGAAAGCATTGGCGATGGCCTGGGTTTGCGCTCCCAGCCTGATTTTTGGACCGACAGGCGTTACGGGCGGGGCAGGTAGAGCAGCGTTGTAGCGCGCCATGTCGGCGACAGTATCGACTGGCGACGAAAGGGCGCGGATGGCGCTGACATTGCGTGTCTGCAAGCCTTCACGGCGCGATTGTTCCTTAGCGCCGTTGGTGTCGAGTGGTGCCCATTCAGTATCGCGCCGAAGACTTACAACGGTGCCGTCCTGCTTGATCCACAGCGCTAGATCGGGTTTCCATTCGGCAAAACGAATCTCGATTCTTTCGCCCATCACGGAAACTAGTTGATCATTCCAGTACCAATGCTCGGTGCCATTCTTTGTTTTTATCTTTACGCCGCCGGTCTCAACACGTGCGCTGCGAACTTCGGCGAAGGCGGCAAGAAGGGTTTCAGGATCTACCGATGCGGGCGGCGTCCAGCCGGATGCATATGCCTCGCGCTTGAGGTCGTTTACTGATTTTCCATTCATCGATCCACCTTGGGAATCGTTGCGGTAGAAGGCGACGGCTTCGGCGAAAGCACCATCCCGCAATTGCTCAAAGGTGCCTGGAAACGGCTTGGGTTTTTTCCCTACGTTGTGCGTTTTCTTGCGCATCCGCTCACCCCCGATGTAGCCGGGGATTAGCGCCATGAATTTATTTAACCATGCAAAAAATGCCTCAATGACCTTGGCGCGGGCGTTGTAGGGGCGGGCGCGAATGGTTCCCGTGCGATCTTCGGCAGTGGATTCGGTGCCATCGCCCATAAGGGCGTCGATCTCATCCGCGTTTTTCAGGTGCACGCTGAAACTGCCGCATAGTCCCTGTAACATTTCTAGGCCAGCGATGAACGCCTTGTTTAGATATTCGCTACCGTTATCAAGGTAAAGATTGCGCGGCAGGCCCCACGTCTGAACCATCTCGATAAAGCTGGCGATGATGTCCGCCTGGGTGATTGACTTGCCTTTGGGCAAGAGCACAAGGGTGTAAAAGACATCATGCGTTGCCCAATCGAACCAGGCGATCATTCGAGCTGTGGCCTCGCTGCCATCCTCACGGCAAGCCAAAATATCGCTGGGGTGAACGTCGCCAAATACGCAATCCATTGGCGCGCTGGGGCGGCTCCGGTGAATGCTGGGCCTGTACTTGTCATGGTAGAGCTTGGCGTCATTATCTCGGATGCCAGGCAAGCGCGAATCTGCGAACTTCCGAATAAGGTGCAGGCCAGGCCGTATCAATGGTGCTTTCTGCCACCCTGCGTTTATTGATAACTCCTGCAACTTGGCGGATGCGAGAGAGTTTATTTTTCGTTCGGGAGCGAGTCTTTCATGTAACCCTCTTATGTGCTTTTCAAGGGCGGCGGCAATAGGCCGCTTTTCAGTGTCGGGCAGTGGGCACGCCTTGTCCCACTTGGCGTTGACGTGGTAGCGGCTTTTGCCGGCATCGGAACGGCGCCGGCGCGCAAGACACTCTTCGTTGTCTGTCTCGATCTTGAGTAGCCAATCGCGCAAGGTGTCCACGGCGATCTGCACAACCTTTCCGTGCAAACCTTGATGGTTGCGTGCGGCAATCTCTTTCAGCATCGCAGCGCGCGCCTCGCTGCCTTTCGGTTGCCCCATCGCCGGGGCCACAATGGCGAGTTTCCACTTTATTTCCGCAACACGATTGCCGATGCAAAGGTCGATTATGGCGGGGGCCGGGCGCTGGCGAGGTACAGCAACGGGCGGCTCCATAGCGCCAGGGTTGCGCTTGTGCCAAATCACGCGCAATTCATGGGGAAGACTGGGAATATAGACTTGAAGGTTTTTGCCTCCTTTCCCTCCTATGCCTTCGACGGCGCGGACTTCGAGGGCCGTACCGTGCCAGGTATGGCCGTTCATTGCGCGGATTACCGCTTCGCGGGCAGTGCGCTCATTGATGTATGCAATCTGAGCAAATTCTGTAGAGTTAATCCATAGGCCAGTATCAGCAAGCGTTCCAATAGACGAAGGTAAGGGCGCTTCCTGGAGCGGGACCAGGGCGGGGGACTTCTTAGCCATTGACGATTTCACCATCCTTGATGCCAAGCAGCACGGCGGCGCGGTGGCTCTCGCCGATCCTGCATTGCAGGCGGCCCGAAAGCACGGCACAAACGAGGCGGGGATGTAGCTCGTGCTGCCTGGCAAACGCAGCAGCGCTAATTCCCTGCCGGTCAAGAAGCTCGCGGGCTTGTTGTGGGGTTAGAGCTGGAGTCTGTTCCATAGCCAATCCTCCTGATAATATGAGAAACAATGCGCACAATGCGGAACAAACGGGGCTTTGTCAAGGGGATATCCGTTAAAATGGGACCATACGGGGCGAGAATTCGACTGATAAGGGAAAAATTGGGTAAAACTCAGGCTGAGTTTGCCGAGATCGCCGATGTCACTGCGAGGGCGCAACGAAACTACGAATCTGACTTACGGATTCCAAATCTCAGCTATTTAGCTTCGTTGGCGTTGGCCGACGTTGACGTCGGATTCATCCTTAGCGGATTTGAAACGCGCCATTTCGATCTAGGCGAAATCGAAGCCTTCAAGTGGCTGGCTGACAACCTCGGCTTAGATTTTGTGTTTCAGGTCAATGTCACTACCGCAATAACTTCATTTCGGCACGGGGCCATTGATGAGGCTGAGATGAACCGCACGCTTAACGAGGCCCTTGAACGGTGCCGCGTTGGAGTTCTTGACTCAGTCTTGCTTGCGGGAATCGTGGAGGCCGTGGAAAGCCTCGCCCCAAGTCTTGACCCGCACAAGAAAGCCGGGGCAGTAGCCTTGCTTTACCGTGCATTCCGCGCTTCCGGGCGCGTCGATATGAGAGCTGTTAGAGACGCCGTTGATCTTGCCAAGTAGATCGCATATTATTATTGCGTCGCAGCATTTTAAAGTTACGCGCCCTCCTATGTAGGGGCCTTTCTCCCCCCTATCCCCCCCCTAAAAAGCCTCCTATGTTCGACTTTTTGCCAAAATCATGGAACTGTTCAGGTTTGTGTTCTGATAGCCTCAGAAGGGGATTCTGATCGTTCCGGGTCGGTCTAATGCTTGATCTGGCCCGGCTCCCGTCCATTTTCTACCAGTCGCCGCCCAGTATTTCCCAATCCTGAGCATTCCGCCGCATACCCTGAATGTCCCGCAAATCCAGTCCCTATGCCGGTTTTAATTCCTTGCACCGCCGGGAAATAATGTCTACCCCCCTAACGTATCCGAGCCCAGGTCTATCAGGGAGCCCAGGCGAGCTGAACGGCAGTCGCTCGCGCAAACATCGGCAGCTTGCCGGCGCCCGCCTGCTTTTCCCACGGATGGGCGATCCACTTGTCGTGAATCTTCCCGAAGGCCCCGCTCTGTATCGCCTGGTGCAGCCATTGGTCGACAAAAGCCTTGAACAGCCAGTCGCGCGGCAAGAGATAGGCCTTCTCCGAATAATCGAACGGCGCCTCGGGATGGACGGCGCAAAGCTGCGGGCGCAGCTTCTGTTGCAGGCGGGTTTCCACGGCGTCGGTAATCATCAGGTCGGCCTTCCCGGCGACGAGCTGGTCGAAAATGGTCACATTGTCGGCATAGACTTCGATCTGGGCGCTTTTCAGGTTGGCCCGGGCAAAGCGCTCGTTGGTGCCGCCGGGATTGACGATGGCCTTGACTTCGGGACGGTCGATCTGCTGTAGGGTCTGGAAACGATCCTTATTTTCGCAACGCGTGATCGGCGTTTTCCCGTCGCGCAAATAGGCAATGGAAAACATCGCCTTCTTCTGCCGCTCGAGATTAACCGACACGCCGCCCATGGCGACATCGAACTTGTTCTCGCCAAAATCCTTCATCAGGGACGGCCAGCTGGTCCCGACGATCTCCAGCTTGACGCCCAGGGCCTTGGCGAGCAGCCCCGCCATATCGATGTCGATGCCTTGATACTGGCCGCTGACGGGATCGCGATGACTGAACGGCTTGTAGTCGCCGGTGCTGCCAACGCGCAGCGTTCCGCGCTGCATGACCGCGTCGAGCCGGCTACCGCTGTCAGCCCAGGCGGATCCGATCAGCAACGGGAACAAGATGGGTAACAAAATGCGTAGGATGATCATGGTGCTTCCTTCGTGGTTGAATTGGTCAGATCAGAATAAAGCGCCGCTGCTCGTCCAGCACCCGTGCCACCGAGCGCTCGGCTTCGTCGCGCGGGATGCGGGCCAGCATAACCACGTAACGGCGACGATCGCGCCCGACGAGCTCGGGGAAGTACAAGCTGCCTTCCTCCCCGGCTGCGTCGTCGTGAGCACCGGCCATGACGCCATTGCGGTCAACCCGCACTTTGACCGGCTCCAGTCGCAGGGCCGGTGCCGGCTCGCTGAGGAAGGCCGCCAAACCCTCGACAAGGCGATCCGGCTGTAGCGATTCGGTGAGATCGCGGATACGCTGATCGAGACCGGGCAATTCCCGCTGTTGTTCGACAACGCCAGGAGCCTTGTTGCTGCCCGACCGGCCTTTGAGCCGCGCCCGTTCCAGATCGCGCTCCGTCTGAAGATCGCGGCGTTCCAGGCGAATGGCGTCGGCCCGGGCGAAGAAAGCTTTCAGCAGGCTGTCGAAGGCCGCGGCGCTCAGCATGCTGCGCGTCGCCTGCAAATCCGCCGCGACCGCGGTCAGGGTGTGGCTGGAAAAATACAGCAGAGTCTGCGGCACGTCCTGGCGCAGCACTTCACCCTGGAGGGCCGGTCCCAGCACGTGTTTTTCGCGCCGCCGGGCGGCAAACAAGGCATGAAAATGCGCGATTCCCAGGGATTTCGGGTCGCGGAGAAAGTCGCGCAAAGGCTGGCTGCGACCAAGCATCTCGTCGATATCCTGGGAGGTCGAGAAGAAGGCGTGCACCAGGGGATCGAGCGCAAAGGCCTGGCGGTTGATATCCATCATTCCCGGCAGCGCCGCCACGAGTTCGTCGCAGTACTTGAGCGCCACCTGAATGGGGCCCGCCAGCCGGCGTTCGAAACCGGACGCCGACGCCATCAGCGGCCCCGCCGCCGCTGCGACCTGCCTGAGCGCCAGGCGAGTCTGCGGATCGAGCGGCGGACTGCGTTGAAACCAGTCGGCAAGTCTGGAGGTCAGGCCGATGATGGATACCCGCTACGTGAAATTGCGAAGTCGTGATATTGGGCTATTCCTGGTACCGCAGATGTTACCCGATTGGGCCTGTATGCGTTTGGCCAGGCGGCGGCGAAAGCACAGGCCAGCCGAAGAATGCCGTTGCCCTGCTATGGACCGTCCCGCTTATGGCCCGCACCGCGACGTCCCTTGCCGGATGCCGCTTTCCGGCAAGCCAGCTCAAAGACCCTTATGCGTACCGTCGCAAAGCACACCGTTCTTGCTCTGCTTGCATCCGCAAAAATAGACGGTCTTGCCCTCCGACGCCGTGAATTTTGTGGGCACAAAGGCCGATCCTTTATGGCTGCCATCGCAAAGCGGCTGCGATTTGCTCAGGCCGCAGGCGCACCAGTAATAGTCCTTGCCCTGCTCCACTTCGACTGCAAAGGGCGATTTCGCGGCGATTTCCGGTTTGTTCATGAGTCACCTGTCGTCTGAATGGATGTGGCCATCCCCCGTGCATGGACCGGAGCAATGGTTCTAACGCGAACCAGTTTAGTTCGCGTTAGAACTAATGTCAATCCGCGGTGCGGTGGGCGAGCGGCAGGATCATTGAGATCGAGGCAGGCTCCAGACCCTCGCCCCGAGTCAGGCAGTCAGGCGTGCCAGAACAGCATGACGTTGCCCTTACAGCGCCGGCGTGTCGACGTCATCCGGAGCCACATCCGGCTCCAGCGTGGCGGGATACTTCGCCATCTGCTCTCTGAGGAGACTCTGGTGCTCGGTTTCTTCGTCTCTGAGCTCTTCGAAAAGCTTGCGCACCGAACTATCCTGAATGCCGGGCAGGGCCTCATTAAAGAACTCATAGGCCTTGACTTCGGACTCCATCGCGACCTCCAGGGCATGCCGCGGAGACATGTTGGGCCTCGGCTTTCCGCTGTCCGGCGCTTCGATGTCCTCGATCATATCGGCCGTTATCCGGGCGGGAGCATCGCCAAAAAGCGCACGCCTGCGTGCCGCCAGTTCCGCTCCGTGACGCTGCTCGTTCTTGGCCATCATGCCGAAGAAATCCGCCGCATCGCCGCGGTAGCGCTCGCCGAGGAGGTCGACAAACCAGAGATAGCGATCCTCCGCCTCCTTTTCGATCAGCACGGCCATATCGAGTGCATCCTGTAGATTCAGCTTTGAAATATCCAGTCGAGTCATCATCTTTTCCTAGAAGATAGGGTTTAACTAAGGGTAGGGATTTCAATCTTACGAAGTAGGCCAAGTCGAAGCATTGTAGGCTGAGAGACCAACGCAGGAAGGACATTATGGGTTGTTCTTGATCCTGATCAACTGCCGTATGGCCCTAAACGGCGATCATTGCATCCATCCCAAGTGCGTTATGCCGAATGCGTTCTTCATGGGGCGTGTTCTTGGGAATATTTACGGCAATTAACCAACAGCGAGAGCGAACGACATGTCGAATACACCCGTAACAGCACGCCCGATCGAGGAGCTAGACAGCGTGGTCATCCGCTTCGTCGGAGACTCCGGCGACGGCATGCAACTCACCGGCACAGAGTTTTCCAAGGCGGTTGCCAAGGCTGGCCACGGTTTCGCCACTCACCCCGATTACCCGTCGGAAATCCGTGCCCCGACCGGCACGCTGTACGGCGTTTCCGGCTACCAGATCCAGTATTCCTCCAGCCAGGTATTCACCTCCGGCGATGCGCCGGACGTGCTGGTGGCAATGAATCCCGCGGCACTCAAGACCAATCTGCCGGATGTCAAACATGGTGGAATCATCATCGTCAATAGCAGTTCGTTCACCGCGGGCAACCTGGAAAAAGCCAAGTATGAGAGCAACCCGCTGACCGATGACAGCCTGCAAGGCTATCGCGTCTACCCGATCGACATCGCCACACTCACCGCCAATGCCCTTGCCGACTCCGGCCTGAGCAAGAAGGAAGTGGGCATGTGCAAGAACTATTTCTCGCTCGGCCTGATGATGTGCCTGTACAGCCGCCCGGTGGATAAGGAAATCACCGATATCGAGAAGAAGTTTGCCAAGAAGCCGAAGATCGCCGCGGCAAACGTCATCGCCTTGCGAGCGGGCTACGCGTATGCGGAAGCCACCGAGATGTTCGCGGTCTCCTATCAGATGCGCGAATCGGTGGTCAAACCGGGCAAGTACCGCAGCATCACCGGCAACCAGGCGACCGCCCTGGGTTTCGTCGCGGCCTCGGAGCTTTCCGGGGTGCCGCTGTTCATCGGCTCGTATCCAATCACCCCCGCGACCGAAATCCTCCAGGAGCTATCGGCCCTCAAACACTACAACGTAACGTCGTTGCAGGCGGAAGACGAAATTGCCGGAATTTGTTCCTCGATCGGCGCCGCCTATGGCGGCGCTTTGAGTTTGACCACCACCTCCGGCCCAGGCATGGCGCTCAAGTCAGAGGCGCTGGGACTGGCGACCATCCTGGAAATTCCGCTGGTGATCGTCAACGTCCAGCGCGCCGGACCATCCACCGGCATCCCGACCAAGAGCGAGCAGGCCGATCTGCTGCAAGCGATGTACGGCCGCAACGGCGAATGCCCAATCCCGGTGATCGCCGCGAACTCGCCGACTGACTGCTTCTATTCCGCGCTCGAAGCCTGCCGCATCGCCGTCAAGTACATGACGCCGGTCATCCTGCTGACCGAAGGCGGCGTCGGCAATGCCTCGGAACCCTGGCTGATTCCCGATGTCGCCAGCTTGCCGAAAATGGAAGTCACGTATCGCACCGACTCACAAGGATTCCAGCCCTATGCCCGCGATGCGAATCTGGCACGTGCCTGGGTGCGCCCCGGCACACCCGGCATGGAACATCGCCTCGGCGGGCTGGAAAAGGACTTCCTGACCGGAAACATCTCGGCGGACCCGCTCAACCATCAACGCATGAGCGAAACGCGCGCAGCCAAGGTGGCCGGCATCGCCAAGGACTTCCCGCCCCTGAAGGTCGAGGGCCCGGAACAAGGGGACCTGCTGGTGGTCGGCTGGGGCAGCACTTACGGATCCATCGCCCAGGCATGGCAGAGGGCGGCGGCGGCCGGCAAATCCGTGGCGTTCGTACACCTGCGCCATCTCAACCCGCTGCCTTCCGATCTCGGCAAGATTCTCGGCCGCTACAAGAAAGTACTGGTGCCGGAAGTGAACCTTGGGCAACTCTCGAAACTGCTGCGCGATCAATATCTGTGCGACGTGATCCCGCTATGCAAAATGCAGGGCAAGCCTTTCAAGGTCTCCGAAATTTACGACCGCATCCTGGAATTGTGCTGAGGAAACGATGATGAACGACATGACTACAGAAAAACCCCTCCAGAATCTGACCAAGAAGGACTTCGAGTCCGGACTGGACGTGCGCTGGTGCCCTGGTTGCGGCGACTACGCGGTCCTCTCCCAGATCACCAAGCTGATGCCCAAGCTAGGCATCCCGCGGGAAAACTTCGCGTTCGTGTCCGGCATCGGCTGTTCCAGCCGCTTTCCGTATTACGTAAACACCTACGGGTTGCACACCATCCACGGTCGCGCCCCGGCCATCGCCAGCGGTCTCAAGCTGTCCCGCCCGGAACTCTCGGTGTGGGTGGTCACAGGTGACGGCGACGCATTGGCCATCGGCGGCAACCACTTCATCCATGCCATACGGCGCAATATCGGCCTGAAGATCATTCTGCTCAACAATCGCATCTATGGCCTGACGAAGGGCCAGTACTCGCCGACTTCGGAACTGGGCAAGAAGACCAAGACCACCCCGTTGGGCAACATCGATCGGCCATTCAGCCCCGTGGCGCTGGCCTTGGGCGCGGGAGCGACCTTTGTGGCGCGCGCCATCGATAGCGATCAGACCATGATGGCCACCATACTGGAGCGCGCCGCGGCGCACGAAGGTACGGCGTTCGTTGAAATACTCCAGAACTGCGTCGTCTTCAACGACGGAGCCTACGACACGCTGTCCGACAAAGCCACGCGCGACGATACCCGGCTGGTGCTGGAACACGGCAAGCCGCTGGTCTTCGGCAAGGAGCGCAACAAGGGCATCCGCTTGCGCGGCATGGATACGGAAGTGGTGACCATCGGGGAAAACGGCGTCACCGCCGCAGACGTCCTGGTGCATAACGAAAGCGCAGCCCACAGCGGCCTGGCATTTTCTCTCGGGCAGTTCGAGTCGCCGGATTTCCCGATTCCATTCGGCGTATTCCGCGCTGTAGAAAAGCCGAGCTACAACGAGCTCCACCAACAATTGGTCGATTCCGCCCGGGCCGCCAAGGGGCGTGGCGATCTTTCCAAGCTGCTCAACAGCGGCGAGACCTGGACAATCAAGTAACTCACAAGGAGAAACAAGATGGCATTGATGATTACCTCGGACTGCATCAACTGTGACGTATGTGTACCGGAATGCCCGAATGAGGCCATTAGTCAGGGTGACGAAACCTATGTCATCGATCCGGCCAAGTGCACCGAATGCGTCGGGCATTTCGACGAGTCCCAGTGTATCGAGGTGTGTCCGGCCGATTGCATCATTCCGGATCCGAACCATGTCGAAAGCAAGGAGCAGCTACAGCAAAAGTACCAGCGCCTGAGCGGAGCCGCGGCATAGCGAATTCGAATGGCCGAAGGACACTCGGCCTGGTTGGGTCGGTTCTTGTTTCGTTAAACGGAGTCACGCTTTCTCCGGTCCGTCCGGAGAAAATTTTGTTGATGTTGCCATCATGACCGTCGCCTTGTCTCGCCGCCGCTTCATCACCTTTGTCGCCGCCGCTGCCGGCGTGCCGCTCCTGCTCAAGGCGGGCGGCGCACAGGCCCGGCTGGTCCGCTGGGAAGGCATCGCTCTCGGGGGCCCGGCGTCGATCCAGCTCTACCATACCGACGAGGCCGTGGCACAACAAGCCATTGCCGAGGCACTGGCGGAGCTGCGGCGTCTCGAAGCGATCTTCAGCGTGTATCGCGCCGATAGCGCCGTCTCGCGGCTCAATCGCCACGGCAGCCTCGACCACGCGCCCGCCGACCTGATAACCATGCTGGAGCGTGCGCTGTCCCTGGCGAAGATCAGCGATGGCGCCTACGATCCGACCGTGCAGCCGCTTTGGAATCTTTATTCCAGCCATTTCGCCGCCGACAACCCTAATCCCGCCGGCCCTTCGGCCCATGACGTCGGCGCCGCGCTGGCACTGGTCGATTGGCGGTCGGTGGAAGTCGATCACGCATCCAGCCGCATCGCCTTCGCCCGTCCGGGCATGAGCCTGACGCTCAACAGCGGCGCCCAGGGCTACATCACCGACAAAGTCGCCGGCGTATTGAGGGCGCACGGTTTCGACCGCATGCTGGTGGACATGGGCGAGCCGCGAGTCTTTTCGGCCAAACCCAACGGTTCGGCCTGGCGCATCGGCATTGCCAATCCGGCCGACCGGAACGAAACGGTCACCAGCCTCGACGTGGTCGACAAGTGTGTCTCCACCTCGGGCGGCTACGGCACGATACTCGACAAAGCGGGACTGTTTACTCACATCTTCGACACGCGTAGCGGCGGAACCGCGCCGGCCCTGTTCAGCGTCTCGGTGGTGGCCGACTCGGGCTTGGCTGCCGACGGCCTGTCCACCGCCATGCTGATGGCCCCGACCGACAAGCGTCAGGCGATACTCAAAGCCGGCGGCGGCGAGCAGGCGATCTTCGTCACGCCCCAGGGCGTCGTCGCCACGGTGAAGGCATAGAAGGATGAGCTTGCTAAGCTGGAGCAAATCGGCACTTCCGACTTTCTCTCGCGGGGGCATCCATCCCGACGAGCATAAGGAACTCACCGAAAACCTGCCGATCGAGGATTTCATCCCGACCAACGTGTCCCTGCCGGTGAGCCAGAGCCTGGGCCCGTCGGCCGCGCCGCTGGTGGCCAAGGCGGCCAAAGTAAAACGCGGCGACGTCATCGCGGCGGTGCCCGGCGGCGTCTCATTGCACGCGCCGGTCAGCGGCATCGTCAAGAGCGTGCAGACCGGCCCCCACGCCTCCCTAGTCTACGACACGGTCATCACCATCCAGGCCAAGCCGGGCGAAGACGAGCCGCAGTTTCCGGAGCAGGCCGGTTGGCAGGCACTGCCGGTCGCGCAGATGCTCGAACGCATTCGCGATGCCGGCGTGGTCGGGCTCGGCGGCGCGACCTTCCCGACCTACCGCAAGCTGACGCTGCCCAAGGATGCCAAGGTCGACACCCTGGTCATCAACGGCTCGGAGTGCGAACCCTACCTGACCTGCGACTACCGCATGATGATCGAGGAGAGTGAACGAGTTGTACTCGGCTCCTGGCTCATAGCCAAGATCATCGGTGTCAGGAGCTGCGTCATCGGCGTCGAAGACAACAAGCAGCCCGCCGCCGAGAAGATGCGCCAGACCATCGCCGAACTCGGCCTGGAGAAGCTGGACCCACCCGTCAAGATGACCGTCGTGGTGACCCAGACCCGTTATCCGCAGGGCTCCGAGAAGCAACTGGTGCAGTCCCTGACCGGCCGCCTGGTGCCCAAGGGCGGCTTGCCGATGAACGTCGGCGTGGTGGTGCAGAACGTGGCCACGGCCATTGCCTGCCTCGATGCGATCCGCAATGGCAAACCCGTGATTGAGCGCGTGCTGACGGTATCCGGCCTGGGCGTCAAGACGCCGAAGAATCTCAGGGTGCCCATCGGCACCTCGGTCGAGGACATCCTGGCCCATTGCGGCGGCTACAACGGCGATGTGGTGAAAATCCTGGTCGGCGGCCCGATGATGGGACGCACCATTGCCGACCTCGACGTCGCCGTGACCAAGGGTACCAGCGGCCTGCTCTTCCTGACGGCAGCGGAAACCAGCATCACCCGCTACCAACCCTGCATCTCCTGCGGCGAATGCATCGACGCCTGCCCCATGGGTCTGGAGCCTAATCGCGTATCGCAGTACATGGAGGCGGGGCGCCCGCTGGAGACCGAGCAGTTCGGTATCAGGGAATGCTTCGAGTGCGGCTGCTGCTCATGGAGTTGCCCATCCCACCGGCCCCTGGTGCAATTCATGCAGGTGGCCAAGGCCGCCTACCGTCGCCATGAGAGGAAATCCAAGTGAGCGAAGCCGAAGTGACGCCGACACCTGTGCCAACAATTGCGCCGACACCTGCGCCGACCCTGCATCTGTCCAGCGGCCCGCACATCGCCTCTGGCCGCAGCACCGCCCAGATCATGTGGATGGTCAATCTGGCGCTCGCGCCGGCGTTGCTGTGGGCCTGGGCAGTGTTCGGCTGGGTGGTGCTGGCCATCACCCTATCCTCGATACTCGGCTGCGTCGCCGCCGAGTACGCCGTCTGCCGCATCGCCAAGAACCCCTCGACCCTGCCCGACGGCTCGGCAGTCTGCTCCGGCCTGTTGCTTGCCTATACGCTGCCGCCGGGCATCCCGATCTGGATGCCTTTCATCGGCGGCATGCTGGCGCTGGTTTTCGCCAAGGGGATATTCGGCGGACTCGGCTACAACATCTTCAACGTCGCGCTGGTGGGGCGAGCCATGATGATGGCCACCTTCCCGGTGGAGATGACGACGCGCTGGTTGACGCCCGCCCTCGGCAAGGCGGACGCCGTCTCTGCCGCCACGGCGCTGGGGCAGCTCAAGCTCGGCGGCGAGGAGGCGCTGGCAAAAATGTTGGCGGCGCTTCCGGACGGCGGCCAACTGTGGTTCGACTTCTTCCTCGGCATGCGCGCCGGCTCGATCGGCGAGGTGTCGGTGCTGATGATCCTGCTAGGCGCGGCCTTCCTGCTATGGAAAGGCATCATCAAACTCTACATTCCGCTCTCCATCCTGGCCGGCGTCGCGTTGATGGCACCTTTTTCGCCGGCCCCGGCGATCTATATGCTGGGCGGCGGCATCTGGCTCGGTGCGTTCTTCATGGCGACCGATTACGTGACCAGCCCGACCATGCCGCGCGGCCAGATCGTCTTCGGCCTGGGCATCGGCCTGTTGACCGGCATTATCCGCAACTGGGGCGGCTACCCGGAGGGCATCTGCTATGCGATCATGCTCATGAACATCCTGACTCCGGCGCTGAACGACTGGTTTAGACCCAAGCGCCTGACTGCCGACGGAGCGCCGTCATGACCTGCGTATCCGGCAAACCGGTCGTAAACCAGGCGCCGCCCAGCGGGCGCGAGATGGTGA
>JBAYJH010000092.1:0-15379 GCA_041665185.1 Sterolibacterium sp.
AATTCGATCCTGCTCGTGGATTTCATCAACCAGCAGGTCGCGGAAGGCCTCACTCTCGCCGAGGCGGTGATCCAGTCCGCCATCGTCCGCGCCAAACCGATCACGCTCACCGGCCTGGCCGCCATGCTGGGAGCCCTGTTCATCCTCGATGACCCGATCTTCAACGGTCTCGCCCTGTCGCTGATTTTCGGCATCCTGGTGTCCACCGTGTTGACCCTGGTGGTTATCCCGGTGCTGTATTTTGCGGCGATGAAAGATCGCCTCAGATCCAAATAGACTCGTCCCCTCCCCTCATATCAGAAAGGAATACCCATGACCGTGAATCAAATCGTCCGCATCGTCGCCGGCTTCTTTGTCATCCTGTCACTCGCCCTTGGCGTGGCAGGGAGCCCGCTTTTCGTCAATCAGAACTGGTTGTGGTTCACCCTGTTTGTCGGTGCCAATCTGTTTCAGAGCGGCTTCACCCGGTTTTGCCCCCTAGACATCATCCTGAAGAAACTCGGCGTCAAGGAGACCCGCGGGGCCGGCTGCGCCTGAGCTCGGCGCCAAGCAAGAACAAGCCGCCTCGCCGCGGCTTTTTTTTTGCCTTTTCGACAGGTATGCTTCGCCAGCAACCGCAAACCAGGTGACTCGTATCGATAATTCCTCCCTTTCCGCATGGCGCGACCGTATGGCTGCAACTCCCCCATTGGGGATTGCGGTGGTGGTTTGCCTGTGCGCGAGCGTCGTCACCGGCTTGACCTGGCAGTGGATCGACGCCCAAGAAAAGGCCGAGGCGCGCGAAGAATTCGATCGAGCCAGCGCCCTGGCAATTGACCGCTTGCATGGCCGATTGGAAAGCTATTCCCAGACGCTGCGCGCAGTCCGCGGGCTCCACGCTGCGACCGTCATAAACCAGCAGTCCTGGCGTGCTTTCGGCGCCGACCTGGACCTGGATAAGCAATTGCCGGGAATTCAGGCACTGGCCGTACTGAAAAAGGTGCCCGCCGCCGATCTGAAAGGTTTCATCGCCGCGCGCCGCGCCGAAGGCGTTCCCGACTTCAAGGTCTTCCCGCCTTCGGCGCAGAGTTACTTCTACCCTGTCAGTTACATTGCTCCGGAGAGTCCGCAAAATCTGAAGAGCCTGGGATTCGACATCGGTTCGGAGGAAACACGCCGTGCCGCCATGAACCTGGCGCGGGATCTGGGTATCACCGCCATGTCCGGCAAGGTCCAGTTGATCATGGATGGCGATCGGAACCTCCCGGGCTTTCTGCTGTTGCATCCCATTTACCGGCGAGGCGGGTCGGGCGCGCCGGAGTTGCGCAGGGAGCGCCTAGAGGGATTTTCAGTTGGATTGTTCCGCATGCGGGATTTCATGCTGGCCGGAGTGCCAACGACGCCAGGCAGCGAATTCGCGGTCAGGGTGTTCGATGCCAGCATGCCTCCGGGTGTTGAGTCGCTGATGTTCGATTCCGCTCCCGGCCTTGAGCGTAGCGCTCGCAGTTTCCATTTTGAAAGCGTCTTCGGTTTCGGTGGCGGAAGCTGGCATGTGGTGTTTGATTCGACGCCGAAGTTCGAATCCGAGATAGATCACGCGCGTTCGACCTTGGTGCTTCAGGCCGGCTCGATCATCACTTTGCTGCTGACCTTGCTGGCGTCGTCCCTCGCCGGTTCGCACTCCCGGGTGCGGAGAACGGTGGCTAAGATGACGGCCGAGCTGCGTACCAGCGAGAAAGAACTCAGACGCCATCGCGACCATCTACAGGAACTGGTCGCCGAGCAGACCGCCGATCTGCTGCTGGCCAAGGTTGCGGCGGAGCGGGCCAATCATGCCAAGTCGGAGTTTCTCGCCAACATGTCCCATGAATTGAGGACACCGCTGCATGGTGTCCTGAGCTTCGCCAAACTGGGAGTCGACAAGGGCGGGACGGCGACTCCGGAGAAGCTCGCCGGGTACTTCGAGCGCATCTGGCAGAGCGGGGACCGGCTGCTGACCCTGCTTAACGACCTGCTGGACCTGTCCAAGCTGGAAGCCGGCAAGATGGTCATCGATCAACAACCGGAAGACCTGCTCGGCCTGCTACGCGAGGTCGCCAGCGAATTCGAGGCCGCCATCGAGTCCAAGCCGCTGCTGCTGGTGGTGGAGCCCGTGAACGTCGAGACAACGGCGAGAGTCGACGCGATGCGCATCAAGCAAGTCATCGGTAACTTGCTGTCGAATGCGATCAAGTTTACCCCGGCGGGCCGGGCTATCCGCCTGAGCATCGGCCATGCCGAAGTGCGCGCCGGGCACCGCGCCACCGATACGATCATGGTTCCCGCCTTGTGCCTGAGGGTGGCGGACGAGGGTGTCGGAATCCCGGAAGACGAACTGGAAGCCATCTTCGACAAGTTCATACAGAGTAGCCGGACGCATACCGGTGCCGGGGGTACCGGCCTGGGGCTGGCGATCTGCAAGGAGATCGTCGAGGCGCATCGCGGTACAATCCGCGCCGTGAACAACCCGGCCGGCGGCGCGACACTGGAAGTGTTGCTGCCGCGCGGCCAATGACCATGACGCGGAGGTTGACGGCATTGTGAGCAAATGGCGCCTGCTGGTCGTCGACGACGAACCGCTGAACCTCGAAATCATCGCCGAGTTCCTGGAAGGTCCGGACTATGGACTGGATATGGTCCAGAACCCGTTACGCGCCCTGGAGAAGCTGGAAGCGCCCGACAGCAAATACGATCTGATCGTTCTTGATCGGATGATGCCCGGCATGAACGGCATAGAACTACTGCGCAGAATCAAGACCGACGAGCGCTTTCGCCATGTTCCGGTGATCATGCAGACGGCCGCATCATCGCCGGAGCAAATCCGCGAGGGCATAGAGGCAGGGGCCTACTATTACCTGACCAAGCCCTATGAGCCGCAGGCGCTCCTGGCTATTGTCCACGCGGCGCTGGATGAAGTCGAGGAGCGCTCGAAGCGCATCAGCGCGGAGGCGGAATATGAGTCCCGGACGGCGGCGTTGCGTTTGCTGACACGTGCGGAATTCGAGTTTTCCAGCCTGGACGAAGCGCAGCGCCTGGCGGACTTGCTGGCGTCGTTATGCCCGGTGCCGGCGACGGCGGTGATCGGGCTGGCGGAGCTCCTGGTGAACGCGGTCGAACACGGGAACCTCGGCATCAGCTATGCCGACAAGTCCCGCCTCAGATTGGACGACGGATGGGAGGCGGAGGTGGCTCGTCGGCTGGAGTCGCCCGAATATAGAGGGCGCGTTGCGACTGTTTGCATGGAACGGGATGGCAGCGAAATTCGCTTCACCATCGCCGACCGGGGCAACGGCTTTTCCTGGCAGAAATACCTTGAGATGGACCCCGCCCGGGCCTTCGATCCGAATGGGCGCGGTATCGCCCTGGCGCGGCAGATCAGTTTCAGCAGCATCGAGTACCGGGGTTGCGGCAACGTGGTGTTGGCGAGATTGCCAATTCCCGGGTTGTCGGCGCTCTAAGTTAAAATCGATCCCGGTCAATCCCACTCCGCTATGCCGTCCATGCAAGATTCAGCCCCACAGCAAATCACCGTCCTCGTTGTCGACGACACGGCGTCCAATCGCCAGATTCTCCAGATATTCCTGAAGAAGCTCGGCTATGCCGTGCTGTTAGCCGAAAACGGTTTGCAGGCGGTCGAAAAATTTTCCGCCGAACCGGTCGACCTGGTGTTGATGGATGTCCTGATGCCGGTCATGGATGGCTACGAGGCAACCCGCCGCATCAAGGCGGCGGCGGGTGAGCGTTGGGTTCCGGTGGTGTTTCTGTCGGCGCTCGACAAAGCGGAGAATCTCATCGTCGGGCTGGATGCCGGCGGCGACGACTATCTGGCGAAACCGCTCAATTTCGTGGTTCTCGAGGCCAAATTGCGCTCGCTCAGACGCACCCTGCTGATGCAGCGTGCGCTGGTCGAAACCAGGCTGAGAATTCAGGATAACGCCGAACGTCTACAGCAGTATCACGACACCCAAGTTCAGGAGAACGAGCTGGCGCACGACATCATGATGCGCTTGATGAATCGCGATGGCAGCGTCGAATCGGGAGTGCATCAGTGGCTGGCGCCGGCGGCGAACTTCAGCGGTGACATCGTCGCCGCCGCCGTCTCTCCGCAAGGCAGGCTGTATGCCTTGCTCGCCGATGCGACCGGCCATGGATTGGGTGCGGCGATCAGCGCCTTGCCGGTGCTGATGGTATTCAGCGGCATGGTCAAGCGCGACCTGGCGTTGGCGACCATCGTCGATGAGACCAACAAGCATCTGCGCAGTACGCTACCGACGGGACATTTCGTGGCCGTTGCGGCGATTCGTATCGATTTTGCCCGGGGAAGCGCGGAGCTCTGGAACGGCGGCATGCCGGATATGCTGTTGCTTGACTCGGCTGGCCAGGTGAGTAAGCACTTTCCCTCGGTGCACCTGGCGCTGGGCATCGTCGACCTGGGTGACCCGGCGATGCTCGCAGTGGAGCAGGTGGAATGGTTTGCCGGCTGCCAGTTCATGTTGTATTCCGACGGCCTGATGGACGCGGAAAACGCCGTGGGCACAGCCTTCGGCATGGACCGCGTCATGGCGGCGCTGGCCGGGACCCCCAGGCCGGATCGTCTGGAAAAGCTACAGCAAGCGCTGGCCGGGCATGTCGGCGCCACCCCGCCCCATGACGACATTTCGGTGCTGCTGATCGATTGCGACACTTGACCGGGTAGGTCAATCCTGACCGTGACCGGGCAAGATTTCAACAGAGGAGATGATTATGCAGATAGGATTTATCGGGCTGGGCCTCATGGGGTGCCCAATGGCGCAGCACCTGGCGCGCGCCGGGCACAGCTTGCATTTGTGGGCACGCCGGCCGGCTGCGCTGGAGCCGTTCAAGGATATCGGCGCCCATGCGCATGTCAGCGCTGCCGAAGTGGCAAAGCATGCCGAGATCGTGATCACCATGGTTGCCGACGGTCCGGATGTGGCGCAAGTGTGCCTGGGCGCGGGCGGCCTCAGCGAAGGAGCGGCGGCGGCGGGCAAGGCCGGCCTGATCATCGTCGACATGAGCACCATCGCGCCGGCGGTGGCGCGCGACGTCGGCGCACAACTGGCCGCCAAGGGGATCGAGTTCCTCGATGCCCCCGTCTCCGGCGGCGAGGTCGGCGCCAAGGCGGCGAGCCTGACCATCATGGTCGGCGGCAAGGCCTCGGTGTTCGACAAGGTCAAGCCGCTGTTCGAAAAGCTGGGCAAGTCGAGCACTCTAATCGGCGATTGCGGCGCGGGCCAGGTGGCGAAAGCCTGCAATCAGATCCTGACCGGCGTCGGGGTCGCCGCCGTGGCAGAGGCGTTCAACTTCGCCCGCAAGAGCGGCGTCGATCCGGCCCGGGTTCGCGAGGCGCTACTCGGCGGGTTCGCCTACAGCAAGATATTGGAGAACCACGGCCAACGCATGCTCGATCGCAATTTCAAGCCCGGTTTCAAGGCCTGGATGCACCAGAAGGACTTGCGCATCGTCATGGAAGAGGCGCACAAGCTGGGGCTGATGCTGCCCGGCGCGGCGGCCACGGCACAGATGTTCAACGCCATGGTGGGCAGCGGCCTGGGCGAGGAGGATTCGATCGCCATGCTGAAATTGCTGGAACGGATGAGCGGATCCGAATGAACCTTGGCTTCATCGGCCTCGGCGCCATGGGCCGCCCATTGGCGGCCCACCTGTTGCGGGCCGGTCACGCGCTGGCAGTCTGGTCGCGCCGGCCTGAAACCAAAGCGCCCCTGCTCGCGGCCGGCGCACAAGTGTGCGCTTCGCCGGCCGAAGTCGCGCGGCACGCCGAGATTGTATTCACGATGGTGACGGGAAGCGACGATGTGGCGGCGGTGGTATTGGGCGATCAGGGCCTGATTCACGGTTGTGTTGCCGCCGGCGGGCAATTTTCCACGCTGGTGGATATGAGCACCATCGCCCCTGCCACCGCCTGCCACATCGCCCGAAGTCTGGACGAACGCGGCGTCAGGATGCTCGATGCGCCGGTCTCTGGCGGCGTCACGGCGGCGGAGGGCGCCGCTTTGGCGATCATGGTGGGAGGTCCTGCCGAGACCCTGGAACTCGTCCGACCGTTGTTCGAGCTGCTGGGAAAAACCATCGTGCATGTCGGTGAAAACGGCGCCGGGCAGGTCGCCAAGGCCTGCAACCAGATGGTGATGGTGGCCGCCATCGAGGCCGGCGCCGAAGCCATGCGCCTGGCTACCGCCAGCGGCGTCGATCCAGCGAAGGTGCGCCAGGCCTTGCTGGCGGGCTCGGCCGGCTCGCGCGTGCTGGAAGTCTTTGGCGCGCGCATGGTCAACCGGGATTTTCAGGCCGGGGTGGAAGCGCGCCTGCATCACAAGGACTTCGGCATCCTGCTGGACGAGGCGCATCGCCTCGGCTGTCCGCTGCCGATTGCCGCGGTGGTCGGACAGCAGTTGAATTCCCTGATGGCGCAGGGCTGGGGCCGTGACGACAGCGCGTCGCTGCTGCGGGTGGTGGAACGGGGAAGCGGGCGAAAATGATTCCGCGCATCGACCGGTTGAACGCGGGAGAACTGCGCAAGATCCTGCTCGAACAACAGGCGATACTCGACAACGCCACGGTGGGGATATTGTTTTCACGCAACCGCATGGTCGCGGCGTGCAATACCCTGTGCGCCGAGATGTTCGGCTACGTGGCGGAGGAAATGGTCGGCCTGCCCGGCCAGGACTTGTATCCCTCGATCGAAGCGTATGCGGAACTGGGTCGTGCGATCCGCCCGACCCTGGCCGCCGGCCAGCCGTTTCACGCTGAAATCGAGTACCGGCGCAAGGATGGCTCACAGTTCTGGAGTCGCGTCTCAGCCAAGGCAGTGGACCCGCTCAACACCCAGGACGGCACGATTTGGATTA
This sequence comes from Sterolibacterium sp., assembly GCA_041665185.1. Taxonomy (GTDB): domain Bacteria; phylum Pseudomonadota; class Gammaproteobacteria; order Burkholderiales; family Rhodocyclaceae; genus JACRAR01. The sequence goes on from JBAYJH010000092.1 coordinate 6,903, forward strand.
TCGAGGATATCAGCGAGGAGCGAAGTATCCGCGAAGCCCTGGCCAAGGCGACGCAAGAATCGGATGACCGGGTGCGCGCCGCGCTGGCCGAGCAGGAGCTGATCTTCAACAATGCCGCGGTCGGCATGATGTTCGTCCGCAACCGTATCGTGCGGCGCTGCAACCGCAAGTTCGAGGAAATTTTCGGCTACGCCGAGGGCGAACTGGTCGGCAACTCGACTTTGCTGTTTCACCCTACGGTGCGCGACTACGACGAACATTGGGAACGCAACTACGACAGGCTGCGTCGCGGCGAAACGGTCAGCGGTGATGAGCGCGTGCGACGCAAGGACGGCAGCTTGTTGTGGGTCCGCAGCACCGGCCGCAAGACCGATGCGCCCGGCCTGGGCCTCGATGTGATCTGGATCTTCGAGGACGTGAGCGGCCGCCACCAGGCCGAGGAGGCGTTGCTGAGAGCGCAGGACGAGATGGAGCAAAAGGTGGTCGAACGAACCACGGAACTGCGCACCACCAACCAGCAGTTGCAGGCGGAGATTTTCGAGAGGATGGAGGCGGAACAGCGCATCTGGCATATCGCGCACCATGACGCGCTGACCGGCTTGCCGAATCGCAGCCTGCTGCATGACCGTCTCGACCAGGCACTGACCCAGGCCGCCCGTTCGGAGCACCGCCTGGCGGTGATGTTTCTCGATCTTGACCGCTTCAAGAACGTCAACGATACGCTGGGCCATCATGTCGGCGACCAGTTGTTGAAACATGTCGCCGAACGCCTGCGCGAGGCGGTGCGCGCGGCCGACATCGTGTCGCGGCTCGGTGGAGACGAGTTCGTCGTCATACTTCCCGAGATTCAGGATCCTGACGATGCGACGCGGGTGGCGGAAAAGATTCTCGCCGCGCTGGCTCCGGCGGTGGTGGTGGAGGGAAGTCTTCTGCATGCCACGCCTTCAATCGGCATCAGCGTCTTCCCCGACGATGGCAACGCGGCCTACGGCCTGATGAAGAACGCCGACACGGCGATGTATCACGCCAAGGCCGATGGCCGCAACACGTTCCGCTTCTTCAGGGCCGATATGAATGCCTGATTGCGCTGGGGCATAATGTCGCCTTTCGACACAATCAAGGAGCATCAAATGAGCCAATTCACCACGGCCAGCGGGCTGATCATCGAGGATCTCGCGGTCGGTGACGGCGCCGAGGCGTGCGCCGGACAGAGCGTTTCGGTGCATTACACCGGCTGGCTGACCAATGGCACGAAGTTCGACTCCAGCAAGGATCGCGACGATCCTTTCGAATTCGACCTCGGCGGACGCAGCGTGATCGGCGGCTGGGATGAAGGCGTGCAGGGCATGAAGGTCGGCGGCAGGCGCAAGCTGACCATTCCGCCGCAACTCGGCTATGGGGCGCGTGGCGCCGGCGGCGTGATTCCGCCGAATGCCACCTTGGTCTTCGAGATCGACCTGCTGGGGATACTCTAGACCGTGAAGCTGCCGTCCAAACTGCCCGATGTCGGCACCACCATCTTCACGGTCATGTCGCGCATGGCCGTCGAGCACGGTGCGATCAACCTGTCGCAGGGCTTTCCGGATTTTTCGTCGCCGCCGCGCTTGCTGGAACGCGTGACTCACTACATGGCGGCAGGGTACAACCAATACGCACCGATGACCGGCGTGACGGCGCTGCGCGAGGCCATCGCCGAGAAGATCGAGGCGCTCTACGCCGCGCGCTACGACGTCGACGGCGAGATTACCGTCACGGCCGGCGCGACCCAGGCGATATTCACCGCCATCGCCGCCTGCGTGCGGCCGGGTGACGAGGTGATCGTGTTTGCGCCGGTCTACGACTCCTATGTTCCGGGTATCGTCCTGAATGGCGGCAAGGCGATCTACGCGACACTGCGTTTTCCCGACTACCGCCCGGATTGGGATGAGGTGCGGGCGCTGATCACGCCGAGGACGCGCATGATCATCATCAACACGCCGCACAATCCCAGCGGCGCGGTATGGGCGGATAGCGACCTGGCGGCGCTGGAGGCCCTGGTCCGCGGTACCGACATCATCGTGGTTGCCGACGAAGTCTATGAGCACGTGGTGTTCGACGGCGTCGCGCATCAGAGCGTCGCCCGCTATCCGGGCCTGCGCGAGCGCAGCTTCGTGGTCTCCAGTTTCGGCAAGACCTATCACATCACCGGCTGGAAGGTCGCTTATTGCTATGCGCCGAAAGCGCTCATGGCCGAGTTTCGCAAGGCGCACCAGTTCGTGGTGTTCGTGGTGAACCATCCGGTGCAACTGGCCCTGGCGGATTTCATGCGCGAACAGCCCGGTTTCGCACCCGGCTTGGCCGAGTTCTACCAGGCCAAGCGCGATTTCTTTCGCCGTCAGTTGGCGGGATCGCGCTTCGAGTTGTTGCCGTGCGGCGGCACCTATTTTCAGTTGGCGCGTTACGCGACCATCAGCGACGAACCGGACACGCTGTTCGCTCAGGGGTTGACCCGCGAGCATGGCGTGGCGGTGATTCCGGTGTCGGTCTTCTATCCCCAAGGGGATGACCACCGTATCGTGCGCTTCTGCTTCGCCAAAAGCGAAGAGACGCTAGCGGCGGCCGGCGAGTTGCTACGGAAAGTCTAGGGCAGGATCAGGCTGAGGCGCGCGCCGCCCTTGCCGAGGCCATCGTTGGCCAGTTCCACGCGACCATGGCGCCCGGCGGGTGTGGCGTGGCGCTCGGCGATGACGCGGGCGAAGCTCAAACCCAGCCCGCTGCTTTCCGGAGTCATTTTGGCGGTGCTTTCAGCGCGCAGGATCTCTTCCGGATAGCCAGCGCCGTCGTCGGCGACGTCGAAGCGGATTCCGCCGCCGGGTTCTTCGGCGATGGAGAAACGAATCTGTTCGCGGGCATGGCGCGAGGCGTTGCGCAGTGCATCGAGCAGGACAAACTTGACCAGATAGGCGTCGAAGGCCCAAGCGCCGATGTCCTTGGCGGCGGCAAAATCGGTTGCTATCGATCGCGCCGCCCCGCCTTCGGCGTCTTCCACGGGCCGGGTCGCCGATAGTTCGGCCATCAGGTCGGAGAGAAAATCCTCCAGATACTGGTCTTCCACCGCCATGCGCAAGTTGCCTTCGCCGGCGCGGTAGAGGGCCAGCAGTTCGACCAACTGCCCGGATATGGTCGCGGTGACGGCTTTCGCCTGAATCAAGGCGGGTGATTGCCCGCCGCATTCGAGTTGCGCTTTGTCGAGCCAGACGCCGAGGGAATTGAGCGCGTTCTTGGCATCATGGATGGCGGCGGCGAGCAAAACTTCCATGGAGCTATACCTCTAGAGGACGCGCACCGGGCGGCGCCAGTTTGCGATAGAAGGCCACCACGGGATCCAGTTTCGGATGCAGCGGGTTGGCCTTGATGGCTTGGGTGATATAGCGATGCGCCTGGGCAATCTGCGTCATGTCCACCCCGCTGGTCTGAACGCGCATCAAGACCGCCTGGGCGGCATTAATGGCAACCTGCGCGTTGTTCGGCAGGCGATCGGCGGCTTCGACCAGCATCATGATGGCTTTGTCCAGTTCGCCCGACTTGGCCAGCGCAACGGCTTCGTTATTGAGACGGATCATGCGTTTCTTGGTGTCGTCGAGCAGTAACGCGCCTTCGTCCTCCAGACCGGCGACCTCGAACACGGTGCGTATCGAATCCAGGACTTTCTCGTCTTCCTGGTAGTTCTCGGCAACGTCCTCGACGATCTTCTTGGCCTCGTCGGGTTGGCCGTTGGCGAAGCAGGCCTGGGCGATTTCGAGCATGGTGTTGAGATCCAGCTTGCTCGACTTCTGCGCCGCCTGGGCTCGCGCCAGTGCCGCCTTGGCGTTTTTTTCGTCGCCGGCGCGCACATATACCTGGCTTTCGAGGGCCGCCTGGCGCGCTGCCAGTTCCGGCGTGCGCTGGAAATGCGTGGCCATGTCCTTGACCGCCGTGAGCGCCTCCTGGACCTTATCCTGCTCCACGCAACTCCTGGCGAGTCCCGCGTAATCGTCGTGACTCTTGAAGAATCCCGTTCGGTCGCGTTCGACAGCAAAACGGAAGGCCCCCTCGGCGCGCTCATAGTCCTTGTTGGCCAAAGCCAGGGCGCCCAGCTCGCGCTGGCGCTGGGTCGTCGACGCCACATGCAGCGCCTGATCGACGACCTGCTGGGCGGCAAATTTGTCGGTCTTGACGAGGAGATCGGCCAGCGCATCGTAGGCGGCAAGGTAGTTCGGGTAGGCAACCAGCGCCTGTTCGAGCAGCGCGCGCGCCTCATCGGGATTGCCGTAGGCGACCAGGGCGAGGGCCTTGCCGACCTCCGCCCAGGGCGTAGCGCGTTCCTGGAGAACGCTCTCATACAAAGCCAGTGCTTCCGTGGCGCGCCCCTTGGCCAGCAGCAGGTCGCCCTTGATGCGCATCACTTCCAGCGTGTAACGCGATTTCTTGGCGATCTGTTCGTCGCAGGCGGCCAGCGCCTTGGTGTAATCGATCTTGGCGCCGAGGTGCTTATACACGGGCTCCAGGGCTTCCTTCCGGTCGAAAATTCTACCCAGCCGGGTTCCCAGGGTATCCGCCGTGAAGGGTTTGAGCAGATAGTCGTCCGGCGAGTACTCGGCTGCGGTCGACACCTGCTGATAGCCGGTTTCGCCGGTAATCATCAGGAATGCCGTGGTCATCGGCAGGATATGCTTGCGTCGCACCAGTTCGAGGAATTGCTGACCGTCGCTACCCTTGCCCAAGTTGTAGTCGCAGACGATCAGGTCGTAATGCTTGGCATTGAGCTTGTCTATCGCCTCCTTGACCGTCGAGGCCTGGTCGCATTTTTCCAGGCCGATGGAGGCGAGCTGCATGCGCACCGTGGTGCGCATCGAAGGCATGTCGTCGATCAGCAGGCCGACCTTTTCCCTCAGATCCATTGGCGGGCGCCCTGTCTGCCGGCGCTGCCGACGTTTGGGTTGATCAGGTGACGATTGAGTTGGGTCCGGTTCATCGGGTGCAGTTTACTCGAAATGGCCCAATTGTCGCAGGTGCATTGCGGCGGCGATCGCTCAAACAGGGGCGATAAAGGGCCGCAAAGACACGAAACGGGCCGGTTAGGTTTCGACGATGCGGCGGATGACCGCGTTGAAGGGGCCGATCCATTCCGGCGCGAACTGGTTGTCGCAGGCATTGACCTCGGCGATGGCGCGCAGCACCGAACGCGAATGGCCGCGGTCGCTGTGCTTGAGGGTGACCGCCTCGAAGGCATCGACGATCGCCAGGATTTTCGCCCCGGCGCAGATGGCCCCGTCCTTCAGGTGCTTCGGGTAGCCGCCGCCGTCAGGCATTTCGTGGTGCTGCGCCACGATCTCGGCCGCTCCTTGCCAGCCTTCGCGGCGTTCCAGCAGGCCCGCTGCCTGGCTGGGATGGCTTTGCAGCAGGCGCTTTTCCTCGTCGGTCAGCTTGCCGCCGGCCAGCCACAAGTGCTCAGGCAGGAACATCATCCCAATGTCATGAAAGTAGACGGCCGCCTCGAGTTGCACCGGGTCGACCGGCTGGCTGCTGCCGGCGCTGGTTTCCAGCGCGAGTTTCAGCTGACGTTCGGTGCGCCCGAGGAATCGCGGCGAGCGGGCTTCGAACATCAACGCCAGCGAGTGGAAGAAAGTCAGGTCGGTGGCGACGCTTCCGGAGCGTCGTTCACCATGAAATCCGGCGTGCTTGATTTCCTGTGCGGCGGAACTCAGGACAGGGCGAAATCCGGTCACCGCTTCGATCAATTGCACCGCATGGGCGTCCAGCAATCCGCCCTTGTCGGATGCCAGGATATCGAGTCCGCCGACCAGTTCGACCAGTTTGAGTTGCGTCAAGGAGCGGTTGGCGTTCAGGGCTTCGACCGCCAGTTCCAGCCGATCCATGGCCAGCAGGATTACTTCGGCCAACAGCTCCGAAAATTCAATTTCGTTGGAACGCAGGCGAGCCAACAGGGTCTCGATCGGATGCGCGATCAAGACGCCGAGTTCCACATGGCACATCGCCGCGTCGCCCTTGATATTGTGCAGGGCACGGAACAAGTCGGCGATCAGCGCCTTGTCATCCGGAGTGCGCTTCAGGCGGACAATATCGCGTTCGATGTTGGGGATCTGGTCGATCAGCGCATCGACAAATTCCTGTAGCGATTGACGATCGGCTACAGTGGGATGAAGCAGGGCTTCGATGTTCATGTCGGTTCGAGTCGATCGATAACGATAGATTAATTACAACATACGACAGACTGGCTGATCCTGCAAGCGCAATGCCCGCTGCCTGACCGCAAATAGCCGGCCATCCCTGTTATTTGGACTTCGGCGTGAAATATGTGAAATATGGTTACGAAGCGCCCCGTCACCCACGATCACAGCGAGCTATTTGTAGCCCCCGCCCGGGCGGGGGTTGGGGGTGGGAGCGTAATCCTGTTATTGAACGATTTCATGGCACGGGGGCGGTCTGACGATGCTGCGAGTTAGGGTTTGCCCCATGAATCCCTCAGCGTCACCGTGCGGTTGAAGACTGGGACCATCGGCCGCGAGTCGATGCGATCGGCGATAAAGTAGCCGTGGCGTTCGAACTGGTAGCGTTCCTCCGCTTTGGCGTCCTGCAACGAAGCCTCCAGGTAGGCGGTGATCACCCGCTTCGAGTCGGGGTTGAGATCAAGCAGGAAATCCCGCTCGCCGGCTCCGGGGTTGGCGGCGACAAACAGCCGGTCGTAAAGGCGGACTTCCGCGGCGCAGGCGTGCGCCGCCGAGACCCAATGCAGATTCCCCTTGACCTTGTAGGTATCGGCGCCGGGCGTGCCGGACTTAGAGTCGGGCAGGTATTCGCAGTGCACCTCGGTGACCTTGCCGTCCGCATCCTTGACGCAGCCGCCGCACTTGACGACGTAGCCATAGCGCAGGCGCACGCTGTTGCCGGGAAACAGGCGGAAGTATCCCTTGGACGGCACCTCCATGAAATCTTCGCGTTCGATCCACAGCTCGCGCGAAAACGCCACGGCCCGCTTGCCCAGTTCGGGATGCTGGGGATGATTCGGAGCGAAACACTCCTCGGTGCGATCCGCGGGATAATTGTCGACGATCAGCTTGAGCGGATCCAGGACGCCAATGCGACGCGGGGCAACATCGTTGAGATGCTCGCGCATGCAGTCCTCGAGCAGGGAAAAATCGATCCAGGAGTCGGATTTCGAGACGCCGATGCGTTCGGCGAACAGGCGCATCCCTTCCGGCGTAAAGCCCCGCCGGCGCGCCCCGACCAGGGTCGGCATGCGCGGATCGTCCCAGCCGTCGGCGTGGCCATCTTCGACGAGCTGGATCAGCTTGCGCTTGGAGAGCACGACGTAAGTCAGGTTGAGGCGGGAGAATTCGATCTGCTGCGGCAACGGCCGCTGCACCAACCCGCCTTCGGCAAGGCGCTCGAGCAGCCAGTCGTAGAAAGGACGCTGATCCTCGAACTCCAGGGTGCAGATGGAATGGGTGATGTTCTCCAGCGCGTCTTCGATGGGGTGGGCATAGGTGTACATCGGGTACACGCACCAGGTGTCGCCGGTATTGTGGTGTGTCGCGTGGCGGATGCGGTAGATCGCCGGATCGCGCAGGTTCAGGTTGGGCGAGGCCATGTCGATCCTGGCGCGCAGGACATGCGCGCCGTCCGGAAATTCGCCGCTCTTCATGCGGCGGAACAGGTCCAGGCTCTCGTCCGGCGAGCGGTCGCGGTTGGGGCTGTCTATTCCCGGCGTGGTGAGGGTGCCGCGATGGGCGCGCATGTCGTCGGCGCTCTGGCTGTCCACATAGGCATGGCCGGTACGGATCAGGTACTCGGCAAACTCGTACATCCAGGGGAAGTAATCGGAGGCGTGATACAGATTTTCCCGCCAGTCGAAGCCCAGCCACTTGACCGAGTCGATGATCGATTCGACATATTCCTTCTCCTCTTTCTCCGGGTTGGTGTCGTCGAAACGCAGATGACAGACGCCGCCGAAATCGCGCGCCAGGCCGAAGTTCAGGCAGATGCTTTTGGCATGGCCGTAATGCAGGTAGCCGTTCGGTTCCGGCGGAAAGCGGGTGCGGATCTTGTTGCCGTCCGGCGCGCCGCCCAGGTGCGACTCGGCGGGTCCCGGCCGGCCGCCCCAGTGCCGGGCGGCATACTTGCCGCCGGCGAGATCGGCTTCGATGATGTTGCGGATGAAGTTGGTAGCGGTTGGGATCGGCTTGGCGTCGGCTGACATGGATGGGGGTGGCGGGCTGCAATTCGATAAGCCGATATTTTAGCGGTAAAGAAGCGACCGTCGCCGTGTAAAATCGTCCCCATTTCAAATCACGGGTGTTGGGCGATGAATCTCACCGGCTTTGCCGCTGTCGGACTGGGTGCCGCGCTCGGCGCCTGGTTGCGCTGGGGGCTGGGAGTACTGTTCAATCCGCTGCTTCCCGCGCTGCCGCTTGGCACCCTGGCTGCCAAGCTGATCT
>JBAYJH010000093.1:0-15377 GCA_041665185.1 Sterolibacterium sp.
AGCAATGACACCACCGCAACCGGCCCGGTGCCAAGCTGGTTCGACGAGCCCCACAGCGACGCCACCATCACCGGCAGGAAGGCCGCGTAAAGGCCGTAATAGGCCGGCAGGCCGGCCAACTGGGCGTACGCCATCGACTGCGGTACCAGCACCAGCGCCACGGTGAGACCGGCAAGGAAGTCGGCGCGCAATGCGGTACCCGGGTACGGCAGCCAGCGCAGAAAGGGACACAGTGACTTGAATGACAGCTTCATGTTAGGCGCTCGGAGGGGTTCTGGTTGTATTGGCGGGAACGGCCGTCACCAGCGGGCAGGCAAGCTTTGCCCACGGGTCCGATGCACGGTCAGCGGCGACGCTCTCCCAGCCTTCGAGGGAATCGATCACCACGCTGGTAATGCATTCATGGGTGTTGGCGTAGTTGACGATGTCGCGGCGACGCAGCGTGGATTTTCGGGTCAGGGAATACGCCACGCCGTCCTCCATCAGTGTCTTGACGAGGTTGGCGACTTCGGCCGGCAACTCATCGCTCGCCCCGAGCAGGAGGATTTCGAGGCCGGCGCCCATGCGTTGGCACAAGTTCCTGGCCGTAACGAGCAGGCGCGGGTCGATGTGGCCAGCACGAACGGCCAGCAACACCTTCCGCTCATATCCGGAGCGGATCATGGACAGTCGGGGCCTATCGCGCGAAAGCGACTTCGGGGGTGCTCTCGGACTCGGCCGCTTCGGGTTCGGCGAAAGCTATTTCGCGGGCGGTCTCAATCTCCCCCGCTTCAGCAAAGGTCACGGCGACAAACAGGGTTTCCAATCTTTTGAACCAGGCAGACCACATGGCGACGATCCTCGATATGATTGTCAGAACAGCAGCAGAAACCATGCCATGGTCCGTAATCGATGCGAACTAATTGATTGATAACGAATATCTACGAGGGCGCCCGGTTCCGGGGAGTTTCCCCCCCGACTTTGATGCTGCGATTTGCAATAGTCCCTTGATTCATTCGCCGAGAGCTCAGCGCTGCCCATGCGGCGGACTCGTTGCAATTCAGTGGCAACATGTTGCATGATGCAACTATTTGCTTCAAACACCCATGAATTCGCTACGTCAGAAAATCATCTTCGGCTACCTGGTCATCGGCGCCCTGGTCATCGGCCTGTCGCTGTTTTCGTTTCTGGAGTTGCAGATGCTGGCGAGAAAGATCGCCGCCGGTGAGAAGATCGCCGCGTTCTTCGATATCTCCCTGGAGATCCGGCGTTTCGAGAAGAACTACTTCCTGTATCGCCAGGAGGCCGATCTCACGGAAAATCGCGAATATGTCGCCCGCGCCCGCGCCCTGCTGCGGGATCACGAATTACTCTTCGCCGCACTCGACGAACCGGCGCGTATCGGCAGGCTGAATTCCGACTTAGCCTCCTATGCCGCGCTGATGGAAGCGTACCGGCAGGGGCATTATGACGAGCTACAGGCGGGCGTCATCCGCAAGACGGGCAAGGAAATCGTCGTCGCCGCCGAAGCGCTGGCCAAGGCCGAGCGTGGTACGCTTCAGGCCCTCCTCGACCGGCACCGCGAGATCCTGATCGGCTCGGTTACCGGCGTCATTTTGCTCGTGATCATTATCGGTCAATTGCTTTCGCGCCAGGTCGTGCGGCCGCTCAAACAAATGGAGGCGAGCATGGAAGCGGTGGCCGCGGGGCAACTCGCCAAGCTGGAGATGGCTACGAGAGATCGGGAAATCGTCTCGTTGACCCTGGCCTTCAATCACGTCATTCACGAGCTGGAAATGCATCAAGGGCAGTTGGTGCGTTCGGAGAAGCTCGCTGCGCTGGGCACACTGCTCTCCGGCGTCGCCCACGAACTCAACAATCCCCTGTCCAACATCGCTACTTCCTGCCAGATTCTGCTTGAGGAAAATGATCAGGCGGATCCGGCGTTCCGGCTGGAACTTCTCGCCCAGATCGACAGCGAAACCTGGCGTGCGCGCCAGATCGTGCGATCGCTGCTCGACTATGCCCGTGACCGGGAATTCGTCGGCGAAACCCTGCCGGCCGCCCCCCTTATCGAGGAAACCCTGCGCCTGCTCCGAGGGCAGATCCCAGCCGGGGTGTCGGTATCGAACCAAATTCCGCTGGATATTACCCTCCAGGGCGACAAGCAGCGCCTGCAACAAGCTTTCCTCAACCTGATCCGCAACGCCGTCGAAGCGGCGACGGAGGCTGGCGGCATCCGGATAGCGGCGCGCCGCGTGGCGAGCGGGCACTCGCCCTTCCCACCTGGCGGCATGGTCTTCGGGCAGTGCGCCGGACAGGGTGAAATGGCGGAAATCGAAATCCGCGATGACGGCCACGGCATTGCCGCCGAAATCCTGCCCCGAATCTTCGACCCCTTCTTCACCACCAAGGAAGTGGGCAGGGGACTGGGGCTGGGGTTGTTCATCGTGTTCGAAATCATCGAGGAGCACGGCGGTTGCATCGCCGTTGAAAGTGGAGTCGGACGCGGCACCGCCTTCTTCGTGCGCCTGCCGTCGGGAGAAAATGATTCCCATCCCCCCGCCCCCGTCCCACGGCTGGCTTTGCACAGCCAGCCGGCTACGGCAGCGCGGAGCATTGCTCCGCGAAACCCTGCCTATGCCCAAGGAAAGGGGTGACGGTTGTTCGCGGGCTGCGCCCGCTCCATATTGTTGGCCGTTCCCCCTTGGGGCGGCCCTGCGGAGGAACCATGTCTAACGGAAAGCTGTTGATCGTCGACGACGAAAAAGTCGCCGTGAAGAATCTCGAGCATGTGATGAAGAAGGAGGGCTACGAGGTCACCGCCACCCAGAGCGGCGCAAACGCACTGGCGCATCTCGACAAGCAGCGGTTCGACGTCGTCCTCACCGACTTGCGCATGGAGAAAGTGGACGGCTTGCAGGTTCTGAAAAAATGCCGGGAAGATTGGCCGGATACCGAAGTGGTCCTGATCACCGGCTTCGCCACCCTCGAGTCGGCGGTGGATGCGATGAAGCAGGGTGCCTTCTACTATATCGCCAAACCCTTTCGGCTCGACGAGGTGCGCAAAGTGGTGGCGGAGGCGATGGACAAGATTCGCCTGCGCCGGGAGAACCGAGCACTGCGAGAACAGGTCGAGAGTTTCCAGGGCAAGGTGCGCATCATCACCCAGGACGGTGAAATGCAGCGGCTGCTGGACATGTCCCGTCAAATTGCCCCAACCGACTGCAATATTTTGATCACCGGAGAATCGGGTACCGGCAAGGAACTCTTCGCTCAATACCTGCATCACCACAGCCGCCGCGCGACCGGACCATTCCTGGCGGTCAATTGCGGTGCCTTCAACGAGGAACTGCTGGCCAACGAGATGTTTGGCCATGTCAAGGGCTCCTTTACCGGCGCCGCAAACGACAAGAAAGGTCTGCTGCTGGCGGCCGACGGCGGTACGCTGTTCCTCGACGAGATCACCGAAATGTCCCTGGCCATGCAGGTCAAGCTGCTGCGGGCAATTCAGGAACGGGAAGTGCTGCCTTTGGGCGCCACGCTGCCGGTGAAGGTGGATGTTCGCTTCATTGCCGCCACCAATCGGGACATGCAGGACATGGTGAAGCAGGGAGGATTCCGCCAGGACCTCTTTTTCCGCATCAACGTGGTCAATCTCCACATCCCGCCCCTGTCGCGACGCCGGGAGGATATTCCGCTGCTGGCCTACCATTTCCTGACCAAATGCGCGGCCCGGATGGCCAAGCGGGTCACGGAAATTTCCGCCGAAACCCTGGATATTCTCAAGACTTATGATTTCCCCGGAAACGTGCGCGAGTTGGAGAACATCATCGAACGTGGCGTCGCCATCGCCACCGGCAATATCATCGAGACCGCATACCTGCCGGACGACCTGCGCGAGATGTCGATCCGGACTTTCCGCAAGAAGGAGGGTCGCCTGCCTTCGCTGGAGGAGCAGGAGCGCGATTACATCCGCTGGGTGCTTCAGGATACCGGTGGTAACCAGACCCTGGCCGCCCAAATCCTCGACATCGACCGGGTGTCGCTCTGGCGCAAGCTGAAGCGCTACAAGCTCGAAACGGAGTAGCACCCTCGCGGCGCTGGCCGTCCCGGCCGAAACCGCTCGTAGCGGTTGCTGGCATCCCGCTATTAGCTCCGGTGATGCAAACATCACGAATATCTTTCAAGCGGCTGGTCCCGTGGCGCTAGAATCGGTTGCTGCGTTTTGCAACACATGCATTTAATACTGCATCATCCGGTTGAACTATGCGCCGGCGATGCCACGGGGGAAATACGAAGATGAGCCGTCGACTTGTCATGCTGGCCGCTGTTGCATGCGGCTTGGTCGGCTTGGCGCTGTCTGGCGCTGCTTGGGCCGAATCCACGGCGGTCGTGAAGCTGGCGGAGACGGGATCGGCGATGCCGTGGTGGGCCTGGCCGGCTATCCTGTTCGTGGTGACTTTCTTTCTCGGCATCGTCGCCGTGCTCGGCGGCGTCGGGGGTGGCGTGCTGTTCGTACCGATTGTCGGTGGCTTCTTTCCCTTCCATCTCGACTTCGTCCGCGGCGCGGGTCTCATGGTGGCGCTGGCGGGTGCTCTGGCCGCCGGTCCCGGCCTGCTCAATACCGGCATGGCAAGTCTGCGCCTGGCCATGCCCCTGGCGCTGATTGCCTCCGCGTCGGCCATCGTCGGCGCCATGGTGGGATTGGCGCTCCCGGCCCAGGTCGTGCAGATCGCATTGGGCACCACTATCCTCGGCATTGTCCTGTTGATGTTTCTGGCCAAGAAATCCGAATACCCGATAGTGGATCAGGCCTGCCCACTGTCTTCCGCTTTGCGCATGAATGGCGTCTACTTCGACGTCGCGGCGAACCGGGAAGTTGACTGGAAGGTGCATCGTACGGTCAAGGGCTTGGTGCTCTTTGTGGGCATCGGCATCATGGCCGGAATGTTTGGCCTCGGCGCCGGCTGGGCCAACGTGCCGGTATTGAACCTGCTGATGGGGGCGCCGCTGAAGGTCTCGGTGGCCACCTCGAAGTTCATGCTTTCGATTGTCGACACGTCCGCGGCCTGGGTCTATCTCAACCAGGGCGCGGTGCTGGCGATGATCACCGTGCCCTCCCTGATCGGCATCATGCTAGGCTCGCTCGTCGGGGTCCGCCTGCTGAAAGTGGCTTCCGCCTCAATGGTGCGCAAGGTGGTGATCGGCATGCTGTTGCTGGCCGGCAGCCGGGCATTGCTCAAGGGCCTCGGAATCTGGAACTGAAAGGAATCGACGTGGCCGACATATCCGCCAACGGCAAGCAGTACGCCTCGGAAGAACAACTTGCCTATGCGGCCGTGCTCGACTGGGGCATGAAGCTCGGCTTCGTCGTGCTGGTGGTGACCTTTGTTCTCTACCTCGTCGGCTTCGCCGCGCCCCAGGTCTCGCATGAGCAGTTGGCCCAATTGTGGAGCAAGCCGGTTGGCGAATACCTGAAAGCGACGCACACGCACACCGGCTGGACCTGGGTGGCGATGATCGGCAAAGGCGATTACATGAACTTCGTCGGCATCGTGCTGCTGTCGGGGGTGACGGTGCTTTGTTACCTGCGTATCCTTCCCATCTTCATCGTCGCCCGGGACAGGGTTTTCACCGCCATTGCCGTGCTCGAAGTGCTGGTGCTGGTGCTCGCCGCTTCCGGCATCCTGGCGACCGGCCATTGACCTGGAGTCCGCCATGAGCAGCCAAGTCTCGCAACTTTCTCCCATTGGTCGCTTCGAGAAGATCCTGCTCGCCACCGACGGCTCGGAATTCTCCGCTGGCGCCGCCCGCGCCGCCATCCATCTGGCGCGTGCTTGTGGCGGCAAGCTCACGGCGATGAGCATGGTTCTCGGCAACCCCGAGTACGACACCCTGGCGCCCAAACTGGTGGCCAAGGCACTGGCCGAGGCCCGAATGACGCTGGAGCAGGTGAAGGTCGAGGCGAAAGCGGCGGGTATCGAATGCGCCACCCAGCTGCGGCAGGGCGAGGACCCGCACAAGGAAATCGTCGCCGCCAGCGAGGAACTGCAAGCGGACGTTGTGGTCATGGGCCGTCGCGGGCGACGTGGCCTGGCCCGCCTGATGGTGGGCGACGCAACGGCCAAGGTGGTGGGCAACGCACACTGTAGCGTGTTGGTGGTGCCGCGTGACGCCGATCTCGGCACCGCGCGTATTCTTCTGGCCACCGATGGTTCGCGTTATGCGGACGCCGCCGCGGTGACCGCTTCGGGCCTGGCGCGCCATCTTGGGCTGCCGGTTTCGGTGATCTCGGTCAAGGTGCCCAGCCACAGCGATAGCCGCCGTGCCGAGGCAGAGACCATCGTCAGCCGGGTGGTGGAATTTCTGGGAAAAGAGGGTATCGCCGTGGACGGTCGCACCGGTGAAGGCGAAGTGGCCGACGTCGTCGCGGCCGCCGCCCGGGCCACTGGCGCCGACATCATCGTCATCAGCAGCTATGGCCGCACCGGCTGGGGGCGCGCGTTGCTGGGCAGCAACGGCGAACGTATCATCGGCAAGGCCGAATGCGCCGTTCTGGTGGCCAAGGGCGCCTGATACTCCTGGCCGAACGGCAGTCATATTCGATCGCCAGGCATTCGTCAATCAGGATCCCGGCGCCGCTATGCGGCGGAACTTCACGACATTGTCGGTTCAAGTCACGGTGAACTTTTCCGTCGATTCGTTGTAGCGCACCCAAAGATACCAGCACAGCAGCAGCCCCAGGCCGGTCGCCAGGGCAGCCTCGTGGCTGCCGAGCATGTCCTTGAGGTAGGCCTGACTACCCAGCAGGGTGAAGTCCAGGTTGTCATCGCCGGTGTCCCGATCCAGCACGCCCCAGTGCGAAAGAATACCGGTGAAGGTGGAGCCGCTCCAGGCGAAGAAGGTGAGTGCCAGCCAAAGTTTGAGATGGCCTTCACCCGCGCGCCAGAGCGCGCCCGAGGCGCAACCTCCGGCAAAGACCATGCCGATGCCGAAGAGCAAGCCGCCGGACAACGAGCCCAGCCAGAAGGTGGCCGGGATGGCGTCATAAGGGTCGACCAGCTTCTTCTGGAATAGCAAGGCGGCAGCGGGTATGCCGATCGCCAGCGCCAGGATGATGGCTTTGGTCATCGTGCCCTCGCCCGTCATGAAGGGTTCGCGGAATGCCCGCGAAAAACACAGGCGCGAACGCTGCATGACGAAGCCCATGGCAAATCCGATGACGATGGGTATGGCGTGCCCGGCCAAGCGCTGGTCGCCGCCATGCGCCCAGGCGACGCTCCAGGCGACGACTGCCGCAATCAGCAGCAGGCCGAGCACCGGGAAGGCGCGTTGCAGCGGAAGTTCGACGGTGGGAGGTGCGCGGGTTCCCCAGGAAATATGCTCCAGCGTCCACAACAGCAGCTTGAGTCCGACGACGGCTCCCGCCATCAGGCCTGCTCCCATGACCCAGCCGGTGGGAGAGGAGGCCATCGCCGGCGTGAAGAACCCGCCGGTGGTGCAGCCGCCGGCCAGCGTCGCCCCCATGCCCATCAATATTCCGCCCAGTGCGCCCCACAGGTACTCGATCTTGGGTGCCCGGTAGACGGAGAACTGTCTCGATATCAACGCGGCCGACACGGCTCCCAATATGAGCACGATGTTCATGAGCGACATGCGATGTGCCAAGGGCGACTCAAGGCCGGTCTTGATGTTCAACAGCGGACCCAGGCCGATGAAGTTATTGAACCAGTCGCCCCACAACCTCAGGCCGCCGAACACGCCCCAGAAGGTGCCTTTAACCATCAGCGCCATGAGCAGCAGCACCAGCAGGATGGCGCCGCTGTGTGCCTCCCAGGATTCCACCAGCGACCGCTGGTAGTCTTCTCGCAGGCCTGCGCCGAAGCTGCGATTTTCGGACATGTTCGATTCCCTGCTGGTGGTGTGTCGCTGCGGCTATTCCTTGATGGTGCAGGCCTCGCCCTTGCAGGAAATCTCGGCATCGAGGTAGGTGATATTGGTGTAGCCCTTGCGGCCGAGGATGTCGAAGGTCTTCTGGCTCTTGGCCCCGGTGGCGCAATTGACGAAGACCGGCTTGTCTCTTGGGACTTTGGCGTAATCCTTTTCCAGTTCCTCGATGGGAATATTGACCGCTCCCTTGAAGTGGCCCCTCGCATAATCCGCGACTGGGCGCACATCCAGGATGTAGTGAGCGGATGCCACCGCCGCTTCGAATGCCTTCGGCGATACCTGGCCCGGGCCATAGACCGGCGCCCAGGTGACGGCGGCAATGGGCGGGGCCATCGTCAACTTGTCCTTCCATGCGTTGATGGGAAGGTAGGCCAGTCTGCGGAAATCGAGCTCGCGGAGTTCTTCCAGCACGGCGTTGGTCGCCTCCATCTCACCGCGTCCGACCACCACCAAGGGGGCATTTCTTGAGAGCGGCCCAAGGATGGTCTTGCCCTTGTCACCCTTCAGGTCGTTCAGGGAGAGTTGGATGGTCTTGTTCGCAGCCGTGACGATGGTTTCCTTGCCCGGCGCGGTGTCGATCAGAATGACGTTTCCCTTCTTGACGAATTGTTCCTCCGCCCGGAGTGGCTGCATCTTCTGGTTCCAGCCCGGAACCCCATTTCGATACACCCAGGAATTGGCATAACCGATCTTCTTGAAGATCTCTGCGGAATCGACCGAAAGGGTGCACTCGCGTCCGGCACAATAGAAAATCACCTTGCCTGACTTGGGTATGCCGAGCTTGTCGACACTCGCGGGGTCTTGCTTGAGCTTGTCCAGGGGAAGACTGAAGGCACCGGGGATGTGCCCCGACAGGTATTTGCCGGCCGGCCGGCTATCCACCACCCAGACAGTGTCGCCGATGAGGCCTTTCTCATAGTAGGCGACCATCTGGTCGTTGCTGATTTCTCCAGCTTCGACTTGCTGCTCCGCCGCGTTGACGTTCAAGCTTGGTCCCGGCAATGGCGACAGGAAAGCCACTGCCAAAGCGGTTGCCAGAATCAGGTGTCTCATGATTGGGTTCCTTTGCAGAATGTCTTGCGTTTACTCAAACCGCCGGCAAGCACATCGCCTGCGCGATCCACCGGGTAACGGTCGCGGGTGTCGCGCTCGCTGACTCGCGCAGCCCCCGCGCCGAGGGGTTTAACAGCCCGCTGTCTTCTTGAATGACTTGCTGGTGTTCTTGCCGTCCTTTTCCCAGCGGGCACGGATCTCGTCGCCTTCGACGATGCGCTTGTCCTTGAACTTGTCGAGAGTCAGGTCGTCAGTGACGGTGAGCGTCACGGTCTCGCCCGATTTTGCATCCTTCATTACGGCGGCGGCGGACTTGCCGTCTTTGGCGATTGTGATCTTGGTAACCGGGCCGACCATTTTGCCTTCGTCGGCGGCGGCGTTGCCCATGTAGGTCGCGGTCGAAAGCGCGAGTGCGGCGGCGAGGAAGAGAGTGGAGAATTTCGATTTCATGATGTGCTCCTGAACGTGAGATGCGTTGCAATTCGGCGAGCGAGCGGTGACTCCCCCGCCGTACCGTGTATCAATCAGAACTTGACCTCGAAGGTGGCGTAGACGTTGGTGGCGTTCTCCAGCGGCGTCGTGGTCATCATCTGGCCATTGATGTCGGAGATTTTCAGCGCGGCGCCGACCCAGTTGTTGCTGCCGGAGTAGTTGAAGTTGTAATGCTGTACGCCGAGACGGAAGAAAGCGCGGCTGAAGTAGGAAGAAATCGGCTGGCGGTCGAGTTCCTGGATCACGTAGGCTTCGTAGACTTCGCCGCGGGTACCGACCTTGGCGGTCCACATGTCGTCGGCGGCCGGGGCGAAGGTGATCCAGTCCTTGGAACCCTGGTTGTACTCGACGCCGAACTTGGTTTTCGACGGCAAGTCGTAGCGTACGCCCAGCGCCACCGCGTTACCCCGCTTGCTGGTCGGGGCCTCGGGTGCGAAGAAGCCGCCGGTCAGCAAGCCTTGGAAGCCGAACTGCGAGGAAACGTTGTTGTTCGGATGGGTCACGCTGAGGCCCACATCGCCGAAGACCTGTAGGTCGCCGCTGCCGACTTTCTTGAACGTGCTCATGAAGCCGGCGCCCCACCAGTCGATGTCGCCCAGATTGGTCTTGGCCATGGTGTTGCCGAAGTAGGTGTTGCTCATGGTCGGCGCGTCGAAAATATTGAAGCCGCGGTTGTATTGCAGCCAGACGCGCAGCGGATCGGTATCGATGGGAATAACCGCGAAACCGAGCATGTCGGTGTCGGACAGCGAGTTCGCCGGCGTGTTGCGGAAACCGCTCTCGAAGCCCCGGCCGTAGCAGATCTTGGCGTAGGCACCGGGCAGCGCGTCGATGTCCGGGGCATAGCCGAGGGTCATGCCGTCGAAGGCGTAGTCGACCAGCAGCGAGGGCGTTCCGCCGTTGCCGGGACGTGGATTGTTCAGCCTGAGATTGCTCGGCGCGCCGTTGGTCGACGGGCGGCGACCGACCGAAAACCAGATCTCCTGGTCGGCGATATTGCTCCAGGTGGCGTAGGCACGGTCGACGTTCAGGTAGCTGCTCGACGGAACATGTCCGAGCGTGCCGTCGAAGACGCCGACACGGTCGGCGAAGTAAGGCGCAGATCCCGCGTTGGTGATGGCCGCGTCGTTCTGGGAACCGAATGTCTTGTACATCACCAGACGAGCATTGACGCTTATGTCCTGGGTTGCCTTGGCGCCGATGTCGAGTCCGAAGCGGTTGCTGTACATGCTGGTATTTTCCGGCTTGTAGGCCGGAACGGTCGCGGCGAAACCGCCCATGCCCTGGACCATGCCGGCGTTCATGGGGTTGCCCAGGAAGGCGCGTGCCTGGTCATAAGTGCCGACCTGGTTCATCGCCTGGGCAAAGCCCATCAAGCCCGACAGCGCACCGGCCGTCGACATGCCGCCGGCTTGCGGTGCGCCGAAGTAGCTTGAAGTGCCGGCCACGGTCGATGGGTTGTTGAAGAAATCGCCCTGTAGCTTCTGCTGCGCGTTGGCAAAAGTGGCATTGACGTCGGTAAAGGTCTTGGTCTGGCCTTTCAGGTAGTCATAGCGGAAGCGGTAGTCGCCACCCACGGTCAGCCACTTGCCGAGCGACTTGTCTTCGAGCTTCTTGACCTGGCTCTTGAGTTCGTCGAGGGTGCCTGCATCGGTCTTCGCGACGGCGCTTCGCGCCTGCGCGGCCGCCTTGGCGGCATTCTCCTCGTTGGCCTTGACCTGGCTCTTCAAGGCTTCGATTTGCTGCGCCAATTCGTTAATCTTCTTCAACAGGTCGGCCTCCGCGGCCTGGGCCGCCAGTGGCAGCATCAAGCCGGCAATCAGTCCGGTCAGCAGTTTCTTCTTCAAAGTGATGTTCATGAATAACTCCCTAAGTTGTGCAACATTTCAGCATTACGAATTCGTTCGCCGTCCCCGTCAGGGCTCGGTTTCCAGGTCTTCCCAGCCGCTGATCATGGCCTTGATGTGGGCCAGCGGGGTATGGCCGGTGGTGGCGAAATAGACGTGGACGATGAGGAAGATCAGCATCAGGAAGGCGGCCAGGGTATGCGCCAGGGCGATCGTCGCGAGTTGCAGGCCGTCCGCTCCGCCGATGCCGTAGCCACCGAGGTCGTGGTAGTAGAGATAGAGCAGACCACTGACCCACACCAGCGGATTGATGAACAGCTTGACGAAGAGGTAGGCCAGCCGTTGCAGCGGATTGTGCTTGGTGAGGGTGGTCGTGCGGAAGGGGTGATGGGCGTCAGGATCGAAGATGCCGAAGGCGTAATAGCGCATCACCGCGACGATCTTTTCGGTGGTGGGGATGTACTGTTTCCATTCCCCCGTGGTGAAGTGCCAGAAGATGGCGAAAGCCCACAATACGATCAGCGCCCAGGCGGCCGTGGTATGGACGTTCGCCGCCTGTTGCCAGCCCAGTGCGTTGTAGGTGCCATGTACTTCGAAGCCGGTGATCAGCATGGTGATGATCAGCGCCGCCTGGGACCAGTGCCAGAATCGTTCGAAGCGCTTGAATATGTAGACGCGTGACATCATGATCGAACTCCCTATTAACGATTGCGGCGGTAAGCGACAAAGCGGCCCAGTCCATGGCCGAGGACGGCGAGCAGGCCCAGCGCGGCGATGGCCCAACCGCCCAGGTCCAACCAGGCGGCGTGATCGCTGCCGCGGCCGGGGATGTAGATGCCGTCGATCTTTTCCAGGCGGCCACTGCTGCTATGGCATTCGACGCAACCGACGGCTTTCTCTTTGGGCGCCACCATGTGGGTGATGGGCCACATGCTCTCGGTTTCGATGAAATCCACCTTGCCTGAAAAATTGGCGTGGGCAGCTGCCATGCCGGCGGCGACCGCCGGCTCCCACTTCATGTTCTTCCAGAAGGCGGTGCCGTCGCTGCCAGCCAGGTGAGTAATCACCAGGGACTTGTTCACCGGATCGTAGGCCTGCTTGCCGCGGAACATCTTGATCGGCCAGATCATCGATTTGCCGTCGCCGGCACTGCCCTCGAAGTGATTGATCTGTGTCGGCTTGTCACCCTTCTCTATCTTGTCGCCGAACAGGGTGTACTTGACGTTGCCGTTGAACCAGATGTACTCCGGCTGGACGTTTTCCTTCCAGACGAAATCGCCTTTGATCGACATGTAGGTTTCATAACCGTCTTCGTTCTTGATGGTCATGGGCTTGCCGTCGGGACCTGGTTTGCCTGCCGTGGACCAGTCCCAGGACATCTTGGTCGGCTGGCCGCCGCGTGCGAAGAAGGGGATGTGGCAGGTCTGGCAGGCGAGCTTGCCGGTGTGGTCGTTGAGCTTGGCCTGCTTGTGCGGCTCCTGTCCGTGGCAGGACTGGCAGGTGGCCGGGTTGATCTTGCCGCCCTTGCCACGCACTTGCGCCGCGTTCTTGTCCATCGCCGTCGGCGCGTAGCGACTGCCGGGAACCTGGTGGCCGTCGGTCTTGTGGCAGGTGGCGCAGGTGAAGTTGTTGCCCTTGGTGTCCATGTGCACGTCGAGTTCCCTGCCCGGCGCCTCCAGCGAACTGTCGAGGTCGCCGTGCTTGACGCCATCGCCGCCGCCGCCGTTGAAGTGGCAGGCGCCGCAGGTGGTGCGCTGGGTTGGGCCGACTTTCCGGGCGATGTCTCCGAGGTTAATTCCCTTGACGATCTTGCCGGAACCGGGCGGAAACTCGGTGTCCTTGGTCACCGGCAGGCCGGCGAATCCCGAAGGTTTCTTGTACTTCCCGGTAGAGTCGTGGCAGACCAGGCAGTCGACATTCTCCTCGGAGCTGAAGTCGAACTTGTCGTCCTTCCAGCCGTAGCCGATGTGGCAACTGTTGCACGCCGCTTCGTTGGAGGCCACCGAGGTGCAGAAGTTGTTGATGACGTGCTTCTTGCCCAATACCTGCTTGCTGCCCGGGTTGACGAACTCCCATTTCCAGTGCTGGGTCAGGTGGATCTGCTTGGCGGCTTCGGTATGGCAGGTCAGGCAGGCCTTGGTGACTTCCGGTCCGGAATCGAATTCCCGGTCGAGCGCCTGGAACTTGCTGTGGTTGGCAGTGGACTGCAACAGTTTGTTGGGAGCCGGTTCCGTGGCGGCGGATGCTGCGGTGGTGAAAAGCATGGCAACCATGACGGCGGCCAGTAGATTCTTGAAATGCATTGCCCTCTCCCTTTGTAAGAAAGCGGCCTTGCCCGGTGGGATAAGCGGCCAAGCAAAGTAGCGGCATGAATCCTAGCTGCACCGCAGCAACGAGTATTGATATTGGTCAATAAATCAGCATATTCGAATATACAATTTATTTATTTAAAACATAACATATTGATAGTTCGATGTATTGGTTTGTCGCCACTTGGCTGCCGCGCGATAATTTGAAAACCTCTTGGTTGATCGCGGGTATCCCGGTCTCGGGAATTCTGGACGACATGCCTGACTGACCGAGCCTATCGGGAATATCGGCGTCAACCAGGCAGCCGCTTGACAGCGTACTATACCCCCTATAGTATGCGTGGCGTTGCTTGGATAGCCGGTCTTGCTGCTTAACGTACTGAGGAAATCATGTCATGTCGTGGAAAATTACTGTGGAGAACATCAAGTGCGGTGGTTGCGCAAATTCGATCACCAAGGCGCTGATGGTCATGCCGGGAGTTTCTTATGCGGCCGTGGATATTGACAGCGGCGACATCGATATCGAAGGCGACGAGGCAATTCGCGCCGCGGTGACGGAGAGACTGCTCGAGCTCGGTTATCCCGAGCGAGGCGCGGTGTCCGGTTTGAGATCGGCGACCGCCAAGGCCAAATCATTCGTCAGTTGTGCCATCGGCCGCATGTCCTAGTCACCATCGGTCACTTCAGGAGGCATTCATGTCGGAAATCGTAACGGTCATTCTGGAGCAGGACGAGGATTTCAGGTTTGCCATTCATTTTTCGGAAGACATGCCGGTGCTCTACGGCGATGAGCCGCCACCGCTAGGCAAGGGTACTGGGCCGTCTCCTTCCCAGTTGCTTGCGGCGGCAGTTGGCAATTGCCTGTCCGACAGCCTGCTGTTTGCGCTACGCAAGTTCAAGCAAAAGCCCGAGCCGATACAAACAACGGTTACGGCAAGCATTGGCCGAAATGCCGATAACCGCCTCCGGGTCGAGAATATCCATGTCAAATTGACGCTAGGCGCACCCGCGGCTGAACTTGC
Source organism: Sterolibacterium sp. (assembly GCA_041665185.1). Lineage (GTDB taxonomy): Bacteria > Pseudomonadota > Gammaproteobacteria > Burkholderiales > Rhodocyclaceae > JACRAR01. Next base: position 14,656 of record JBAYJH010000093.1, read on the forward strand.
GCATCTGGACCGCGTGCTTGGCCAGTTCGAGGAGTTCTGCACGGTATCGCAGAGCGTTCGCCAGGGCATCCCGGTGGTGGTCGAGGTTTACGACAGTTCCGGCGTCCGCTTGAAATAGGCTTGCCAGTGCGGGTATAGGCGACGCGATCATGCAGCTTCTCCTGTCTCTTCTCGAACAATACGGACTCGCCTTCGTTTTCCTGCATGTGCTCATGGAACAAGCCGGATTGCCCCTGCCCGCCTATCCCACCCTTATCGTCGCCAGTGCGCTGGTCTCCAGGGCTGGCTACACGCTTCCTCAACTGCTTGTTGCCGCGGTGGGCGCGGCTGTAATAGCCGATTTTGCCTGGTATCTCGCGGGATCGCGGCTTGGCCGCCCGGTGCTGCGAACCCTATGCCGTATTTCGCTGTCGCCCGACTCCTGCGTACGCCAGACCGAGTCGATCTACTTGCGATTTGGGGCGCCGTCGCTCCTCTTCGCCAAATTCATTCCTGGTTTTGCCGCCGTGGCCACAGCCCTTGCCGGTTCGATGCGAACCGGGGTGGGTGTCTTTCTGCTCTTCGATGCGTTGGGTGCGCTGTTGTGGGCAGGGGTGGCGGTGGCGCTGGGCGTGGTGTTTCAGGACGCAGTCAATGAGGTCCTTGAGGTTCTCGAGCAGTTCGGCAAATGGGGCTTGATCGCCGTTGCCACGGCATTCGCCCTCTTCGTGCTTTTGAAATGG
>JBAYJH010000094.1:0-15072 GCA_041665185.1 Sterolibacterium sp.
CCAGCAGCTTGGCCTTGTCCTGTTCGGTCAAGGTATCGTTGGCCGCCTGCTTGCCGACACCAGCCTTGTGCAACTGCTCGAGGAGCGCGGTGGCGGGCATTTTCAGCTCGCTCGCGAATTGTGCAACATTCATCTGTGCCATGGCCGGTCCTCTGCGATTATTCAGCTGCGAACCAATGCGCACGCGCCGTGGTAATCAGGCTCTTGGCCCGCTCTTCATCTATTCCGGTGAGTTCCACCAGTTCATCCGCCGCCAGATCCGCCAAGTCGTCGCGCTTGCGGACATTCCCACGCGCCAGCTTGGCCGCCAGCGATTTGTCCATGCCATCGAGCCCCAGCAGATCATCCTCAACGTTTTCGAGTTGCTCTTCATCGACAATCGCCTCGGTCAACAACACGTTGCGCGCGCGATCGCGCAACTCGTTGATTGTGGCTTCGTCGAATGCAGCGATCTCCAGCATTTCGGTGAGCGGAACGTAGGCGACTTCCTCCAGCGTGGAGAAGCCCTCCTCGATCAGGATGTCGGCGACTTCCTGATCCACGTCGAGTCTTTCCATGAACAACTGACGAATCACGCCTTGTTCCTGTTCCGATTTCTGCTGCGACTCCTCGACGGTCATCAGATTGATGGTCCAGCCGGTCAGCTCCGAAGCAAGCCGCACGTTCTGGCCACCGCGACCAATGGCAATGGCCAGGTTGTCTTCGCTGACCACCACGTCCATGGCATGCTTTTCCTCGTCGACCATGACGCTCGACACTTCGGCCGGCGCCAGGGCGCCGATCACGAATTGCGCCGGATCAGCCGACCAGAGAATGATATCGACGCGCTCGCCGGCCAGTTCGTTGGTCACCGCGGTGACGCGCGAACCGCGCATGCCGACGCAAGTGCCGATCGGGTCCACCCTCGGGTCATTGGACTTGACGGCGATCTTGGCACGTATGCCGGGATCTCGTGCTGCCGACTTGATTTCGAGCAGTCCGTCCTCGATCTCCGGGACTTCCAGTTCGAACAGTTTCATGATGAATTCGGGCGCGGTGCGCGACAGGATCAATTGCGGGCCGCGGGCGGTGCGGTCGATCTTCATCAGCCAGGCGCGGACACGGTCGCCCGGCCGCAGGTTTTCCCGCGGGATCATCTGGTCGCGCGGCAGCGCGGCCTCGATACGGCCGGCTTCGATGATGGCATTGCCGCGCTCCATGCGCTTGACGGTGCCGGTGACGAGATGTTCCTTGCGTTCGAGGAAATCGTTGAGGATCTGCTCACGCTCGGCGTCGCGGATCTTTTGCAGAATCACCTGTTTCGCCGCCTGCGCACCGATGCGTCCAAAATCGACCGGCTCGAGCGATTCCTCGATGTAATCATCGACTGAGATATCCGGAATCTGGATGCGGGCATCGGACAAGCCGATCTGCTGCTCAGAATTCTCGACCAGGTCGTCCTCGACCACCAGCCAGCGCCGGAAAGCCTCGAACTCGCCGCTCTCGCGATTGATTTCAACACGGACATCGGCCTCCTCGTTGGTCTTCTTCTTGGTGGCGGAGGCAAGCGCCAGTTCGAGGGCAGTGAATACGATGTCTTTTTGCACGTTCTTCTCGCGCGACAAGGCATCCACCAGCAGCAACAATTCTCGACTCATCCTGCTATCTCCCGCAATCTCTTTCAAATTCCATTAAAACTTCGGCACCAGGCGAGCTTTTTCGATCTGCTCCAACGGCAATCGGTAGGCCGCTTCGGTACCCTGCAAGTTCACAATTCCATCTTTCACGCCGCTCAGCAAGCCGGTGAAATTACGTTGCCCGTTGATCGGCAGCCGCATCCGCATCTGCGCCTGCTGCCCGGCAAAGCGTTCGAAATCCGCCGGCTTCTTGAGCGGTCGATCCAGCCCTGGCGAGGAAACCTCAAGCCGATCGTAATCGATGTTTTCAACCGCAAACAGCCGCGACAAGTGGTTGCTGACCTTGCTGCAATCGTCGATATTCACGCCTTGCGGGCCGTCGATGAAGATTCGCAGCAAGCGCGCGCGCGGACTCGTCTCGAAATCCACGAGTTCATAGCCCAATCCTGTCACTGCCTGCTCTATCAATTCCGCCAGTTGCATACAACACGCTGCGTTTGCTCGAAACGCCACTACAAATAAAAAATGGGCGAAACGCCCATCCTCTTGTGTTCTCTCGCCACGCATAAGCTACTTGCACGACCGAAAACCGGAAAATGTCAGGCATACCAAATCGGAATAAACCGAACCATCGGTACACCGCAAAACAGGTGGATTATATAAGAGGCACCCGCGCTAAGCAACTCATTCCGCGGTTTCTTTTGAGATCCGCTGAGTTTCCGCGAGCGTTTTCACCAGCGGCGCACGCTTCAGCAAGTTGGCCACTTCCTCCGGCTGCAACTCCAGCACCATGCCGCGCTTCAGGCGCGGCGGCATCGACACCGGACCGTAGCGCACCCGCATCAATCGGCTGACCGTCACGCCGACTGCTTCGAACATGCGTCGCACCTCGCGGTTGCGTCCCTCGGAAATGGTGACGCGGTACCAGCGATTGGTTCCTTCGCCACCACCATCGACCAAGCGTCCGAAGTGCGCCGGACCGTCTTCCAGCTCCACGCCTTCGGTAAGCCTGTGTTTGCTCTCCAGGCTCAACTCGCCCACCACCCGCACGGCGTACTCGCGCTCGAGTTCGCTGCGCGGGTGCATCAGCCGATCCGCCAGCGAGCCGTCGTTGGTAAACAACAGCAGGCCGCAAGAATTGAAATCCAGTCGGCCGATGGCGATCCAGCGGCCGCCGCGCATTCGCGGCAATTTGTCGAAAACACTGGGCCGCCCCTGGGGATCGTCACGGGAGACGATTTCGCCTTCCGGCTTGTGGTAAAGCAGCACACGTTGGCGGCGTTCGTCGGCGAAACGCAGACGCACCAGCTTGCCGTTAACGCGGATCTTGTCCGCCGGTCCGATACGCTGGCCGACATGCGCCGGCTCGGCATTGACGCTGACCCGGCCGGCGGTGATCCATTCTTCCAGTTCGCGACGTGAACCGTAACCGGCATCGGCGAGTGCCTTGTGCAGCTTGACCGACGCGTCGACCACCGGTGGCTCGCGCTTGCCGCGCGATCCACCAGTTGCGGAACGCCGTGCGACGTTCTTGACACCGGCTGTTACCTCGACCTCGACTTCGGTACCCGGCGCGCGTTTAGACCGGGCCGATCCGGTGGGCGGCCGGAACGGCGTGTTGCGCTGAGTAGGACGCTTACGGGGGGCTGCCATCGGCGATCTCCGTTAGCGACGCCACTTCCGTCAACGGCGGCAACTCCGCCAGACTACGTAGTCCGAGATCATCCAGAAACTTCCGCGTCGTCGCATACAGAGCCGGGCGGCCGGGCGCATCGCGATGGCCGACCGCATCGATCCAGTCGCGGGCCTCCAGGGTCTTGAGAATGTTGGGCGAAACCGCAACGCCCCGGATTTCTTCGATATCGCCGCGCGTCACCGGCTGGCGATAGGCGATGATGGCGAGAGTTTCCATCACCGCGCGGGAATATTTCGGCGCTTTCTCGTTCTTCAGCCGGTCGAGATACGGCTGGAATTCCGGCCGGGTCTGAAAACGCCAGCCGCTGGCCAGTTGCGCCAGTTCGACACCGCGCTGCGACCAGTCGCCGCGCAGATCGGCAAGCAGGGTGCGCAGCGTATCGTCGTCGAAATCGTCGTCGAACAAACGCTTCAACTCGGCCAGGGGCAGCGGTTCCGAGGCGGCCAGCAGCGCCGCTTCGAGCACGCGCTTGTAATCGTCAGGAGTGTAGAGTGCTGGCATCGGCTAATTTCGCATAAATGGGAGCGAGTGCCTCGCTCTGGGTAATCTCGATCAGGCTTTCCCGCACCAGTTCAAGCATGGCGAGAAAATTGACCACCAGGCTGGGTATTCCACACTCGATCTCGAACAGCCGGTCGAAAGAGACGAAGGCCCCGCCCTGCAAGCGCCGGAGCATCAGGCTCATGTGCTCGCGCACCGACAGCTCCTCGCGTTGGATCTTGTGGTGCTGGGTCATGTGAGCCTGCTTCATCAGGCCCAGCCAGGCTGTCTGAAGATCGTGCAGGCTGACGGCGGGCTGGCGCTGGGCGACCTTGTCGGCGATCCATACCGTCACCCACTCGTAATCCCGCTCGACCTGGGGCAGCGCATCGAGCTTGGCGGCGGCCGCTTTCATCTGTTCGTACTCAAGCAGCCGCCGCACCAGTTCGGCGCGCGGGTCTTCCGGTTCGCCGGTTTCGGCCTTGGGCTGCCGCGGCAACAGCATGCGCGATTTGATCTCGATGAGCATCGCCGCCATGAGCAGGTATTCGGCCGCCAGTTCCAGATTGCGCTTGCGCATCGCCTCGACATACACCAGGTATTGGCGCGTCAACGGCGCCATGGGAATGTCGAGAACGCTGATATTGGCTTTGCGGATCAGATACAGCAGCAAGTCCAGCGGCCCCTCGAAGGATTCGAGTATGACCTCCAGCGCATCCGGCGGTATGTACAGATCCCGCGGCATTTCGAGCAGCGGTTCGCCGTAGATCTTTGGGAAATGCGCCTCGGCGACCAAAGCTGCCGGCGGCATGCCACCGCCTGCCTGCTCCGCCACCGCAGAAATTTCGGCGCTCATGAGTAATCCAGACCCATCGCCTCGCGCACGTCGCGCATGGTTTCCTGGGCGAGCTTGCGCGCCTTCTCGCAACCGTCGGCGATGATATTGCGGACCAATTGCGGATCATCCAGATACACCTGGGCCCGCTCGTGCATCGGCTCCTGTTCCCGCAGCACCGCCTCGATCAGCGGCTGCTTGCACTCGATGCAGCCGATACCCGCGCTCTTGCAACCGGTCTGCACCCACTGCTTGACGCTGTCGTCCGAATAGATAACATGGAACTGCCACACCGGGCATTTCGCCGGATCGCCTGCATCGCCGCGCCGCACGCGCTGCGGATCGGTCTGCATGGTGCGCAGTTTCTTGGTCACACTGTCGGCGTCTTCGCGCAAGGCGATCGTATTGCCGTAGGACTTCGACATCTTCTGGCCGTCGAGGCCCGGCATGCGTGCAGATTCCGTCAGCAACGCACCCGGTTCGACCAGGATCATCTTGCCGCCGCCCTCGAGATAGCCAAATAGGCGTTCGCGGTCGCCATGCGACAGGCTCTGCGCCTCGTGAAGCAAGGCATGCGCCTGCTCCAGCGCGGCCTCCTCGCCCTTCTCCTGGAAGCGCGTGCGCAATTCCACATAAAGCTTGGCGCGCTTGCTTCCAAGTTTCTTGATGGCCACCTTGGCCTTGTCCTCGAACCCTGGCTCCCGCCCGTAGAGATGGTTGAAGCGCCGGGCGATCTCGCGAGTGAACTCGATGTGTGGCACCTGGTCCTCACCCACCGGGACCTTGTCGGCGCGGTAGATCAGGATATCGGCCGCCTGTAGCAGCGGATAGCCGAGAAAGCCGTAGGTGGTGAGATCCTTGTGGTTGAGTTTCTCCTGCTGTTCCTTGTAAGTCGGCACGCGCTCCAGCCACCCCTGCGGCGTCATCATCGACAGCAGCAAGTGCAGTTCGGCGTGCTCGGGCACGCGCGACTGGATGAACAGGGTTGCCTGGGACGGATCGACGCCGGCGGCCAGCCAGTCGACGACCATCTCCCAGGTATTCACCACGATGCCGCCGGGCTCGTCGTATTCGGTGGTCAGCGCATGCCAGTCGGCGACGAAGAACAGACACGGGTACTCGTGCTGGAGCCTGATCCAGTTTTTCAGCACGCCGTGATAATGGCCGAGGTGGAGACGCCCAGTGGGGCGCATGCCAGAGAGAACTTTTTCAGCGTACATATTTTATTAAAAACCGAAAATCAGCAAGATCAGGTGGATGAATCCGAAAATCAGTGGTCCGAGTATCCCATCCAGGATCCCCGTGAATAGCAGCGCCAACAATATCACGAAGCCATAGGGCTCAAGCTGGGCGAATTTCCATGCCCAGCGATGCGGCAGCAGGCTGACCGCAATCCGTCCGCCGTCGAGGGGCGGGATCGGCAGCAGATTGAGCAGCATCAGGGCGGCGTTGATTCTAATCCCGGCCTTGCCCATTTCGGCCATGGGCAAGGCAAAGAAGCTGTCAGGCATGAGCGTCGCGAGCTTGAGCAGGCACGCCCAACCCAGGGCCATGACCAGGTTCGCGCCGGGACCGGCGGCTGCCACCCACAACATATCCCGTTTGGGATCGCGCAAGCGGCCGAAGTTGACCGGAACCGGCTTGGCCCAACCGAATAGTATGCCGCCACCGGCCAGCAAGCTGCTGGTCGCCAGGATCAGCGCCGGCACCAGGATCGTGCCTACCGGATCGATGTGGCGCAGGGGATTTAGGCTGACTCTGCCCAGTTGCCAGGCGGTCGGATCGCCGAAATACCTGGCCACATAGCCGTGAGCGGCTTCATGCAGGGTAATCGCGAAGATCACCGGCAAAGCCCAAATCGCCAGTGTCTGGATCAGATTTTCCATGGGGGTGCGGATTCTACCAGAGTACTCGCGGCTAGCTGAGACCGAACGGAGCCAATGGCCCTCGCCCAGCTCGCACCAGTTCAGGAGTGCCGCCGCTGAGATTGATGATCGTGGTCATCTCGCGCCCGCAAGGTCCGGCGTCGATCACCAGGTCGAGGCGCCTTTCCAGGCGTTCGCGTATTTCATGGGCATCGGCGAGCGGCGCCGAGGCGCCCGGCAGGATCAGGGTTGAAGTCAGCATGGGTTCATCGAGCTCGGCCAACAGCGCTTGCACCAGCACATGATCGGGGATGCGCAGCCCGATGGTCTTGCGTTTCGGGTGCAGTACCCGCCGCGGCAACTCCCGCGTACCTTCCAGGATGAAGGTATAGCTTCCGGGGGTCGTGGCCTTGAGCAGGCGGAACTGGGCGTTGTCGACGCGCGCATAGGTGGCGATTTCCGAGAGATCCCGGCACACCAGGGTGAACAGATGGCGCTCATCCACGCCGCGTATGCCGCGGATACGGTCGAGCAATTTCGCGTCGCCAAGATGCCCCGCCAAGGCATAAGCGGAATCGGTCGGCAACGCCGCCAGGCCGCCGTCGCGGATGATTTCCGCCGCCTGCTTGATCAGTCGCGGCTGCGGATGCTCGGGATGGAGGGTGAAGAGCTGGGCCATGGACTAGCGAAGGCGCTGCCAGAGGGGCGTCAGGTCTTCCGGCAACTGCGGAAGCTTGCCGAGATCGATGCGGCTCTCGCCGGGGCCGTGAAAATCCGAGGCCCGCGAAGCCAGGAAACCGAACTCGCGCGCATACCGGGCAAATTCCGCCACCTCCGCGTCGCCGTGGGAACCTGAAATTACCTCTATGCCCTGCCCGCCCAGATCACGAAACTCCACCAACAGGCGGCGCAGCTCTTTGTTGCTCAGCCGGTAACGGCCGGGATGCGCCATCACCGCCAGGCCCCCGGCACCGCGTATCCATTCCAAGGCCTGTGCCAGGGTGGCCCATGAATGGGCGACGTAGCCAGGCTTGCCCTTGGCCAGCCAGTGGTCAAAAACCGATTTGACATCCTTGGCATGCCCTGTCTCGACGATATAGCGGGCAAAGTGCGAACGGCTCACCAGGGCCGGATTACCGACAAAGCGCAAGGCCCCCTGATGGGCACCGTGGATGCCGACCTTGTCCAGTTCGGCGCCCATTTGTACCGCCCGCTCGTCGCGTCCGCTGCGCACCTGCGCCAGGCCGGCGATCAATGCCGGATTGCTAGGATCGATGTCCAGCGCCACGATATGCACGGTCGTGTCGTCGCCCCAGGAGACCGAAATCTCGACGCCATCGACGAATCTGAGACCCAATTCGGTGGCCGCCGCGCGCGCTTCGCCCAACCCACCGATCTCGTCGTGGTCAGTCAGGGCCAGCAGATCTACGCCGTTGGCATAAGCCCGGCGTACCACCTCGGCCGGCGCCAGCAGTCCGTCGGAAACAGTTGAATGGCAATGCAGGTCGGCATTGGTCACGCTGGCCAAGTTGGCGCTACCCTCAGCCAAAATGCGGGCGCTAGTCATCCCAGGAAATCCTCGACCAGCTTGGCGACGTGCAGCGGCTGGTCGTGATGCATGTTGTGCCCGGCGTCGTCGATCATGGCCGTGCGGATGTCGCGGAAGCAGGCGATGCGCTCCTGGTAGTCGGCCTCGCCGACCACGCCGGAAAAACTCTTCATGATGAAGGAGTCCCGCGCCGCCACCCACAATACCGGCGCCGTTACGCTACGCCAGCATGCCTTGGCGTCGTCGAGGCGATAGAGGATGGGACTCGGCAGCTTGTGGTAAGGATCGGCCGCCACCACGATCTTGCCGGGATCGTCGCCCCGCTCTTCGCCCAGATGCTCGGCCAGGAACGCGGCCTGATCGGCGCTCAGGCGCGGGTTGACGCCGCGCAGGCGTGCCGCCAGTTCCGCCCGGCCGGCATAGCGGTTGTAAGCCGGGCCGGACGGTGCACGCAGCTGTTCCAGCCAACTGGCATAACGCACCGGCGCTTCGGCCGGATCGCTGACATGCAGGCCGAAACCTTCCAGGGTCGCCACCGCGGCGACCCGCTCGGGCCGGATGCCGGCATACAGGCAGGCGGCATTGCCTCCCAGGCTGTGGCCCACCAGCCGCACCGGGGCGTCGGGCGAATAATGCGCCAGCAACGCGTCGAGATCCGCAATGTAGTCTGGAAACCAGTAGCTATGGTGGTTCCACTGGGTCCCGCCGAACCCCCGCCAGTCCGGCGCTATGATTTGCCAGTCACGGTCCAGGGCATCGACCAGGAACTGGAAGCTGGCGGAAACATCCATCCAGCCATGCAGCAGGAATAGTTGCGGGGCATCCGTCGGCCCCCACCGGCGCACATGGGTGCGCACGCCACGCAGTTGGAAAAAATCGGAATTACTCGGTTTCATCGCGCAATTCTAACATCGCCATTCCCTGTGCCTGCCTGACGCGCCTCTGCCTCGTCTCCTCCAAGCCGCAGCGCCGCCCTGGAAAATGAAGCCACATCTCTCTCGGATTCGGAATAAAATTTTGGTTTTTTCCGAGATCGACATGACCACGACGATACTTCAGCGGCTACCCAAGGGCGAGCGTGTCGGCATTGCTTTTTCCGGCGGCCTCGACACCAGCGCCGCAGTACACTGGATGCGCGCCAAAGGCGCCTTTCCCTGCGCCTACACCGCCCACCTGGGCCAGCCCGACGAAAGCGACTACGAGGATATCCCGCGCAAGGCGCTCGCCTACGGCGCCGACAAGGCACGGCTGATCGACTGCCGGCCGCAACTGGTCGCCGAAGGCATCGCCGCAATTCAGTGCGGCGCCTTCCACATCTCCACGGGCGGGGCCACCTACTTCAATACCACGCCGCTCGGCCGCGCCGTCACCGGCACCACACTGGTGGTGGCGATGCGCGAAGACGACGTGCACATCTGGGGCGACGGCAGCACCTACAAAGGCAACGACATCGAGCGCTTCTACCGCTACGGCCTACTCGCCAACCCGAACCTGCGTATCTACAAACCCTGGCTCGATCAGGAGTTCATCGACGAACTGGGCGGCCGCAAGGAAATGTCGGAGTACTTGATCGCCAACGGCTTCGACTACAAGATGAGCGTCGAGAAAGCCTACTCGACCGACTCGAACATCCTCGGCGCGACGCACGAGGCAAAGGACCTCGAGTTCCTTGATAAGGGCATCCGCATCGTCCAGCCGACCATGGGCGTGGCGTTCTGGCGCGACGACATCGTCGTCAAGCCCGAGACCGTTGCGGTGCGCTTCGAGGAGGGCCGGCCGGTGGCCATCAACGGCCAGACCTTCGCCGATCCCGTCGAGCTGTTCATGGAAGCCAACCGCATTGGCGGACGGCACGGCCTGGGTATGTCCGACCAGATCGAGAACCGCATCATCGAAGCCAAGAGCCGCGGCATCTACGAGGCGCCAGGCATGGCGCTGCTGCATGCGGTCTATGAGCGGCTGGTGACGGGCATCCACAACGAGGGCACCATCGAGCAATACCGCGGCAATGGGCGCCGCCTCGGCCGCCTGCTCTACGAAGGGCGCTGGTTCGATCCGCAGTGCATGATGCTGCGCGAAACCGCCCAGCGCTGGGTGGCACGGGCGGTCACCGGCGAGGTCACCCTGGAACTGCGGCGCGGCAACGACTACTCGATCCTCGACACGACCAGCCCGAATTTGACCTACCACCCGGAACGCCTGACCATGGAGAAGGGAGAAGGCGCCTTCTCGCCGTTGGACCGCATCGGCCAACTGACGATGCGCAACATGGACATCGGCGACAGCCGCGAGAAGCTCATCATCTACTCGCGCCTGGGCCTGCTCAACGCCGACGCGACCGGCGGCGTATCGCTGCTGCCGGATGCGGCCAAGGGAGGCGAAGGGTGAGCTTGAGCTCGAAGCGGCGCGGGTTTCCGCTGCGATTCCAGGTCCCGCTGCCTTATCCCACTTGCCACGGCAACGACGAGCAAGCATAATCCCGCCGTCGCAGGGAGAGAGTGACGCAACATCACCGCCGAAGGCGCAAATCCCGGAACCGCTCAGGCAAAAGAACCAGCGACGCAGGACAAATCTGGAGAGTGGTGAGCTCGGCTCACCCACCGAAGGGGCACGCGGCAGCGGCTTTATCGATTTGATCGAAGCCCTGCCCAAATCTCTCAGGTACCAAGGACAGATGGGACGCAAAGGCTTTGCTTGCGTACCCATCAATCTTAAGAAACTTCTTGAGAATAACCTTATAGGTACTTGATTTATGGGAAATTCATCTCTAGTAACTCCGCTCCACTCCAGCCATGTCCAGCTTGGCGCCAAGCTGGTCGACTTCGCCGGCTGGGACATGCCCATCCATTACGGTTCCCAGATCGAAGAGCACCACGCCGTTCGCCGCGACGCCGGCATGTTCGACGTTTCCCACATGCTCGCCATCGACCTCAGCGGGCCCGGCTCCAGTCCCTATCTGCGCCATCTGCTGGCCAACGATGTCGCCAAGTTGGCGCAGCCCGGTAAAGCGCTTTACTCCTGCCTGCTGAGAGAAAACGGCGGGGTCATCGACGACCTGATCGTCTACTTCTTTACCCCGGAACGCTACCGCATCGTCGTCAATGCCGGCACGGCCGACAAAGACCTGGCCTGGATGCAAGCACAGGCCGCGGGTTTCGATGTGCACCTGGCACCGCGCCGCGATCTAGCCATGATCGCGGTGCAGGGGCCAAATGCACGCGGCAAGTTCTGGCAGGCCTACCCCGGCAGCCGCGCGGCCAGCGAAACGCTGATTCCGTTCCAGGCGGCCTTCGACGGCGACTGGTTGATCGCCCGCACCGGCTACACCGGCGAGGACGGTTTTGAAATCGCCGTGCCGGCCGGCGAGGCCGCCGCCGTGTGGGCGCGGCTGCATGGCGCCGGCATTGCCCCCTGCGGCCTGGGCTGTCGCGACACGCTGCGCCTGGAGGCCGGCATGAACCTGTATGGCCAGGATATGGATGAGACCATCTCGCCGCTCGAAGCCGGTTTGGCCTGGACACTGGCACTGAAGGACGAGCGCGACTTCATCGGCAAGGCGGCCCTGCTGGCGCAAAAGCCGACGCGCCAGATGACTGGCCTGTTACTGCTGGAACGTGGCGTTTTGCGCGCCCATCAGACGGTCAAAACACCCCATGGCGACGGTGAAATCACCAGCGGCACCTTCTCACCGACCCTGCAACAGGGCATCGCCTTGGCCCGCCTGCCCATCGCCGTCGCCGCCGGCGACACCGTCGCCGTGGATATCCGCGGCAAGCCGCATCCGGCGAAGGTGGTCAAGCCGCCTTTCGTCCGCAATGGCAAATCCTTTGTTTCCTGACCCTTGACCCTAGCTGGAGAGCCTCATGAACGTCCCCGCCACCCTCAAATACACCAAATCCCACGAATGGGCCAAGCTGGAGGCCGACGGCAGCATCACTGTCGGCATCACCGACCACGCCCAGGAAGCTCTCGGCGACATCGTCTTCCTGGAACTGCCGGAGACCGGCCGCACGCTCAAGACCGGCGAGGAATGCGCCGTCGTCGAATCGGTCAAGGCCGCCTCCGACATCTATTCACCGATTTCCGGAGTGGTAGTCGCCGTCAACCAGGCGGCCGTCGATGCCCCCGAGAGCATCAATCAGGATGCCTATGCCGCCTGGTTGTTCAAGCTCAAACCAAGCGATGCTGCGCTATGCGCCTCGGAATTGGGCGCACTGCTCGATGCGGCCGCATATACCAAAGTTGCGGAGAGCGAATAGACCCATGCCGAAATCCGCCTCCCTCGCCGCTCTCGAGCAGCGCGATGAGTTCGTCGCTCGGCATATCGGCCCAAGCCAGACCGAGATCGCCCAAATGCTGGCCAAGCTCGGCCTTGCCAGCCTCGATCAACTGGTCGAACAGACCGTCCCGGCGGCTATCCGCCTAAGCGCAGCGCCGGCCCTGCCCCAGGCGCAACCCGAGCATGAAGCGCTGACCAGCCTCAAGCACATTGCGGCCAAGAACCGCATCAACAAGTCGCTGATCGGCATGGGCTACGCGGATACGCTGACGCCCAAGGTGATCGCCCGCAACGTCCTGGAAAATCCCGGCTGGTACACCGCCTATACGCCCTACCAGGCCGAAATCGCCCAGGGCCGGCTGGAGGCCCTGCTCAACTACCAGCAGATGGTCATCGACCTGACCGGACTGGAACTCGCCAATGCTTCCTTGCTCGACGAAGCCACGGCCGCCGCCGAAGCCATGGCCATGGCGCGGCGAGTGAGCAAATCCAAGTCGAACGCCTTCTTCGTCGACGCCGCCTGTTTTCCGCAAACCATCGACGTGATCAAGACCCGCGCCGGCTTCTTCGGCTTCGATCTGGTCTTCGGCGTACCTGAGGACGCAGCAAAGCATGACATCTTCGGCGCCCTGTTCCAGTATCCCAACGATCTGGGCGAAGTTACCGACTTGACGCCGCACATTGCCGACGTCAAAGCCAAGGGCGCCATCGTTGCCGTCGCCGCCGACCTGATGGCCCTGGTCCTACTCAAATCTCCGGGCGCGATGGGCGCCGACATCGCCCTCGGTTCGGCGCAGCGCTTCGGCGTGCCGCTGGGTTTCGGCGGGCCGCACGCGGCATTCTTCGCCACCCGCGACGAACACAAGCGCTCGGTGCCGGGCCGCATCATCGGCGTGTCGGTGGATGCGCGTGGGCACCAGGCGTTGCGCATGGCGCTCCAGACCCGTGAGCAGCACATTCGCCGCGAAAAGGCCAATTCCAACATCTGCACCTCGCAGGTGCTGCTCGCCAACATGGCCGGCATGTATGCGGTGTATCACGGCCCGCAAGGCCTGCGCCGCATCGCCGAGCGCATCCACCGGCTCACCTCGATTCTTGCCATCGGCTTGCAGCAAGCAGGAATCAAGCTCCTCACCCGGCAATACTTCGACACCCTGCGCATCGACCTCGGCGCCAAGAGCGCCTCTATCTACCATGCAGCCCTCGATGCCGGTTACAACCTGCGCGATGTCGACAGCAGGGTGCTCGGCATCGCCGTAAACGAGAAGACCACCCGCGACGACGTTGCCGCCCTGCTGCGCCTGATCACCGGCCGGGATGCGGATATCGCCGGCCTCGACGTCCAGGCCGCCGCAGACAGCCCCATCGCCGCGCTGCTGCGCCAGGACGCCATTCTCGGTCATCCGGTGTTCAATACCCACCACACCGAACACGAGATGTTGCGCTACCTCAAGCGCCTGCAGAACAAGGACCTGGCTCTGGACCATTCGATGATCTCGCTCGGGTCCTGCACCATGAAGCTCAACGCCACCAGCGAGATGATCCCCATCAGTTGGCCGGAGTTCAGCGACATCCATCCCTACGCCCCGCTCGATCAGGCGGCCGGCTACCTGGAAATGATCCAGGGCCTCACCGACTGGCTAAAGGCTATCACCGGCTTCGACGCCATCTGCATGCAGCCGAATTCCGGCGCCCAGGGCGAGTACGCGGGACTGGTGACGATCCGGCGCTATCACGCCAGCCGCGGCGAGCAGCAGCGCAATGTCTGCCTGATCCCCAAATCCGCCCATGGCACCAATCCGGCCACCGCCAATATGTGCGGCCTCACGGTGGTGGTCGTCGACTGCGACGACCAGGGCAATGTCGACCTCGCCGATCTCCAGGCCAAGGCCGAGCAGCATGCCGATCACCTGGCCTGCCTGATGATCACCTACCCGTCGACCCACGGCGTTTTCGAAGAAGCCATCAAGGAAATCTGCGCCGTCGTGCATCGCCATGGCGCCCAGGTGTACATGGATGGCGCCAATCTCAATGCCCAGGTCTGCCTGACCAGCCCGGCCAACATCGGCGCCGACGTGTCGCACATGAACCTCCACAAGACCTTCTGCATCCCGCATGGCGGCGGCGGCCCGGGCATGGGGCCGATCGGCCTGAAGGCGCACCTGGCGCCCTTCATGGCCGATCACGTGGTGCAGGCCACCGACGGCGCGGACAGAAGCAATCACGGGCAGGGTGCAGTCGCCGCCGCGCCCTGGGGGTCCGCGGCTATCCTGCCGATCTCCTGGATGTACATCGCTATGATGGGCGGCGCCGGACTCAAGCGCGCCACCGAAGTGGCCATCCTCAACGCCAACTATGTGGCAACCAGCTTGCAGGCGCACTATCCCGTACTGTATGTGGGCAAGCGCGGCCGGGTGGCGCACGAATGCATCCTCGATGTGCGCGCCATCAAGGCCGCAACCGGCATCGCCGAAATCGACATCGCCAAGCGCCTGATGGACTACGGCTTCCACGCCCCGACGGTGAGCTTCCCGGTGGCCGGCACACTGATGGTCGAGCCGACCGAATCCGAATCGAAAGCCGAACTCGACCGTTTCATCGCCGCCATGGTGGCCATCCGCGACGAGATACGCCAAGTCGAGTCGGGAGCCTGGCCGGCGGACAATAATCCGCTCAAGCATGCGCCGCACACCCAGGCCGACGTCATCTCCAGCGATACCGACTGGCAGCGTCCCTATAGTCGCGAAACCGC
>JBAYJH010000095.1:0-14908 GCA_041665185.1 Sterolibacterium sp.
ACGACGTGCTGTTCATCGACGAGATACACCGCCTGTCGCCGGTGGTGGAGGAAATACTCTATCCGGCGCTGGAGGATTTCCAGATCGACATCATGATCGGCGAAGGGCCGTCGGCACGCTCGCTCAAGCTCGACCTGCCGCCGTTCACCCTGATCGGTGCGACCACCCGCGCGGGCATGCTGACCAACCCGCTGCGCGACCGTTTCGGTATCGTCGCCCGGCTGGAGTTCTATTCCCCCGAAGAACTCGGCCTGATCGTCACCCGCTCGGCGCAGCTCCTCAATGTGCATCTCGCCGGCGAAGGCGCCACTGAACTGGCCAAACGTTCGCGCGGCACGCCGCGCATCGCCAACCGGTTGTTGCGGCGGGTCCGCGACTTCGCCGAAGTTCGCGCCGACGGCCGGATTACCAGGGAAGTGGCCGACGCCGCGCTGACCATGCTGGATGTGGATCATCTCGGCCTGGACGTCATGGACCGGAAACTGCTCGGCGCGATGCTGGAGAAATTCGCCGGCGGCCCGGTCGGCGTGGATAATTTGGCCGCCGCCATCGGCGAGGCGCGCGACACCATCGAAGACGTGCTCGAACCCTTCCTGATCCAGCAGGGCTTCCTTCAGCGCACGCCGCGCGGGCGCATCGCCACGGCGACGACCTGGCGGCACTTCGGCCTGGTCGATCCGAACGCCAGCCGCGCCGGAGACTTGTGGGAACCCTGAGGTATTTTCTCGCCCGGGCGTACCGCCGTGGAGCCGGGGTAAAATAGCCGTATGTCGCGTCCATCCTTCACGCTGCCGGTGCGAGTCTATTACGAGGACACCGATGCCGCCGGAGTAGTCTATTACGCCAGCTACCTGAAGTTCCTGGAACGGGCGCGCACCGAGTGGTTGCGTGCCCTCGGCTACGAACAGGCGACACTGGTGGAAGAAATGGGTATTGCCTTTGCAGCACGCTCCATATCCGCCGAGTATCTGCTGCCGGCGCGGCTCGACGACTTGCTGGCGGTGGTATCCAGCGTCGAGTCCCTGGGGCGCGCGCAACTGGTGTTCGCCCAACGCGTCGAACGAGACGGGACGGTGCTGCTGACGGCGACGATGCGCATCGCCTGCTTCGACCCGGCGCGCGGCAAAGCCACGGCAATCCCAAAAACCATTCACGAAAAACTCAAGGCCTTGATCGGAAACCAAGCATGAATCTTACCCAGGATCTATCCATCATCGAACTGGTCGTCAATGCGAGCCTGGTGGTCAAGCTCATCATGGCGCTGCTAGCCGCCGTCTCCTTCATGTCGTGGTACTGGATCTTCCGCAAGTGGTTCGCGATTCGCGACGCGCGGGTTCGCACCGACAAGTTCGAGCGCGATTTCTGGAGCGGCGGCGACCTCAACAGCCTGTATCAGAGCGCCGCCAACGACAGGCACGGCAGCGGCGCGCTGGAGCGCATTTTCGAGGCAGGGTTCCGCGAGTTCACCAAGCTGCGCGGCGCGCAGAAGACCCTGGACCAAGCCACCGTGGTAGACGGCGCGCGCCGCGCCATGCGCGCCACCTACCAGCGCGAACTCGACGAACTGGATGCCCATCTGGCCTTTCTCGCCTCGGTCGGTTCGGTGTCGCCCTATGTCGGCCTGCTCGGCACGGTGTGGGGCATCATGCATTCCTTCCGCGGCCTGGCCAGCATGAGTTCGGCAACGCTGGCCGCCGTCGCCCCCGGCATCGCCGAGGCGCTGGTGGCCACCGCCATCGGCCTGTTCGCGGCGATCCCGGCAGTGGTTGCTTACAATCGCTTCGCCCATGACGTAGACCGCATCTCGGTGCGCTTCGAGAGCTTCATGGAAGAGTTTTCCAACATTCTCCAGCGACAACTGCGATGACCTCCTCTTTGCGTGGCCTCCTTGTTGCCGCGTCGTGTGCGGCGCCAATTCAGTCACCCCCTTCCCCGGGAAGGGGGATGGGGGGAAGGCAAACCAGTTTGCCGCATGGCGGCGCTGTCTCATGGGCGGGGGTATGCCCATGAGACAGCGCCGCCTCATGAACCAGATCAACGTCGTGCCTTATATCGACGTGATGTTGGTATTGCTGGTGATCTTCATGGCCACCGCACCGATGATCCAGACCGGCAGCATCGACTTGCCCAGCGTCGGCAAGAGCTCGCAGCCGCCAGCGGCGCCGCTCGAAGTGGTGATACACGCCGACAACTCACTGGCTTTGCGCGATCGCGCCCAGGGCGGCATCGAGCAGGTCGTCAGCCAGGCCGATCTGGCCGCGCGGCTGAAGGATGCCCAGGCGAAGAACCCCCAACAGCCGGTGCTGATCGCCGCCGACAAGAACATCAAATATGAGATGGTCCTCAACGTCATGGACCAACTGCAACGCAACCAGGTGGCGAAAATCGGATTGCTGGTACAGCCCGGCAATCAGGCGCGTGGTAACCAGGCAGGTCAATGAACGCCGCCACCCTGCCCTACAGCGAACCGCCGAGCCCGGGCAAGGGCGCCTCGATTTTCCTGGCGCTGGCCGTGCATGTGCTGCTGCTGACTTTTCTGATCTACGGGATCCGTTGGCAGACCCAGAGACCGACGGCGATCGAAGTCGAGGTGGTGGTTGCCGCGCCAGAGCCACTACAGATGGAGGTCCCGCCACCCCCACAGGAACCCCTCCCCGAAGCCAAGCCGGAGCCCGTGGTGAAGGTCGAACCCCCGCCCCCGCCACCGAAGCCTGAAATCGCGATCAAGGAAAAGGCCAAACCGAAGCCTGCCCCACCCAAGCCGGTTCCGCCGAAGCCGAGGCCCCAACCACCGAGTAACCTGTTCGACAAGCAGTTGGAACAGGAATTGAAACAGACCGCCGAACGCAAGGCGACCGAGAGCGCCAATGCCGCCGCCACCCAGGAATTGTCGCAACTCAAGGCCGCGCAAGCCGCGGCGGCACGCAGCAAGGCGATCGCCGACTATATGGCCAAGATACGCGGCAAGATCAAGGGCAATATCGTCCTACCGATCGACATCAAGGGTAATCCCGAGGCGCTATTCGATGTCGTGCAATTGCCCAGCGGCGAGATTCTCAGCGCCAAGCTGAAGAAATCCAGCGGCCATGCCGGTTATGACGCCGCGGTGGAACGCGCCATCCTCAAATCATCGCCGCTGCCCAAGCCCGGCCAAGGCGACCTGTTTTCGCGCGAACTGGAACTCAGGTTTCGGCCGCAAGAAGAGTAACGGTATAATCGCGACATGATGAAACGAGTCTTTCGACACTCACTGGCCGCCGCGCTGCTGTGCGCTTCCGCCATCGCCCATGCCCAGCTTTCCATTGAAATCACCGGTGCCGGCGCCAATCGCCAGCCGATCGCGGTTGCCGATTTTGCCGGCGAGCACATCGTCGCCAAGGCACTGACGTCGGTGTTGCGCGCCGACCTGGAGCGCAGCGGCCTGTTCCGGCTGATCGAGGGGGTCGCCGAACCCATGGCCGACAGTGCTGCCGTGAGTTATCCCGAGTGGAAGAACCGCGGCGCCGACGCTCTCGTCGCCGGCAGCGTCGCGCCTGACCCGGGCAAGGTCGATGGCCGCTACGAAACGCGTTTCCGCCTTCATGATGTCCAGAGACAGGCGGTGCTCGGCGGCCAGACCTATGCCTCCAACGCCGCCCAGTTGCGCGCCGCCGCCCATCGGGCCGCAGATTATGTTTACGAGAAGCTGATCGGCGAACCGGGCATTTTTTCCACGCGCATCGCCTACGTGGTGAAAAGCACCGGCCGTTACGAGTTACAGATCGCCGATGCCGACGGCATGAATGCGCAAACCGCGCTGGCTTCGCGCGAGCCGATCATTTCCCCGACCTGGTCGCCTGACGGCACGCGCCTTGCGTATGTTTCCTTCGAGGCGAAAAAGCCCATTGTCTATGTGCATTCCCTGGCTACCGGACGCCGCCATGTCGCCGCCAATTTCAAGGGATCGAATTCCGCCCCGGCCTGGTCGCCAGACGGCAAGAGGCTCGCTGTGGTGCTTTCCAAGGACGGCGGCTCGCAGCTTTTCCTGGTCAATGCCGACGGCAGCGGGGTAACGCGCCTCGCCAGTTCCACCGGCATCGACACCGAGCCGCAGTTTTCCGGCGACGGCCAGTTCATCTATTTCACCTCCGACCGTGGCGGCAAACCGCAGATTTACCGGATTCCCGCCGAAGGGGGCGAGGCCCAGCGCATCACTTTCGAAGGCAGCTACAACGTCACACCGCGGCTATCACCGAACGCCAAGAGCATGGCCTATATCACCCTCAACAATGGCCGCTACCAGTTGGCCCTGATGGACCTCGCAACCCGGCAAAGCCAGATTCTGACCGACTCCGCCAAGGATGAATCACCGAGTTTCTCCCCCAACGGACGCATGATTATTTATGCCACCGAGGTCGGCGGACGCGGCGTTTTGGCGGCTGTCTCAAGCGACGGCCGCGTCAAGCAAAAACTCTCGGTGCAGGCGGCGGATGTGCGCGAACCTGCCTGGGGGCCGTTCCTCAAATGACTGTCCTAACCCATTGGAGTGCCACCATGCGTAACCTGTTTCTTGTTGCTGTTGCCAGTCTGACCCTTGCTGCTTGCGGTTCCCAGCCGCCCGCCCCGGAGCAGGGCGGCGCCAAAGTCGAGGACCGCAGCCCGGTCAAAGTAGACGCGCAGCCGGTCACCACGGTGTCGCCAAGCAAGACCGACGAGTACGGCCTGGCCATGCTCAAGGATCCCAAGAGCATACTATCCAAGCGCAGCGTGTTCTTCGATTTCGATCAGTACGTGATCAAGGACGAGTTCAAAGCGCTGGTCGAGGCGCACGCCAAGTTCCTGGTTGCCAACGGCAAGATCAAGATGCTGGTTCAGGGCAATGCCGACGAGCGCGGCAGCCGCGAATACAATCTGGCGCTCGGCCAGAAGCGCGCCGAGGCCTTGAAGAAGACCCTGATCCTGCTGGGTGGCAAGGAAGGCCAGATCGAAGCGGTCAGCCTGGGCGAGGAGAAGCCGCGCTGCACCGAGCATGGCGAGGCCTGCTGGGCGCAAAACCGCCGCGATGACATGCTCTACTCGGGCGAATTCTGATCATGTTCAGCCGGGTCATTTCGCGCTGGCTGGCAGCCGTTGCGGTCGCCGCAGTTGCCGCCGGCGCGAGCTTCCCGGCCAATGCCGGCCTGTTCGACGACGAAGAGGCCCGCGTCCGCATCGAAAAGCTGCGCAGCGACCTGAACGAACAGGGTCAGCGGCTGGAAGCGACGATTGCCACCACCTCGCGCAGCCAGATCGATCTGGCCAACCAGATCGAACAGATCAAGGCCGACATGGCCAAGATGCGCGGGCAGATCGAGGTGCTGAACTACGAACTGGAGGCCACGCAAAAACGCCAGAAGGACTTCTATATCGACCTCGACAACCGCATTCGCAAGATCGAAACCGCGGCAGCCGAGGCAAAACCCACCGTGGCTGCCACGGGCGACGCCGTACCAGCCGACCCCGCCGCCGAAATGCGGGACTACGAAACCGCACTGACCTTGTTCAAGAGCGCCAACTACAAGGACGCGCTGGCGGCTTTCCTGGGCTTCATCAAGAACTACGGCAACAGCAGCCTGCTGGCCAATGCCCATTACTGGGCTGCTTCCGCGCACTTCCAGTTGCGCGAGTATGCCAAGGCGGCGGACTTGTTCGCCAAGGTTTCCAGCGCCTGGCCGGGCGACGCCAAGGCGCCCGATGCCCTGCTGGGAGAGGCCAACAGCCAGCAGGAAGCCGGCGATGCCAAGGCGGCGAAGAAAAACCGGGAACAACTCGTCGAAAAATATCCCGCCAGTGGCGCCGCTCAAACCGCCAAGCAGCAACTCAAGAACAAGAAGAAATAGGCGTGCGGGCCGCCTCCGAGGCATTGCGGGGCGCCGCTCACGGCACAATCTCGTATGACATGCCGGCACGGCTAGGGGAGTGTTGATGGGTACAAGCACTGCGCCCAAGCTGCGTATCAGCGAAATATTTCACTCGATCCAGGGCGAATCGACTCGCGCCGGCCTGCCTACCATCTTCGTGCGCCTCACCGGATGCCCGTTGCGCTGCATCTGGTGCGACACCGAGTATGCCTTTTCAGGTGGGAAGGCGACACCTTTGGACGAAGTCGTCGACCGGGTTGCCGGCTATAGCTGCCGCACGGTCTGCGTCACCGGCGGCGAACCCCTGGCGCAAGCGGGTTGCCGCACATTGCTCCGCGTCCTGTGCGACGCCGGCTACGACGTGTCGCTGGAAACCAGCGGCGCCATCGACCTCGCCGGCGTAGATGAACGCGTGTCGACGATCATGGACATCAAGGCGCCCGGTTCGGGCGAGGCCGACAAGAACCGCTGGGAGAACCTGGATTGCCTCGGCGCGCGAGATGAAATCAAGTTTGTCCTGGATTCGGAGTCGGACTACGCCTGGGCCAAGGACGTATTGATTGAGCGCAAGCTCTCCGCCATTTGCCCGGTGCTCTTTTCGCCGGTGCAGGGACGGCTAGACCCGGTCCACCTGGCGGAGTGGATATTGCGGGATAAGCTGCCGGTACGTTTCCAACTCCAGTTGCACAAACTGCTGTGGGGATCAGAACGGGGGAAATAGAGCGATGACCGCGATCACAACAAGAGAAACAACCCAAGCAGTGGTACTGCTCTCCGGCGGCCTCGATTCCGCCACCGTGCTGGCAATTGCGCGGGAGCGCGGCTTTGCCTGCCATTGCCTGTCGCTCGATTATGGCCAGCGCCACCGCGTGGAACTCCTGGCGGCCGAACGCATCGCCGCCAGCCTGGGCGCGGCCGCCCAGCGCACGCTCAAGCTGGACCTGGGCCAATTCGGCGGGTCGGCGCTGACCGACAGCAGCATCGCCGTGCCGACCGCGGGCGTCCTGCCGGGAATACCGGTCACCTATGTGCCGGCGCGCAACACCATCATGCTGTCGCTGGCGCTGGCCTGGGCCGAAGTCCTCGATGCCCATGATATTTTCATCGGCGTGAATGCGGTGGACTACTCGGGCTATCCCGATTGCCGCCCGGAATACATCAGCGCCTTCGAGCGCATGGCCAATCTCGCCACCCGGGCGGCGGTCGAAGGCCGGCCATTGTCGCTGCATGCGCCCCTGATCGATCTGAGCAAGGCCGAGATCATCCGCCGCGGCGTCGCACTGGGGGTCGATTACGCTCTGACCATCTCCTGCTACCAGGCCGATGACCTGGGCCGTGCCTGCGGCGTCTGCGACTCCTGCCGCCTACGCCGGGCAGGCTTTGTCGATGCCGGCATCCCCGATCCCACGCCGTATCGCCCGGATGCCGGCCGCTGAAGGCGATTTTGCGCCGCCAAGTTTGACAGAGGGACGATGAGTTCCTATAATTCGCGGCTCGCTTTGGGTCGTTAGCTCAGTTGGTAGAGCAGCGGACTTTTAATCCGTTGGTCGCAGGTTCGAGTCCCGCACGGCCTACCAAATAAATCATATAGCATATCGGCCTCGACGCCGAGGCAAGGTTAGTGAAATACGCAATGGGTCGTTAGCTCAGCTGGTAGAGCAGCGGACTCTTAATCCGTTGGTCCGGAGTTCGAATCTCCGACGGCCTACCAATCTTTAAGCGGCTCTCAGCGATGGGAGCCGTTTTTCTTTGGCAACCTCCGTAGCCGAATTGTAGCTACCGAAGACCGCGTCAAGCCGTAAAGCCGCCACGGCAAGACTGTCCGGCGCAAGGTGGGCATAACGTTCCACCATTGCCCCGGTTCGCCATCCGCCCAAACGTTGAAGCTCATGGGTAGGTGTTCCGGCTTGTCGCTGCCAAGTCGCCCAGGTATGCCTCAGATCGTGCCAGCGGAAGTCATCGATGCCTGCTCTTTGCAAAGCGGCCGTCCAGACCCTCGTGTTGGCCGAATTAAGCGGCTTCCCTTTGAAGGTGAATACCCTCGTGAGGTGGTTCTGTTGTAACACGTTGCGACGAGCTATCATGATCCTTCAGAGTCTTCAGCGCGCCACTGTTTGTCTAGCTGTCATAGCCTCGGGAAAACTCTTTGGGAGAAAGAGCAGCGCGGCAAGCGCAATAAGACCGACCGCTAAAGAGCCGCCCGAGATTCAAAGAAAGGCGCGGGCAGCGGGGTGGCAAAATAGATTATCCCAATTGTTACGGCGTAATCGATCGCTTGATCTTTCGAAGTTGAAGTTGAATCCAACTTTCAAAATCCTCATAGCTCTCTGCACTTAGCTTCTCCGGCCACCGCAAGACAATCGGCCCCTCATCCAATGAAAAGACATCCTGTCGAAATCCGGTCGTGAGTCCGCCTAATGGCGATACCTGCTGCACCTGTGGAGCCAATTTTGGCTTATCCAATGATAATTCATCTGTTTGCACATCTATTACCTCTGTGTTGTTCGTCGTCTCACCAGAGGTAACTATACGTCCATAACATTTCGTAAATATTTCATTATCAAAGAAAATAAGTGAAGCTTTCTTAGCAGCCTCCTCCGAGAACTTCCGATCGAAGATTAGGTAGTGACGTAAGTTCGGATCGGAAGGAGCGGTATCGGGCCACCGTTCATAGATGTCTGTGAAGATTGCTGGCCTCTTAGCGGCTTCGCGTTTCAATTGGTCGCGTTCGGACGAATCTGGGCGGGAATCTAGCAATATGCGAAGTGCGGCCTCGCTTAATTTAAGCCGCCTAGCAGTTCCTTTGCCGTCATCATCGAGCAACCCATACGCCCGCAATGCGCCAATCGTTTGCTGAGCACTGCTGCTAGACTCACTGTACCCCCAGTGGTCAGCGACAATTGCTGCGGGGGCGGCCCCCCTTTTTTCCTTATCGTATAGCTCTTGCGCACGCTTGAGCGAGGCTTCTAGCGCAATAAAGGGGAAATTGGGACTCCGCTCTTTTAAGCGGGCCTTGATCAATTCACCTACCGTCTGTTGACTGACTCCCTGCTGTTCGGCCATGGTCGCACCTCCTTTATTGAGAGGCTATATTATCTCAATGAGGAAAGCAAGCAATAGTTATCAATTGATGTCAGCTTCAAACATGAGAAATTGCTTGACTTGGACAATCGGCCGAATATAATGGGAACCTCAAATAGGGTTGCTCCATTAGGAAGGAAGGTTATGAGATAGATCGGGCCTAACGCAGAGTACCGGGCACCACCGGATGCGAGGCCATGAAAAAACTACGCCCTGGAAGAGGAAGCTCTTTGTCGGAGATTCTTCTAGGGCGCTGTGGTGCAGTTGCTTACGAAGGCGTTTCGGGCACTCTTTGAAGCACACCGGATCTCCCTGCTGATACAGGAAGCAACCCCGGAGAAAGGAGGTGCCTTATGGAACAGTTGAAATTCAAGTTCCCCATCCCTGATGGGTATGTAGTCAAATTTGTAGCCTACATCACCGTCAAGGGCAAACGCCTATATGCGAAAGCGTATGGGAAGCGCGCTTGGCCAATTTTGGTTAAGGCCTAACTAGCCCAACGCCCGCGACGCCTTCGTACTTTTTGAGTATTGCAATTAATTGCAGTCTTGTCAAGAAACTCCCTGTCCATTCAGTTCAATATGAACTGGATGCTTGGCGGCTCGGCACAAATTTTCTGGGTCCCGAGAAACACGCTCAAGTCCTCAGTCTCGTCCTTCAGAATACAAAGGAGCGCGCCACAAATGGTCGGCCAGTCCTTTGCCAAGCTACTTGCAGAAGTTGAGTCCGCATTTCCGGAAGACCAGCGGGCGAATATCTGGAACTGGTCATTAATAGATGTTGCTGCAAGAACATGTAACGTAGCTGAATCGTAGCTACGTCATGCTGACGAGCCACGTTTTACCGCTTTGTACGACTGTGTAACGAGATGGCGGACGTTACAAAGTGTTGATTTATAAAAACCTACTATTCCTTGGCATTTCTCTTAATCCGTTGGTCCGGAGTTCGAATCTCCGACGGCCTACCAAACTTTAAGCGGCTCTCAGCGATGGGAGCCGTTTTTCTTTTGGCTAACCCAAGCTAGCGCTTCCGTCCGACGTCAAGCTGTGCTTCCAAAGCCGCGGTCAGCGTGGTAAATGCGGTGGTCAAGATCAGGTAGATCGTGGCGACTGCGATAAACACCGGTATCGGCTGGTAGCTCTCCGCTTGCACCCGATAACCGATCATCGTCAACTCGACCACGCTGATGGCATAGGCCAGCGAGGAATCCTTGACCAGGGAGGCGAGATTATTGGCGAGCGCCGGCAACGCGATGCGCGTGCTCTGCGGCAGCATCACGACCATGAATGCCTGGTACGGACTCAAGCCCAAAGCCCGCGCGGCTTCCACTTGCCCGTGCGGGACCGCGAGTATGCCGGCGCGCACGCATTCGGCGTTGTAGGCGCCGACATTCAGCGACAAGGCAATGGCGGCGCAGGCGAAGTCGGAAAGCTCGAGCTTGCCCGGCAGGATGGACGGCACCGCCAGCCAGACGAAGAGAATTTGCAGCAGCAGCGGCGTGCCGCGGATCAGCCAGACATAGACATTGCACAACCAGCGCAGCGGCAGAAAGCCGGAGAGTTTGCCGAGGCCGGCGAAAACACCGAGCAGGATTCCGACCGACCCGGAGACGAGCGTCAGCCACACCGTGACCCGCGCACCCTCAGCAAACTGCTGCGCCGCAGGACCAATCGGCGCCGGCGCCCACGAGAGCGGAATGGCCATGACCCAGAGGAACACCAGCAGCCCGATCATCGCAGCAAACATGGTCCACTGGGGGTGTCCTCTAGTCCAGTTCATGCGCTTGCGCCTCCGCCGGGCTCAGCCGCGGCAGGAAATATCGATCTTGAAATATTTCTGCGACAGCCTGCCGTAGGTGCCATCTTTCATGATCTCGGCCAGGGCGCGATTCAACTGATCGGCCAGCTCCCTATTGTTCTTGCGCAGGATCATGGATACCCGCTCGACGAAAATCTGTTCTCCGGCCACGACGCCGGAATCCGCATTCTTCTCGAGCGTCGACTTGATCAGCCACTTGTCGGAAATCCAGGCGTCGACTTTCCGCGCTTTCAGGGCGGCGAATGCATCCGAGTCGGCTTTGTAGGTCTTGACCGCCGTCACCCCGCTGATCTTCCTGGCACTGTCGAAATAGCTGGTGGCAAGCTGGGCCCCGATGGTCTTGCCGTTGAGGGCAGCCACGCTCAACGGCCCGCCCTTGATGGCGGCGATCTGTCCGCCCGTGCAGTAGTGCGGATGGGCGAAATCGACCGATTTGGCGCGTTCTTCCGTATACCCGTGGGAGGCAATGGCGAAATCGAAGCGATCCTGGCGAATCGCGGCCAGTTGCGCATCGAACGGAACCACGCGCCATTCCAGCTTCAACCCCAGCCTGGCGACGATCGCCTCGGCAAGCTCGACTTCGAAACCGGTCAGCTTGGGCCCCTCGAAAAAATTGAACGGATAGAAACCGCCTTCCGTCGCCGCGACGATCGTGCCGGAGTCCTTGATGACGCTCCAATCCCGTCCCTGCGCGGGCGCAGCGGCAATAATCCAGAGCGGTACGACGGCAAGCAGCAACTTGGCAAAAACACCCATGACTTATCCTCGTGTAAGCATCGACATCCGGTTTTGAAGCTGTCGCAATCGCCACAGACTGTCTGCGGTGCCTGCGACTCGCGAGCGATAAGTTTATCGCAGGTTGCCACAGGTAAACGCCAAGGCTTTGAAGCAAGCCGGGTGCTCAGCGAATTCTCCGCCGGCACCACCCGCCGGCCGGTGCGACTTCGGCGATAATCACCGCTTTCCCGACTCGACGCCCTGCGCATCTGGGTTGGGTGATTTCCGTCCATGTTGAGAGGTTCCTGATGCGTCGTATCCTCATTACGCTGTTCGCGTTTGCGATTTCCGGTCCGGGGATGATACCCGAAGCCTTTCCAGCGTCCATGCCCGCCACGGCCGTATCCACGACGACTCAACTGCCGCGCGGCGTTCGCCCCACCCACTATGACGTGACCATCGTACCGGATGCCAGGGCGATGAAATTCAGCGGCAAGGTCGTGATCGCAATCGAGGTGCTGCAACCCACGGCCAGCATCACGCTGAACGCTGCCGACCTGAGCTTTTCGAAAGTGGTGTTGACCAAGGGAAGCAGCACTGCCAGGTATCCGGCCCCCACGGTGCGGATCAGTCCTGATGAACAGAGCGCCACATTCACTTTCGGCAAGGTCATCCCGAAGGGTCGCTACCGACTCGCGCTCGACTACACGGGAAAGATCGGGACGCAGGCCGTCGGTCTGTTTGCGCTGGATTACGCCGGCGCAGCCGGACCGAAACGCGCGTTGTACACCCAGTTTGAAAGTTCCGATGCGCGGCGCATGATTCCGTCCTGGGATGAACCCGCGTTCAGAACGAGCTTCGCGCTCGATGCGATTGTTCCCAGCGGCGAGATGGCCGTGAGCAATATGCCGGTCGCCAGCCGATCGGACCTAGGCAACGGCCTCACTCGAGTGAGGTTCGCACAAACGCCGAAAATGTCGACCTATCTGTTGTTCTTCGCACTCGGTGATTTCGACCGTGCCACCACGCGGGCGGAAGGAACCGAACTGGGCGTGATTGCCAAGAAGGGCGCCACCGCGCAAGCGGCATTCGTGCTTGAGTCTTCCAAGGCCATCCTGCGTGAATTCAACGACTATTTCGGCGTTCGATATCCCTTGCCAAAACTGGACAACGTGGCCGCCCCAGGGAGCAGCAGGTTTTTCAGCGCGATGGAGAACTGGGGAGCGATATTTACTTTCGAGCAGGCGATCCTGCTCGACCCAACAATTTCGACGCAATCCGACAAACAACGGGCGTTCGCCATCGCAGCCCACGAGATGGCCCACCAATGGTTTGGCAATCTGGTGACGATGCGCTGGTGGGACGATCTCTGGCTCAACGAAGGATTCGCCTCGTGGATCGAAGCGCGCACCACCCGGCGAATCCATCCCGAATGGAACACGGCGCTCGCGGCGGTGCGCGGGCGCGAGGAGGCAATGAGCCGCGATGCGCTCAAGACCACCCACGCCGTGGTCCAGCATGTCGATACCGTCGAGCAGGCGAACCAGGCGTTCGACTCCATCACCTACCAGAAGGGCGAGGCCGTGATCAGCATGCTTGAGAGCTATGTCGGCGCCGCTGTCTGGCGCGATGGCGTGCGGCGCTACATCAAGGCGCATGCCTATGGCAACACCGTAACGGACGACTTGTGGCGCGAAATCGAAAAGGCCAGCGGCCAACCGATCACCGCAATCGCGCATGAATTCACCTTGCAGCCCGGGGTCCCGATGATTCGCGTCGACGCCGCAAAGTGCACTACCGGCAGTACCGCCGTGCATCTGACCCAGACCGAGTTCAGCAAGGACCAGCCGGACAAGACGCCGCTGGCCTGGCGTGTGCCGGTAATGCTCCAGGCAATCGGCGGCGCTGCGCCGGTGCGCGCGCTGGTGACGGGCGGTCAGGCGACCGTGAGCGTGCCGGGTTGTGCACCGGTCGTCGTCAATGCCGGTCAAACCGGCTACTATCGAACCGTCTATGCGCCTGAGCATTTCCGGGCCATCGCCGGGAATTTTGGCGAGCTGGCACCGATAGATCAGCTCGGTTTGCTTTCGGACAGTTGGTCGCTGGGCCTGGCCGGTCTGCAACCGGTGTCGGATTTCCTCGACCTCGCCAAAGCCGCGGCGGTCGACGCCGATCCGCAAATCTGGGGAAAGATTGCCGGGGTATTCGAGGACATCAACGCTTATTACCAAGGCGATGAGGCCCGCAAGGCGATATTCCGCAAATTCGCGATTGCACGATTGACTCCGGTTTTCGCAAGAATCGGCTGGACCACGCGCCCCGACGAGTTGGACACCGTCGCGATTCTTCGCAATGAGCTAATCGGAGCCCTTGGGGCGCTCGGCGATAAGTCGGTGATCGATGAAGCACGCCGCCGCTACGCCGCGCAGGCGATGGACCCGACTGCCGTTTCCCCCGCGGTGCGCAAGGCGATCCTCGGTGTCGTCGCGCGTCATGCCGATGCGGCAACCTGGGATCAACTGCATGCCGCAGCGCTTGCGGAGCAGACGTCGTTGGTCAAGGAACAACTCTACGAGCTGCTGGCGTCGACACAGGATGAAGGCCTGGCGCGTCGCGCACTCGAACTGGCGCTGACCCGGGAACCGGGCGAGACCAACAGTGCCGCCATGCTGAGCCACGTGGCCGTACTGCACCCCGACCTCGCCTTCGACTTTGCCCTGGCCCATATCGCGGTGGTCAACCAGAAGGTCGACGCCAGCTCGCGCAGCCGGTATTTCCCGCGCCTGGCATCCGAATCCGCGGATCCCGCGATGATCGCCAAGCTGAAAACCTATGCTGCCGAACACCTGGCCGCCGGCTCGCGGCGCGATGCGGAGACGGCGATGGCCAACATCGCCTATCGCATCAAGGTGCGCGATGAACGTCTGCCGGTCATCGACGCGTGGCTCGCGGGCAACTAGGGCAGAGCTAGCCGGGTCGAGTGGTGGCGGGCGTACAGAAACGCCGCTGGTCGCTCGCGCTAGCTCGATTTTCTTGGTCCATCCCGGCGCATATCCTGGGCAATTGACAATGCCATCGCCAAGGGTATATTTCAGCACAATGGCAGGATGCTGAAAGCAATTCAATTAGCGCAGGGAGTTGTCATGTCGATGTCGAACCAGCAGTACTTGGACAGGCTCGCGGAAATTGGCAAGCATTTTGGCAAGGACGAGTGTCTGCCGGACTCTTCCCGGCAACTGTTTTCCAAAGCCATGAATATGGCGGAGGATTACCAGTACGACTCCGTCGCCGGCAAGTGCGACCATGTGGAAAAGACCTTTTCCGTCCTCTGCCAAGCTTGCAAGGCTGCCCGCTTGCATCGGTGCCCGGAAGACCACAACGGATTTCTTTCCTGCCGGCTGGTCTGGAGTTAT
>JBAYJH010000096.1:0-14829 GCA_041665185.1 Sterolibacterium sp.
CATTGACCAGCACAACCATTACAAAGCCGGCGGCAAAAGGATTGCGAGTAACAAGACGAAGGACGACAGGGCGAAATCGCTGTTCCTGTGCTTCCGGACGTTGCGGGAGAAACTTGGTTACAGCATCGACAACCCTGCGAACCTCAAGCCGAAGCATATAGAAGCGCTGGTGCGATATTGGGAAAGCGCAGGATTGAGCGCATCCACCATTCAGACCAGGCTGAGTTTTCTCAGGACCTTTGCCGAGTGGATAGGCAAACCCGGAATGATTACGGCGTCTGTGAACTATGTTGCCAATCCCGATTCAGCGAAACGCACCTATTCGGCCGACCGCGACAAAGGTTGGACGGCGAACCGGATCGACGTTGAATCGAAGCTGCAGCTGATTGCCCTCGAAGATCCCTACGTAGGCATGCAACTGAAGGTTGCAAGCATATTCGGACTGAGAAGGAAGGAAGCGGTCATGTTTGCCCCCTACCTGGCGGATCACCAGGACATACTGGTGGTGGAACGCGGCGCCAAGGGCGGCCGCCCGCGCGTGGTCATGATCGACTCTCCGAAAAAGCGTGCCGTCGTCGAAGAAGCCAAGGTCTTCGTCATGGCCCATGGCGGTGGAAGGCTTGGCCACTTGGGCGAACCGGGAAAGAACCTCGAGCAAAACCTGGCGAGATTCAGCAATACGATGAGTAAGCACGGCCTAACCCGAAAGGAGGCGGGCACAACAGCACACGGGTTGAGACACCAGTTCGCCTGCGATCGCCTGGCGGAGCAGGGCGTCGTCGCGCCGGTGCGGGGCGGGCAGCCAGACCAGGTGAACCGAGAAGATCGCGCGGTCGCCTACCGGAAAGTGTCCGAAGAGCTCGGGCACAGCCGGCAATCCGTAATGGCCGCTTACGCCGGCCGGTTTATCAGAACTCGTAAGTGAACGAATCGGCGACGCCGATAAAGAACGGGTGGCCGGATTTTGTGATGGGATTGATGGGCAGATAATCCGGCACGAAGCACGTCGGAGCGGCCCTGGCGGTGCCGCCGATCTTTGCTGTGGTGAAAAAGCAATGTCTGGATCGGTTTAGGCGTGGGAGTGCCGGATTGGCTGAACCGTCAAACGCATCCCCATGGCCTTGACTGGAACCGAAAGCGTCGTTAGCGCAATATCGCCACGAGCCTACAGCAGGCCAATCAACATTTCGAGACGAAGCACTACGTAACAAATCGACGCGATGATTGTTCTGCACGGTAGTTGGAGTTAACCCAAAACAACACGCCTTTCTCGCCGGCAGACTACAATGACAGCCTCATTGTCAGGTATCCCACAACATCGAAGCAACAGTAATTTGTACATCAATGCCCCTCAGCGAATCAATTTCTCTTCGCCAACGCAGCGCCGTCCTCGATACGCTGGCATCCTCCTTCAAAGCATTTCAAGACTGCTTGCCCCTCGCCGTCGGCATCCACAAAATCATCAAGGAGAGGATGCCCGACATCGATCCGCAGCAACTAAAGATCGCCTTGAAGATGCATACGGGATCCACCCGCTACCTGAAAGCGCTCTCACAAGCCAAGACCCGCTTCGATCTCGATGGCCTGCCCGCCGGTGTGATTACGCCGGAGCAACGCCAGCAAGCCAAGGACATGCTCCACCAGCGCTACCAAAAAACAGCGGAGCGGAAGAAGGCAGAACAACAGGCACAGCAACGGCAGGAGAATCTTCTCAAACTGGTCGAGAAATTCAACACCCGCTGAGACCGGAATCGGCCAACAATGGCCCCACTCGATATTCCGACGAGGATGGCAAGCAACCGCAACAAAAAAGCATTCCGCGATACGGCGCGAATGTACACCTCAGCTCAGATTCCCAATCGAAGCAAGCCGGCGGGATTCCCGATTCTCCACCCGCATCTTCGCGCCCAAGGGTCCGTTCATCCCTTGTCTTTATGGCCGATACCGCGCGACGAGCTGTTCTGTTGATCGTGACTGCCAGCGCCACTCGGGTGGTTTTGCCTTTGCGGCTTCCGATTTGCGCCACCTTGCTCAACGACTTGCATTCTTGTTCCTTGCCCAGCGCTCTCACGCCGCCCGCTGTTGCCCCGCCTCATCATGACCTTGCCACCGCTTCGCCTGAACCTCCCGCTCCCGCTGACTCCCGACAAACACTTCAGGAAGGTGGTTCTTGTCAGCGTCCCTCCGTAACCGGCGAAGGGGAGGAATTCACGCCCGTCCTGAGCGAAGCCGCCACGGTCTCTTGGACAGCGACATACTGTTCCAGTGCGCCGGCGGTCTGGAACACCACGCTCTGCTGGCCGCCGTAGTTGAGGATGAGATGGGGATAGGGTAGTCGTTGGCATTCGCAGACCTCAAGACAAGCGCCGCGGTAGTAGTCGAAAACGGTACCATCAAGGATTCGGCGGAAGTGCGGCAGACGGAGTAGACGCAAGATGGCTCGCTCCTGGATCTCGGGCAGAGCCGGATCGGTTATGGCCGGCAAGGGCAAAGCTTCAGCCTTGAAGGAAGGAGGGAGACAAACCCATGCGATCATGCCGATTAATAAGACAGACACCGTGATGATGAGCAGGGTGATGAGAACGCTGGAGTTCATAGATTATTTCCTTTGGTGTAGAGGAGGGCGGTGGGCATGGCGCCGAAGCACTTGGTATTCGCTGAACACAGGTAGTGGACATCGCGGCGGATTTGCCCTTTGTCAGCGCAAGCGAAGCGACGGCGATTAACCGGGAAGATAATTCAATCCACGAGAGAAACGATCTCGCCAATGGCGCAGATAGATCTGTGCCAACTCGGGGTGGTTCCAAAGGACGATGACGTTTTCGCTATTGCGGTGGGCGGCCGCATCACTGAAGTTGAAGGATCCCGTCTCCACATGTTGGCCATCGACGATGAGGGTCTTGTCATGATGAATGGGGTAAATTGAGATCGTCCTGATCCGGACGCCGGCAAGCGCGAGCGCGTTCAAGGCATGTTTGGCCTTGCCAGAACGGTCCTCGGAGATATTGTTTTTGTAATCGACGATCATCGCGACGTCGACGCCGCGATGTTTTGCGGCGAGGAGCGCATGTGTAATCGGGGCCGAGGTGAAGCTGTAGGAGAGGACGCGGATTTCGCTCCGTGCCGCGCCGATCGCTTTAAGCACGAGATTCTCCGCACCCTCGTCGGGAGAGAACCCCACGTCGATTTTGGCGGTGGTGGGTGCCTTGGCCGTGATGTTGTTGTCAGCATGCGCAAGCGCAGCCAGGAAATTGACCTCGGCATGCACCGGTGTCAGCGTGAAGATAGTCAGTGCGACTGCAACAATGGCGAGCAGTTTCTTCATCAGGAGGCCTTTTCTGGATATGTGGGAGGGATCTTTTGCGGTACGAAGCAACGTAACAGGAAGGGCATTTTGCGCAACTTGCCAGGGGCAACTTTGGCGAGCGATGAAGATCATGCTGGAGGGGAGTTGTGGTCTGTCGGGGGACAGGCAGAATTTCGCTTGACCCAGCCTTGATGCGGCTGGGCTCCGAGACGGTGACTGGTGGGCGATGAAGCCGCTATAGGGATTCCAGTTGGCGACGATCGACTTCTGCGGCGCTAGTGGGTACTCAGGCGGAATATCTCAGAAGATGATCGCACCTTCCCTTTGTTTGTTCAGTTCATGTTCAGAGAACGCCATCGAGCAACCAGCACGTTCATTGCGTGAGACCGCACCGTTCCGGAAACACCGGGAAGCCCCTGATCCCAGGAGCGACGCAACAGCGACGCCAGCATGTCGCGGCCATGCCCCGGCGGTATGAGGCTCAGTGTCCTGATTGCTTCGGACTGAGCGGCGATGAACCTGCCGATCGTGCGAGTGAGCGCTGGATCATTGAGTTCCGAAAGTATCTCGGCCAGGTTGATAGCTGCTTGCGTGCCGCCGAATGTGCCCGGGTCGAGCCGTGCCTTGCCGGGTAAGGAAATGTGCCGATGACTCATATGATCAGGTATTCCTTGCTTGGTTCGCTCACGCCGTGTTCACAGTGTTCACATGGATGCCTCAATGACGTCCAATCCTCATGGAGGCGACTCCACGACCAGGGGGATAGCCTTTCTTCGTCGGTTCCGATGTTAATCTTTCCACTCCTGTATTTGTCTCATGGCGGTGAACTGCGCCTTGATGGCGCGCCACGCGGCGTAGCCCAAACCACACAGGATGACCGCTTCGCCAACGAACGATATTGCCTGGATACCCAAGTGGCGTCCGGCCAGAAACAGCCCGACGCCGACCGCAGTGCAAAACCCGGCGAGCACGACCTGAGATGCCAACGTGACAAGGAAGCGAATCAATATCTTTCCGCATCTCTGAATCTCCAACAAAGCAGTCTTCATCTGATCCTCGCTTTCCATGACTCAATTCGCCGTTTCGTATGACCACAGCGCTATTCGGAGATCTTCATTACGTCAATGATCGTCAACAGCAGTCGCTCTTCAGCGGGGGCTGGCTCGGTGGCGCTCCGGATGAGATCCCACCAAGCGATGTACTCATCGATCGCCGTGGGGCTGAGTTGCAGACCCACCTGGACCGAGAGGGAGTCCAGTTTCCTTGGCTCAAGCCGCAGTTCTCCACCATGCGAATCATTTGACGAGATTTTGGTAGCGTTTTAACTGCCTGAGGGTGCGCGGGTAGCAAAAGTCCGTCTTCTCCTCGAAGGCAGCCTTTTCCTTCTTGTTGGGCTTGCAGACTTTGCCATTGACCACGCAAATCGATATTAGGGCTTCGGCCAAGGCCAACATCAGCTCTTCATGAAAAATCGTCAAAGCCGTCTTGGTGTCTTCCCGTTCCTCGCCGAGCATCCCACCTTCGGTAACAGCCGCCATGAGTCTTGTCTCCGGGGAATCATCCTCAAGCCAGTTGCGTGCGGTGGTCTGCAGCAGGCGGTTGTACTCGCGGACTGTTTGAGGCGGCTTGAATCCGGTACGCTCCGTGAAGTCGAGGGCCTCCTTCGGTGTCAGCCGAATCTTGTGACCTATACGGATCATAAATGTCTTCCTATCGCAATCTCGCCTGTCATCAGCGACTTGCCGCGGCGATTGCGAAGGACATGCGTTTCAACTGGCTGCGCTGTTTGCAATGATATTTTGTCTAGTCCCATCACTTTGCGATTGGTTGTCCGACTCAGGTGCGATTATCCGCAAAAACAAGAATCGTCAAGCAAGACCTGCGATCTTTGAAAGAAACGTCACGAGCTTCCGGATATCGTGAATGGTCCGCATCCGCTCCTCCTGTAGCGTATGGCCAATTGTTCCAGCAGTCCGTCCGAATATTCCTGATGCGCAATATCTCCAAAAAACACCACACGAGTGCTGACGGCGTGCTCGATGTTGACCCGAGTCGGACAATTGTCCGACTTTTGGGCAAGCCGAACATCCAAAACGTCCGCTAGCGACGCCGGAAGATATCCCTCAGGGGCCGTAATCCGTCCCGCAGCCCGGCCAGGAACCTCGGTCCAGGCCTGCTGCCCGCGCCGGCCGCCGCCATCCCAATCACCGCGAATACCACCGACATCCCGACCCCGACCAGCACGGTAATTGCAATAGCCGCGATCGGGTGAGTCCCCGCCAGCACCAGACCGACGGTCAGGGCAGCGAGCAGGACGACAATGAGCGTCGTTCTCATTGATCCTCCTCGAAATACAGACTCCGCCTGCCACGGGCAAGATCGCCCAGCCGGATCGGGCGCCGCGGAGCCCTGGTTCTCTCCGCCACGGCAATATTGATCGCTTCCTGCAAGGCCACCCGGATATCCGCGATACTCATCCCGGCCAGCATTTCGACCGCATCTTCGACCGAGAACTCAACAGGGAGCTGGATCGTGTGCTTCCACTGCCTGACATAACCCTCGATTTCCCGGGTGCCGGGCAGGGCGAACTCGATCTTGATGGGAAACCGCCGCCTGGACGCGTCGTCCAGCACCTGCGGGTTATTGGTCGCTGCAATGAAGAGCACATCCGGGATTCTCCCGCCGGAGCCGTCCAGGAGGGTCAGCAGCTTGTTGGTCGCCATCTTGGTGTGGGGCGAATAGTTCCGGTCGGCCAGGATGTCGTCGGCCTCGTCGATGAACACGATGGCCGGTCGCTGGTCTGAGGCCTGGGCAATGACCTTGTCCATGGCGTCGTCCTGGCGCACCAGATCTTGCCCGGTCGTCGGGATGAACGCCCACCCGGTGGCCTTGGCGAGCGCCTTGGCGGTCAGCGTCTTGCCGGTGCCGGGCGGACCATAGAACACCGCGCCGGGCTGGATGACGCCACCTTTGGCTTCGGTGCCGCCGATATCCGTCATCATGGCGGCCAGCCGGGCCAGACCGTCCCTGGCCGATGGCTTGAGGGTGATCTCGGTCAGCGCCGGCACGCCTTCCCGCAGATTGGCATGGGTGACGCCTTGAACCTTGCGCAGACAGGCGAGCAAGGCATTGAAACTCAATCCGGAGGGATCCCGTCCAGCCGAATCCCCGGCTGACCGCGCGATCGCCATCAACCGCACCACCGAAAACCCCGCAAAATGGCGCGCCGCCATTTCCAGGACGTCCTCGCCCACCCGGATCCCGGCT
The DNA here is from genome assembly GCA_041665185.1 of Sterolibacterium sp. GTDB lineage: Bacteria > Pseudomonadota > Gammaproteobacteria > Burkholderiales > Rhodocyclaceae > JACRAR01. The sequence goes on from JBAYJH010000096.1 coordinate 6,575, forward strand.
GGCAGGTTCCGCCGCAGAATCCCCATGCGCGCCGCATCATCCGGTGCCGGAATCTCGATCTTCAGGTCGAATCGACCCTCGCGCTGTCCCGCTCTATCCAGGCGCTGCAAATGATTGGTCGCCGCCATGATCACCACGCCCTTGCCGCGCAGCGCCACGATCCGAGTCAGGATCGCGTTGGTGGTCTTGGCGGATTCGGCTTCGGCCTGAGAGGTCCTGCCGCGATCGATCAGGATCGAGTCGATTTCATCGAGAAACAGCACGCAAGGCGCCTGGGCGGCGGCGTCATCGAATACGCGCACCACCCGCTCGGTGGTTTGATTCACCCACATTGAGGCAAACTCGGCAAAGGTCGCCGAAATGAATCCGACGCCCAGCGAACCTGCCAGTGCCTCCGCCATGAAGGTCTTGCCGTTGCCCGGGTCGCCGAAGAGCAGGGCGCCATTGCGGAAGGTCTTTCCGGGTTCCTTGCGCCGAATCCGCCCGACCTCGGCGTCGGTGACCAGGGCCTCACGGCCGAAAGCCAGGAGTTCGGTCTTGAGGCTTTCCATCCCGTCCACATCCGCGAAGGTATGGCGGGGCTTCACGGCCGGATACTCGCAGGTCTGGTGACTGGTTGGTGAATACGTCGGGTGAGTGGTGACGGCAACCTTGTCGGTCTTGGTGCTCCGAAAATAGCGCATTCCCTCATGCCGGGAATACCAGCGCAACAAGAAGGCGGGCGTCATCGCCACGATAAAACATACCGCCGGGGCCAGGAGTGCTTTGCCATCATGCATCCATAGCCAAAACAGGAGGATTCCGGAGCCCAACAGCAGCATAAAGGCGACGTCCTCGCTCACCGCGCTGCGGCGAAAGACCAGGGCACTCACTGTTTCCGCCGACAGGGCGATGGCGGGCAGGATCATCCACCAGAGCTTCGAGGGTCCGAAGGCCGGGCCGAAGGGTTCGGAGAATTTCAGTCCATAGACTGTGTTCAGTGGCCAGGACACGGCCCAACCGGATAGAAGGCCGATGATCGCGATGGCCACCAACATCCAGCCGGTGTCTCTCAAGGCATAGTTCAGTTTCATTTGGGTCTTCTCGGTATGGGCGCTGTCGTGACATCAAGCTTGCTGCGGCTGGAGTGCAGCGCCCAGCCAAGCAGTCCAGTCTGCGCGGCGGTGGCCTCGTTCAGTGTATTTTGAATCTCTTCCTTCTTTGCGCCACCGGCAGCAATCCCCACATGGAAGGTGATTACCATGGTTCCGTTCATCCAGTCGGACGTTGGTTCGACGGTCAATTTGAGGCAGCCGGGAATTTTCTGACACAGCTGGTCGGTGAAAGTACCGGCAGTGTCTGGGCGGAGTTCGTATCGCACGATCTGTTCATGGATGGCCATCGCCGCCATGATCAAACTCAAAATCATCGCTACGATGGCGCATATTGCACCGAGCAAACGAAGCGTCGTGTTCATCTTTCTCCTCGTGGTTGGGAATCATGTCGAGGAGATTAGCAATGAACTGTTTCTTGGCAAATGACGCGAGGTGACAGTCACCTATGGTCGCGAGGCGGTTACCTTCCGCAGAACAGCAGGAAGCCCATAGTAGTAGCGATGATTAAACGCGTTGCTATGGCAGAGAGTTCACGTCGCCACAAACGTACCGGGAACTCACGCCCGCTTCATGCAACGATACGATTAACTTCACCTCACTCAATTGGGGTGATCTTTCAGATCACACTCATGGCCACTGACTCAATCTGACCCGGCAGGGGATCCGTTTGTCTATGCGAGTGCGATTTCGAATTCGGAACTCGGTGCGCTTTCCCTTCCCCTCGAAATTTCACCCATGCCACGACTTCATCTTCCCAAAACAGCCTGTGGCGTCCCACCAAAATGGAAGGGGGCATCGCCGCGCCCTTCGAAAGGCGATTTCGTACAGTTCCCTCGGACCAGTGAAGAAAACGTGCAAGCTCGGCAATCGTCAACAATCGCATCGGATTTCTCAGTTGATCTACACGCGCCAATAATGGACGAAGAAAGTCACGCGGTAGTTGGCGAATCCCTAATCCAAACCGAGGGTTTCGGCGAAAATATGGCAGATAGCCGATGATTTTGCTGCCGGTTCCCCCTGAGGTTACGCTGGCTTTTTTCAAAGAAGAGGGATTTCTGCCCACCGAACACTCTACTCCTTGCATCCATTGCAGGCTTGTGTGTGGGTAATTCAATGCAAACCAAATTGAAACGCAAGGGCTATAAAGTCAAGAAACAGCGGGAGGAGAGTTGACGGTTGCGGAAGGTTATATCGGTGCTTTCGAGGGGCCGCTTTCCGGCGATCAATTTGAGAGGACGACCGTCGCAAACCGCCATACAGTTGTCGTTCGAGGTGGCGTGGCCAGCGGCAGGTCCACCTCCAATATCGGCCACGACGAGAAATCGCGGTGCCCAGAAATCAAATAACAGGTTCGACAGGTCACTGATCGCTACCGCGACTCTGGCTTCCTCATCTGCCGGCTCGATTGTCAGTCACGGCCTCACGGTGCGCTGCTGTTACCAACTCGTGCAGGATGCCGCACTCAGCGGCAGTCTGGGGGGCGGCGCAGCAACTGCGCAGGCTAGACAATTGCCGTTCCAGAGCACGCAGGCTGCGAATCCGGGTTCGTACGCGTGCCAGCTGTCCTTCGATCAAGCAGTCAACATCGTCACAGGCCGCAAAAGGTTGTGACAGAAGTGCAAGAAGTCGCTTGATCTCGGCCAGCGGCAGATCAAGTACGCGGCAATGACGAATAAAGGCAAGCCGCTCCAGATGCTTGTGACTATAGTCCCGGTAGCCATTGGCCAGTCGTACAGGGTCCGGCAGCAGTCCTGCCTTCTCGTAATAGCGAATAGTCTCGACATCCACGCCTATCGCCGATCCAAGTTCTCCAATGCGCATCGTTGCCCTATCAAGTGTTGAACAGGGTATCCACTATAGCCGGTTGACCTTGAAGCGACTACAGGGTTTTTAATCTCCACTGTCGCAATAGAACCGAAGATTTCGCCATGGGAAGCTGCTGTCACGACAAGAATTGTGCGCTCGACGCCTTGCGTGAGCGTCAAGGCAAGACCTTGCGCATCGTACTAGCGATCAACGCCGTGTTGTTTCTTACGGAATTCGGTGCCGGCCTGGTCGCCAATTCGACGTCACTGATGGCTGACTCGCTCGATAGCCTTGGGGATGCCCTAGTGTATGCGGTCAGCCTCTACGTGCTGTCACGCAATGATCTGTGGCGTGCCGGTGCCGCAATGCTAAAGGGCGTCATCATGTTGGGCTTCGGCATTGCAGTGACCATCGCAGTTCTCGCCAAGTTTTCGTCGCCAGTCGTCCCCGTTGCGGAATTGATCGGTGTCTTCGGACTCTTTGCGTTGGCCTGCAACGCCAGCTGCCTTTATTTGCTCACTCGGCACAGCAGCGATGATTTGAACATGGAATCGGTGTGGCTATGCTCTAGGAACGACATCGTCGCCAATGTCGGCGTGCTCTTGGCGGGTGCCGGGGTTGCACTGACCGGTTCGATGTGGCCTGACCTCTTGGTCGGCGCCATCATCGCCATCCTCTTCTTGAAGTCAGCGTTGTATGTGATCTCGAAAGCCTGGGGGGAAATTCGAGCCAACCCGAAAGCGCATGTTGGTTTGTGATCGCCCGTATGTAACAGGCGTTTCCGATTGACTTCCCCGGCGTTTGGCCACCTAGAACCACTCGACCCATGAACCTGCCCGAGTCCGCAAATCCGGCCCACGAAGTAGCCCCCATTGGTTGGACCTTGGTTTTCATGGCCTGGCTGATTGCGACCATATCCACGCTCGGTGCGCTCTTTCTAGGCGAAATTATGGGTTATGCACCCTGCGTCCTCTGCTGGTATCAGCGGATTGCGATGTTCCCCCTGGTCTTCGTTCTTCCAGCCGGCCTCTTCCCATACGATCGGCGCGTCATCCGTTATGCCTTGCCGCTGGCGCTGGCCGGATTGGCTGTTGCCGCATTTCACCTGGCGTTGATCGCCGGATGGATACCTGAAAGCATCAAACCCTGCGAGCAAGGCGTGCCATGCTCAGTCGTGCAGGTCACTTGGTTTGGCTTCGTGACCATACCGCTACTCTCGCTGCTCTCGTTTATTTCTGTCGCTGGCCTGCTGGCGGCTACCCACTTCAAAGGCTCGAAATGAAACAAAAGACGGTTTTCATCATTTCCGCAATTTTCCTGCTGATAATCTTCGTTGGCGGGGCCCTGTTCTATTCCAGCCAGAAGGAGAAGGATGCCGCCGCACTCGCGGATGCCAATCGCACGGCGCTTGTCCGCATGCACTCACCGACGCTCGGCAAGGCCGAAGCCCCCGTCATCATCGTCGAATTCTTCGACCCGGCCTGTGAGGGCTGCCGGGCGTTCTATCCGCTGGTCAAAAAACTGATTGCAGCTAATCCTGACAAGATTCGACTGGTCCTGCGCTATGCGCCATTCCACAACGGCTCAGACAAGGTTGTTGCGGTGCTTGAGGCCGCTAGGAAGCAGGGCAAGTTCTGGCCTGTCCTCGAAGCCCTGTTTGCCAGCCAAGATGACTGGGCCTCGCACCACACACCGAAGGTGGAACTGGTCTGGAAGCATCTGGAGGGCATCGGCCTGGACATGGAGCAGATGGCAATTGACATGACATCGACGGATATTGCAAAGGTGGTGGCGCAAGACCTTGACGATGCGAGAACGTTCCAGGTGACCAAGACCCCCGAGTTCTTCGTAAATGGACGGCCCTTGCCGAGTTTCGGTTACGAGCAACTGAAGTCTCTGGTCGACGACGCGTTAGCCAAGGCACGATGACAGTCAACTGACACCCACCCAAATGAAGCGTACGCTCACAAAAAACCTTCCTTTACGTGTGGCGGATTTCCCATCAGTAAGCCGACAAATTACTTGCAAAGGCGATTAGAGAAAATGTGCCCGAGAATTGGCCGATTTGCGATATGGCGCATCGCCAGCGCTGGGGGCAGAGACTGAAGTGTATTAAGAACACCAAGAAGTGGGCCGCGCCGAGCGCCGGTCGAGGATCGCACTAAGGATTCCGCTTTCCTGACGGAGGAATGGGGGTGACAATGGCCTGTTTCGTCAGCGCCACCCCATCATTCCGCCCATCATTCCATACCAGCCGGGACCATAGATAGTGCCGTCCGGAAAGGTGATGGTCCCGCCGTTGCCGAAGCTGATGCCGTATCCCATACCCGGCATGTATCTGCCTTGTTGGGTTGTCACCGGCAGCCGCCAAGGCATGTAAGCGGTGCTCACGCCGTTCAGGTTCACGCTCACCGTGCCGTCTGCATTGAACGTCACTGCACCTTTCGGGAGTAATCCGGCACTGACCATCTGGTTGATCATTTCGGCAGGAGTGAGCCGGGGAATGGTAAAGCCCGTGGGCAGCGCCACGCCGGCAGGCGGGACGAACCCCGCTGGGGCCACGAAATCGAGCGGCAGCATAAAGCCGCTCATCGGCATGAATCCGGTCGAAAAATGGGGAAGTTCGCCGGCAGCGTTCTGTAGGAAAGCGAACTGGAGGTTGCCGGGGCAAACGTAGGAAACCTTGTCCTGATGAATGAAGCAGTCGGCGAGTGTTGCGCCTGCCGGAGCCGTTGCAGGGTTGTATTGCGGTGGCAGGAAGGGTACGAGTCGCAACGTGCCCATGGTGATGGTGCCGTCCGCGGCGATACGCGCGCCCATCTGCTGAATACCTTGAACAATGTAAGAAGGTAGATCGGTAGCCGCGGCGACAGGCGAAATTGCAATCGCCATAGCGACGAAGACGCATTTGAATGAAGCGGTAATCATGAGCGAAACTCCAAGTGACCTATGGGGCGCCCGTCGAACGGGTCTGCGACCGGACTCCTTCTTTCTACCGCGATTGAGCAACAGGCGTGTTGATGTTTGTCAATCAAGCCGCTGATTTGCGGACTCCAATCGAGTGACTGGAGGAGCGAAGGAAGCCGCTGAGTCAGTGGCTGGTAGAGACGTACTGGACCGCGTTGGATTTCTCAGCAGGCCGCGCCATCGCAAGTCAGTCCAGTATCGAGTCGGCAAACCATCGACCGAACGCAATGCCGTCAAGTGAGAGAGATAATGTTTCGAGCGCCCAGTTTGCCGTCGACTCCGGGCGCTCGTGGAAGTGAGGTGGGCGACTGCTCATTGCTGAAACTTGGCGATATGGAAGGGTGGCTTCGGAGCAGTGCGCCTTCAATGGCAGGTTCGTGGCTACAGAATCGAGATAGCCATCGACGCTGCTCGCCATTCAGCGGACCGTCGAGCCAAGATATTGTGGGGCTGCTTCACCGGTTCCGGTCATTCAATTGGCACTGGTCTAGCCCCGAAAATCTTCACTTGCAGTTGTTATGCAGCTTCCACTTCTCCTCATGGCCCATCGCCTTGGCAAAGTCAGGCACCTTGCATCGCTCGGCTTCTGTTGGGTCGACGGGCGCCACGGATGTACCAGCGTTATCCGACGGTGATTGGCTCGTCCCTTGCCGTCCAGTGCCGTAAACCCACTGAGCGATACCGATTACGGTAACGGAAAACAGAACCAATATGGAAAGCTGACTCAAGCTCACTTTCGGCACACGGTCAGATGGCACCTCGCACACGCCGCCTGGACAGAGCTCGGCCTTTTCCTTGTTGAACCAGCTGTACACCTTGCAGCCGATGCAAATGCCGAACGCTGTCTCGAAGAACAGCAGGAACAAGCAAGCAGCGCAGACCAATAGGTTAATCGGCCCGACCACGCTTTTCAGCACGATGAGGTAGAGCATCATCAAGGCTAACGCGAATCCGATTCCCCAGGCAAAGCGTTTCTGTGGAGCGCCGGTCCATTCTGGTTGCTGATGGCGCACCATCCATTGTCCGACAATCAAGCTAGGTGCATAGCGGGGATTGATGAAAATACGGATGGTGAATTCAAGCAGGAACGCCACCACAAATACCCGTGTCGGCTGGAAATTTCCCGTGAGCCATGCATTCATGAAAGCCACGATGGCGATGAAAAACAGAATACCCGCTCCGGCGCGAACAGCCCGTTCATTAAGAACCGGAATCGCATAGCCCTCCATCGTTTCGCCAAATTCTAGGATCGCACTCATCAATTACTTCTCCAGAGATAACTTCAGTCGCCTTCAATACGGCGGGAAAATCAAACCATAGCAGCATTCTCGCCTTAGCTTGTGTGTTGTTGCCGCAAACCTGCCGTTTGAAACGGTAGGTTACAAAATAGTTGGCAGCATTACAGCCTCGACGACTGCTGAGTTACTATTCTCTGCCATCTACTGCGCACTCATTAAGACGATGCTCCCAGCCAAGAATCGCTTCGACCTGCCAGAACTTGCCGGTGCCTTTGGTGATCTCGGCACCTTGATCCCTTTTGTCGTGGCCTACGTTTCGATCCTGAAAATGGACCCAGCAAGTCTGTTTCTCGGGTTTGGCGCGACCCTCATGGCCGCCGGTTTCTATTACCGGACTCCGTTTCCCGTCCAGCCGATGAAGGCCATCGGTGCTGCTGCAATTACCCAGACCGCCGGCGTCGTGGCACTGACGCCGAATATGGTGATCGGCGCAGGTATTGCAACGTCGGTTATCTGGTTGGCCCTTGGTATGACAGGATTTGCCAAACGTATCTCGGCCTGGATACCCAAGCCCGCTTTGTTGGGCGTCGTGATGGGATTGGGATTCAGTTTCATGCTGGAAGGCATCCGCATGATGTCTCAGCAGTGGGTCGTTTCTGCTTGTCTCCTTGCACTGACCTTCGCCTTTCTTGCACGTTCTCGCTTTCCCGCAATGGTCATGCTGTTAGGCGCGGGAGTCGGAATTGCCCTTGTGCAACAGCCGACGCTGGCGGGCGACCTTGCATTGATCAAGCCCGCATTGCGCTTGCCAGAGTTTGCCTGGCCGACGTTGGGTTGGAACGATCTATGGATGGGGGCGATTCTTTTGGCGTTGCCCCAGCTTCCCATGACCTTCGGTAATGCGTTGATCGCTATCACGGAGGAGAACAATCGACTGTTTCCAGATCGCCCGGTATCGGAAAGAGAGGTCGCAATCTCGACAGGTCTCCTCAATCTATGGTCAAGCGCACTGGGCGGTATTCCCATGTGCCACGGCGCTGGCGGAATGGCTGGGCACGTCAAATTCGGTGCGCGTACCGGCGGGGCGTCCATCATGCTTGGTGCGCTGCTTTTGACCGTTGGACTGTTGTTTGCCGATTCGCTTGGCACC
>JBAYJH010000097.1:0-14723 GCA_041665185.1 Sterolibacterium sp.
CACAGCGGCGTCAGGATGGCGAACAGTCCGGCAACCAGACGCGCGCGCGTGACGATGACCGTGGCGCGGCGTATGACCATCGGAGGGTTGTGATCGCGCGGACTCAGGAGCCAGCCAAATTCCTGCGGGCTCAGGTCCACCAGAAGCGAAGAGCAGATTTGGTGGAAGATCCGCGATACATTATTGTGCACGTCAAGTATCCCATTAATTGGATGCGGCCTATTCGCGGATTCCCCATCCGTGCGCCGATCCCGCTTGCGTCTTCCCCCCTATTTACGCGCCCATCGCTAGGGGAATGTCCGCAGCCTTGCTGCGACTTGCGATCCACATTGTCAAATTAGTGCTTGCGGACGGTAAAAGTAATACCCCGATCGCCCTATTTTGAATACCATAAGGACGGTAGGCACAACGGCCGGTTCGAGTTGGTCCGTAGGCACCGTGGGGGCTTATTTCGACTCCATTATCCAGACTCCCGACCAGTCGTCAGGTGGTGGCGTCTGTTTCAGCAGTCGCGCGCGTTCAATGTAAAGTTGGCTGGGCTTGTCGTTGGCATTGATGGCAAGACACTCCCCGAAGATTTTCGTTGCGGCATCCCACCTGCGTGCGCGATAGGCGGACAGCCCCTCCTTGAACAATCCAAGCAACTCGCCAAGGCCGGGAAAGCTCTCCTTGTCGTGGTAGGCAAGAATTTCGTATATCGCCACCGGCTGGGTCTTGCCCTTGACCACCACCAGGTCGATCTCGCGCTGGCGGTAGGTGCCTTGCAGCTTGCGCATGGTGAATTCGCTGATGAGAATCTTCGTGCCGTATTGCTTGCAGGCGGATTCCAGGCGGGACGCGAGATTCACTCCGTCGCCGATTATCGTGAAATCCATGCGCTTGTTCGAGCCGATATTGCCGGAAACCACGATATCGGTATTCAAGCCGATGCCGATGTTGACTGGCGGCTTGCCTTCCGAAATTCGCTGGCCATTCCATTTGTTGAGCGTTCCCATCATGGCAATGGATGCGCGCATCGCCCGATCGGCATCGTCCTCATGGGCGACGGGGATGCCAAACGCCGCCATGATGGCATCGCCGATGAACTTGTCGAGCATCCCGCCCTCATGCTGGATGCAGTCCACCATCAGCGTGAAGTATTCGTTGAGAAGTGCCACCGTGCCCTGAGCGCCAAGCTGTTCGGTGAGGGTGGTGAATCCCCGGATGTCGGAGAACATGACCGTGCTCTCGACGTTTTGCCCGCCCAGCAATTCGGCGCCGCTAGCCACCAGGCGGTCGGCGATTCCCGGATCCATGTAACGCGACATGGTCGACTTGAGGCGCTTTTCACTGCTGATGTCTTCAATCACCATCATCGAACCGATGCGCTTCTGGTCGATGTTCAGCAGCGACTGCGCAGTGAAATTCACGGAAAGCTTTTCTCCGTCGACTTGCAGCGGCGCATCCACCATGCTCTGCTGCTCGCCGGTTTGCATGACCCGATCCAGCTTCTCCATGATCCAGGCATTGTCGGCAGTAAAGAGCTCAGCGGCAGGACGGTGCAGGAGGTCGGCCGCGGCAACCCTCAGGAGGCGTGCGCAAGCGGCGTTGCAGGTAGCGATCTTGCCCGCCTCGTCCAGTGTTATCAAGCCGTTTGACATCGATTCCAGCATCGCCTCGTTGTAATTCCTCATCGTCTGCACGTCGGCAAACAACTTGGCATTTTCCAGGGCGATCGACACCTGGGCGGTGAACGCATGCAGGCGCGCTTCATCCTCCTGCGAAAATGGCCCACCGTGCTTATTGAGAACCTGGGTCACGCCGATGGTCCTGCCTTGCTTGTTGATCACCGGAACACACAGGATGGAACGCGTGAAGAAGCCGGTCTTCTTGTCGAACGCCGGATTGAAGCGCAAGTCCGCATAGGCATAGGGAATATTGATCGTCTTGCTGGACATGAACACCGCGCCGGCAATTCCGACATGGCTGGGCAGGCGTATCTGCAACGATTCGAGCCCCTGGCCAACTTCCGACCATAGCTCATGGGTCTTCTCGTCATGCAAGAACAGCGTCGAGCGCTCGGCATTGAGCATGCGCGTGGCCTCGCCCATGACTTTCTGCAACAACGAGCCGAGTTTGATATCGGAGGTCATCTCCGAAACGATGTTGATGAATTCCAGTTCCTGCTTGCGGATGTATTCCAGGCGTTCAATGAACTGGGCGCTCTGAAGCGCCAGTGACCCTTGTGCCACCATCGCTTCAAACAAGACCAGATCGCCATGGTTGAAGCGTCCCTTCCTCTTGTTGAGGGTTTGCGCCACGCCGATGGTTTCACCCCGGGCGGTTTTGATCGGTACGCAAAGGATGTTGCGCGTCACGAAGCCGGTTTGTTCGTCAATGCTCCGGTTGAAACGCGGGTCCGCATATGGCTCATGGATGAACACGCTTTCGCCGGTGGTAAACACATATCCCGCCACGCCGCTGTTGTTGAGGATGCGTATCTCCCGCTGGAAACTGCCCATCGCTACGCGGGAGTAGAGTTCATTGGTTTCCGGATCATTGAGAAACAGCGTCCCTCGCTCGGCCCGCAACTCGGCGGTGGTCATCTCGACCAGCACGTTGAGAACGGTGTCGAGAGAGTCGATGGCGGACATCTTGCGCGAAATGTCCAGCAGCAATTCCGTCTCGCGCAGCCTTTTCTTCAGCGCCGTGGCGTTGGCAGGGGGGCCGGCGGTGCGCATCGCTCTTTCGCTCATGTTGCCAACCCGCCGCTCTCCGCCGAGTGGATCAAGTCAATCACGATTCTGCTGCCCGAATGTCTGGCGCATCACACTGATGGTTTCATGCAGCTGGGAAATCTCCGCTTGGGCGCCTTGGCGCTCGATCTGAAGTGCATTGTTCATGTCGAACTGGGCCAGTTCCAGTTGCTCGCGGAGTGCGCTGGCCATTGCTCGGAGCTGCTCGATTTCGTTGGCGGCCGCCGCATGCGCTGCCTGAACGCGTGCCTCGCTGTCCATTCGGTTCGTTTCAAGCGCGCTGCGCAAGGCCCCGGCGGTTCCCTTCAACTGCTGAATTTCCCCCTGGCTGGCTGCCAGCGCCGCCTGCACCTCCTGCTCGCGACGCATGTGCGCGCGTTCCAGCTCGTCGCGCAAGGCAGCGACCGCGCCGTGCAGTTGCAGGATTTCCTGATTGGCATCGCGCTTCGCTTCCTGTACGACACCTTCCCGAGCGACGATCATCCTTTCGATCTCAGCGCGCAACTCCAGCACGGTGCGTTGCAGATCGCGGACTTGACCTGCAAGATCGTCCTCCCCGGCATTTGTGATGTCCGTCTTCGTCATCGCTGCTTACTGCCTGGTGAACGCACCATTTGCCCGCTTTCCTGGGGTAGGCTCGTGCCTGCGGCAATCTTCATCGGGAATATTCAATGCAACCGCCTGCGTCACGCTCACTTTCCAGCTTAGTCAATTCTGCCGCTGGCGTATGCTTTTTCACTTCCGACCCTGCCGGTCGCGGGTCGCGGGTCGCGGGTCGCAGGCGATAGCCACGCCGAAGGCGGGTAGCCGAGGGGCTCCCATACGAGTGATTGCTGCTGCGACGGAACACCCGGAAAGACCTGTGCCGGCTAAAATGTCGTCATCGGTGAGAATGCAACGCCTTCAGGTTTCGCAGCCCAATTGATCGACAACGCCCGGCGACGATGGTCATGAATGCCCAATTGCCGCGTCTGGTCGCCGCGCAAATCTGCATCCACGGGTGTTTGACCGGGCTGCGCATGGCGGCGCCGCTGTGGGCGCTGCGCACCTATGATAACGCCATGATCGCCGGTCTGTTGCTGGCGCTGTTTGCGATATCGCAAGTGTTTCTTGCCTTGCCGGCAGGGCGCTACGTGGATCGCCATGGCCTGACCCGCCCCATCGGCATCAGTGTCCTGCTCGCTTGTGCTGGCGCGGGTTTCGCCGCACTTCACCCAGCCATCTATACGCTGGCGCTGGGGGCAATGCTGACTGGGGCGGCGAGCGGACTGACGATAATCGCCCTGCAACGTCACATCGGACATATGGCGCGTGATGGTGCCGATCGTCGGCGGTTATTCAGCTGGCTTGCCATCGGGCCGTCGGTTTCGAATGTCGTCGGGCCGATGCTCGCCGGTGTCGCCATCGACGCGGCCGGATTTCGTGCGGGCTTTGCCGCACTGGCTCTGCTGCCCCTGTTGACCTGGCTGGCTGCGCGCGGCATGGCCGCGAGGACGGTGCATGTCGCTGCCGTTGGCGGCAGCGGTCGCGCCTGGCATTTGTTGCGCCGGCCGAAGTTTGCCCATCTACTGTTCGTGAACTGGCTGCTGGCCAGCAGTTGGGAGGTTTATACCTTCATGGTGCCGGTCATCGGCCACCACCAGGATTTCAGTGCCTCGGCCATCGGTATGATACTTGGCGTCTTCGCCGCGGCAACGGCGGCGGTTCGCGTGCTCATGCCCTGGCTGGGCAAGCGCTTGCGCGAACGCCAGGTGTTGATTGCCGCGCTGATAACCACGGCCTTGATGTTCGCAATCTTTCCCCTGCTGACCAGTCCGCTGAGCATGGCCGCCGGCTCCATCGTCCTGGGACTGGCGCTGGGTTCGGTGCAACCGATGATCATGAGCAACCTGCACCAATTGGTGCCGCCCGAGCGCGTCGGCGAGGCGATTGCCTTGCGGCTGATGGTCATCAATGCCTCCAGCGTGGTCATGCCGTTGATACTCGGATCCGCCGGAGTCGTGCTGGGGACCAGCATGGTGTTCTGGGTGGTCGGCGGTGCGGCGGCGGGAGGGGCCTGGGTGGCGCGGCGCATCAGCTGAAGGCAATTGATCTGGCGAGCTGGCGATTGGCACTGCGCGATGATTCGTGGTGATCATGGCGCGCGAGCGCTCCCATGACCATGAGCTTGGCCATCTACGGGGAGATTGACGAAACTTATACCCGCGTAACCATTACTGATTTGCATGTCGCCAGGCGCCGGATTATCTTGCCTGCAAGACGATCCGACTGCATGCTGGCGCCGGCGGGGCCGCCGGAATGACCGCGTAAAGTCCCCATTTCAAGAGAGGAGAAACCATGACCACCATTTCCGATATTCTCGGTTCAAGAAAAGGCACGGTTATTTCGATCGGTTCGGCGGACTCCGTTCACGACGCCCTGGTGCAGATGGAGAAGCACGATGTGAGCGCTTTGCTGGTCATGGATCAGGGGAAGCTCGTCGGGATCGTGTCGGAGAAAGACTATGCCCGCAAGGTGGTGCTCCAGGGCCGCACTTCAAAGGAGACCAAGGTGGGCGAAATCATGGTCGAGCACGATCGTCTGCTCTTCGCCACCTTGAAAATGACTCAACGGGAAGCCATCACTCTCATGTCCGAAAACCAGATCCGCCACCTTCCGGTCCTGGACGGCAAGAAGAAGGTGGTCGGCGTCATCTCCATCCGCGACTTCAGCTTTATCGAAGATCCGGAAGTCGAAGAGTGAGTCTCGGATAGCAAACAGCAAACGGGTGCGCCCTGAAACGCGATGTTCGGCGGCCGCGTCGCCGCATGCCTTGAGATTCGCCCGTCGCCGCATTCCGCAGGTCGCACCGCGTTTCCGGCAGGTTGTCGCATACCACTGGAAGTCCCGAAACGGCTCTAATAGAGTGACGTTCATGGCGCAGATGCGCAGCGTTCCGGGAGATCGAAATGAACTCAATTATCGCGGTAAGCAAGCAGACCAAGGGCCTGGTTGGACTCGTCGCAATCGTCGCAACCGTATTCACTTGTGGTGGCACCCTGACCCTTGCCGAGCACTACTCGCGCTCCAGCATGGACGGCCGGGACTATCTCGCGGCATCCCAGCAAGGGGTACCAGCCGATCTGAAGCAGGCGAGCCCGCTAAAGTCGCGGCTTGGTTAGGCACACAAATCAGATGGAGCATTCGATGACCATGGCCGACGAGCTCATCAAGCTCGAACAACTGCGCGAACGCGGCAGCTTGACGAACGAAGAATTCGCCAGGGCCAAAGCGCGACTGTTGGAATCTCCGGTGCCAGCCACCGCAGTGCCTCCCCGAGTTAACGGGTTTCGTCGCTCCAAGACCGACCGCTGGCTCGGCGGCCTGTGCGGCGGTCTCGCGGTGGAGACCGGCGTGGATGCCTGGGTCTGGCGGTTGGTGTTCACCTTGTTGTTCCTCGCATGCGGCTTTGGGATCGTCCTGTACATCCTGTTCTGGATCTTCGTTCCGAGCGAGTAGCCTCGATCCACGCGAGTAGCCTCGATCCACGGCCGCGTCCGCTTGCCGCGGAAAATCAGTCCAATTGTTTTCTGGTCACGCCTTCTGCGCGAGCAGCCAGGCGCCTCGCCCTGGGCGTTTCTTGAGGGCGGCTTAGCATTGCGGCGATCCAAGAAGCCGCTTGACAAAAAATTATACGGTCGTATAGTCTGTTTTATATGAACGTATAAATTCCAGGGATGCCGTTGAGCCCGACCTGGATGCGTCGATAACAATGCTGAGGAGAATTTCATGCGACTGGCGACAGTCCGGTTGGGGCAGCGCGCTGAAATCGGTGCATTGGTGGAGAACGACAATACGCTGATCCGCCTACAGGCCTCGGAAGTGGCGAGGTGCGGTCAGCCGAGTTCCCATCTGGCGGATATGCTGTCGTTCCTGCATGGCGGAGCGGCAGCGAGAGAGGCGGCCGAAGTTGCGGCCCAGCATGCCTTGGCGCAACGTCCCGACGACGTGCTGCGGCCGTTCGATCCCGCCACATTGCTGGCGCCGGTGCCGGTGCCCGAGTCGATCCGCGAGTTCATGAACTTCGAGCAGCACGTCATCAATTGCAGCCGCAAGTTCGGCATGCCGCGCTGGCGCGCCCGGCTTGACGAATGGATAGAGCGCAATTTCGGCCGCCAGCACACCCTGGCCTACAAGAGCAGTCTGCCGTGGTACGAACGCCCGATCTACTACAAGGGCAACCGTTACTCGGTCGTCGGCCACGGCAGCGATATCGTCATTCCCGGCTACACCCGTGTCTTTGACTATGAACTGGAGTTCGGCATTTTTCTGAATCGGCGTGGCTGCGATATCGGGGAAAAAAATGCCCGCGACTACATCGGCGGTTTCGTCGTGTTCAACGATTTTTCCGCCCGCGACATCCAGGGCCGCGAAATGGGCGGCCGGCTCGGCCCGTCCAAGGGCAAGGATTTCGACACCGGCAACGCCATGGGGCCGGTACTGGTGACGACGGATGAGATTCCCGATCCCTACGCCCTGACCATGACGGCGCGCATCAACGGCGAGGAGGTATCCCGCGGCAATTCCGGCGACATGCGCTTCTCGTTCGAGGAAATCATCGCCTATGTATCGCAGTCGGAGACCCTTTATCCGGGCGAGTTCTTCGGTTCCGGCACCTGTTCGGGCGGGCAGGGGGTCGGCTGCGGCGTCGAGCACGGTCGCTTCCTGCGGGCCGGCGACGTCATCGAACTGGAAGTGGAAAAAATCGGCATCCTGCGCAACCGCATCGTCGCGGCGGCGCCACGCGTATGAAAGCCGCCGTCGTCGCCGACGGGCCGGATCGCAAGCGGGACATTCTGCTGGCGGCCGAGCGCCTGTTCGCCCGGCATGGCTACCACGGGGTGTCGATCCGCGACATTGCCGAGGAGGCTGGCGTGCAGATCGCTCTGGTCGGCTACTACTATGGCCGCAAGCTCGAGCTCTACCACGAGATATTCCGTCAGCGCGCCGGGTATATCGTCGAGCGCCTGAAGCGCCTTGCCGACGCCGTGGCTGTGGCGCCGAAGAAGACCTTGCTGGAGGAGATCGTGCGCGCCTTCGTCGTGCCGCCGCTGCTGGTCGCCGACGATCCCGACGGTTACCACTTCCTGCGTCTGCTCGCGCGCGGCATGGCGGACCAGTCGCCGGAGGACGACGCACCGATCCGCGAACTATTCGATCCGCTTGCCCACGCCTTCATTGACGCCCTGACCGCCGCCCTGCCGGGCACGCCGCGCGCCACGATGGCGTGGTGCTACCAGTTCGCGCTGGGCGTGCTGATGCACCATCTGGTCGATGTTCGCATCGAGCGCCTGTCGAAGGGCGAGAACCGCTTTGGGGAGTTTTCCTCCCACGCCGAACTCATGATCCGTTTCATCGCCGCGGGTATCCGCGGCGCCTGTTGCAAATACTAACGACCGAGGAGACTTGACCATGAAAGCTTTGCCACAACGACTGTTTGCCGCCGCCGTGGCCGCGCTGGCCTTCGCCGCCGGCGGCGCCAGCGCCCAAACCAAAATCACCGTCGGCTACACTGGCGTGTCGGACTTCGCCGGCGCCTTTGTCGCCAAGGAGCAGGAATTTTTCAAGAAGCGCGGTCTCGATGTCGAGCTGCAACAACTGACGCTGGCGTCGATCGTGCCGTCCGCCCTGATGTCGGATTCGATCCAGGTGGGCGCCATCACGCCGCCGGTATTTCTTCAGGCTGTCGATAGCAAGTTGCCGCTGGTGGCGATTGCCGGCGGTAGCCTGACGCAAAAGGGCCTCAAGAACGTCGCCGTCGTGGTGCGCAACGGTGCGTCGATCAAGACCGTCCAGGATCTGATCGGCAAGAAAGTCGGCGTGCCGGGACTGGGCGCCACGCTGCATGTGCTGTTCCGCCACTGGCTGCGCGACCAGGGAGTGGATCACCGGAAGATCACCTTCATCGAAGTGCCCTTTCCGCGCATGAACGATGTCATCAAGGGCGGCAGCATCGATGCCGCCGTCGCCGTTGATCCATTCCTCGGTCGCATGATCCAGGCGGCCACCGCCGCGCCGTTGTCCTATTTCGCCGAGGACCTGCCGGATGGCCTGCACGCCACCGGCTATGCCACCACCAGTGCCTGGGCGAAAACGAACGCCGTTGCCGTGAAGGCCTTCCGTGAAGCGCTTGCCGAGGCCGCCGAGTTCGCCAAGAAGGATCCGGTCGCGACCCGCGCCGCGATGGGCAAGTATCTCAAGCTGCCGCCGCCGGTCCTCGCTTCCATGGCCATGCCGGTGCTTGATGCGGGGCTGGCGTCCAAGCAGCTCGCCTTCTGGATCAATACCATGAATGAGCAGGGTCTGTTGAAGACGCAGTTCGATCTCGACAGCCTGATCGTCCAGTAGGACCATCATGCGCGCCGCCGTACTTTCCATGAACTCCGTCGCCGTACCCGCTCAACGTTCAGGCAAGCCGCTGATCCGTTTCGCCGGTGTCGGACTTGACCTGGGCGGGCGGCGCATCATCAACGACCTGTGCATCGAACTCGCCGCCGGCGAATTCGTCTGCGTCGTCGGTCCCTCCGGCTGCGGCAAGACCACCTTGCTGCGGTTGCTGGCGGGACTGGTTAAGCCTACGAGCGGACAGGTTTTGCGGGAGGAGCAGCCGGTCACCGGGCCCAGTCGCGATGTCGCCATCGTCTTTCAGGACTACGGACGCGCGCTTTTGCCCTGGCGCACCGTGGCCGGCAACGTCAGCCTGGCGCTGGAAGCCGCCGGCATGCCCAAGGCTCGCCGCCATGATCGCGTTATGGAACTGCTGGCCCGCGTGCGTCTGGATGCGCACGCCGACAAGTTTCTCAGCGAACTTTCCGGCGGCATGCAGCAGCGCCTGCAAATCGCCCGCTGTCTCGCCCAGGAGCCGAGCGTGCTGCTGATGGACGAGCCCTTCGGCGCGCTGGACGCCATGACCCGTCAGCATTTGCAGGACGAGGTCGCGCAGCTGGTGCGGGAAACCGGCGGGACGGTGCTGTTCATCACCCACGATCTGGAAGAAGCCATCTACCTGGGAGACCGGGTCATCGCCCTGCGGGCCAATCCGGGCCATGCCCGCAGCAGCCTGGCCCAGGCCATCGAGGTGCGACTGGCGCGGCCCCGCGACCAGTTGTCCACCCGCGAGGATCCCGAGTTCCTGCGCTTGCGCCGTTACCTGCACGACTTCGTCGAGGAGGGCCACGCGTGAGCGCGGGTGGCGACGCCGGCAAACCGGATTGGCGCGGCATCGCGTTGCCGGCGGCGACCCTGTTGCTGGCCGAGGTTGCCGCCCGCGTCGTCGGTATTACCAGCGAATCGCTGGCCGCCCCCAGCGACATGGCGCTGGCGTTCGGCGAGGCGCTAGGCGACGGTAGTTTGCTGCGCGCGACATGGGAAACCGTCGCCGCCGCCGTCGCCGGCCTGCTTGCCGGCGGCCTGCTCGGTCTCGGCATCGGCATCTGGTTCGGCCTGTCGCGCACCGCCCGGCGGCTCGCCCTGTGGCCGGTAGAACTGCTGCGGCCGCTACCCTCGGTGGCGATGATTCCTATCGCCATGATGATTTTCGGCTTCGGCTATCGCATGGAAATCCTGGTGGTCGCCTTTACCTGCTTCTGGCCGATGCTGCTGCTGACCGAGTCCGCGGTGCGCCACGTCGAGCCGTGCCTGTATGAAGTCGCCCACATGCTCGGCCTGACGACGCCCGCGCGCGTGTTCAAGATCGTCCTGCCGGCGGCATTGCCACGTATCTTCGTCGCCTTTCGCCTGGCC
Organism: Sterolibacterium sp.; assembly: GCA_041665185.1. Classification (GTDB taxonomy): domain Bacteria; phylum Pseudomonadota; class Gammaproteobacteria; order Burkholderiales; family Rhodocyclaceae; genus JACRAR01. The sequence continues at coordinate 10,518 of JBAYJH010000097.1, forward strand.
GCCGGCATTTCGCTGGTGGTCGCCGTTACCGTCGAGGTCGCAGCCAATCCCGCCGGCCTCGGCTATGCCTTGATGCTGGCCCAACAGAGCCTCCATCCCGATCTCATGTTCGCCCTGTTGTTGTGGGTCGGCTTCGTTGGCTGGGCCAGCAACTGCCTGCTGCTGGCGATTCAGCGCCGCCTGTTTTCCCACGTCGCCGGAGCGCAGGCATGAGCCGCGCCCGCCGCTTTCGCCAGGGCCTGGCCTGGCATGCCGCCAGCATCGGCACGGCCGTTGCACTGCTCGCCGTGTGGGCCGTTGTTTGCCAGCGGCAATGGATTTCGCCGATCTATTTGCCGTCGCCGCTGGATACCTGGACCGCCTTGCGCGAAGGCATGCTCGATGGCGAGCTGGCGCGCCTGACCGGGGGGACGATACAGCGCATGATCTGGGGCTGGGCGCTGGCCAGTGCGCTGGGCATGGCGCTGGGCGCGCTGATCGGCACCTCGGCCGCCCTGCGCGTGTGGCTGCAACCGACGCTGGAGTTTCTGCGCCCGTTGCCGGCCTCGGCCATCCTGCCGGTGGCCATCGCCTTCTTCGGCCTGTCGCCGGGCATGGCGCTGTTCGTGATTGCCTTCGGTGCCATCTGGCCGGTGCTGCTGGCGACCGTGCATGGCTTCGCCAGCGTTGAGCCGCGTCTGGCCGAGGTCGCCCGCGTCATGGGCCTGTCGCGGCTCGACTTCATGTGGAAAATCGGCCTGCCCAACGCGCTGCCCGACGCGCTCGGCGGCATGCGGCTGTCAATGACCGTGGCGCTGATTCTCGCCATCGTCGCGGAAATGCTCGCCGGGCAGGAGGGCCTCGGCAACGCCATCCTGCTCGCCGCCCGCTCCTACCGGTCCGCCGACCTCTTCGCCGGGGTCGCCCTGCTGGGGGCCATCGGCCTGGTCAGCAATGCCGGTATTCTCGTGCTGGAGCGCAAGCTGCTGGCATGGAAACTCGTCCGGGACTGACCATGAACCAACGCCGCATCGTCGACCTTTCCATTGCCATCGAAAACGATGTACCTTCCGATCCGCCCGGCCTCGGCCCGCGCATCGATTACATAGACCATCGGGTGAGCGTGCCGCAACTGGCGCAGTTCTTCCCCGGCCTGAAGAAGGAAGACTTGCCGGATGGCGAGGCCTGGGCGGTCGAGGATGTGCATCTGAACACCCACAACGGAACCCATCTCGACGCGCCATGGCACTTCGCCTCGACCATGGATGGCGGCGTGCCGGCGCTGACCATCGACCAGGTCGATCTTGACTGGTGCTTCCAGCCGGGCGTCAAGCTCGATTTTCGCCACTTCCCCGACGGCTATGTGGTCACCGCCGCCGATGTTCAGGCCGAGCTGGCGCGCATCGGCCATGTGCTGGCGCCGCTGGATATCGTGCTGGTGAATACCGGTGCGGCGCGTGCATTCGGCACCATGGGCTATCTTGGCGCCGGTTGCGGCATGGGCTACGAGGCGACAAAATACCTGCTCGAACGCGGCGTGCGCCTGACCGGCACCGACGCCTGGAGCTGGGACGCGCCCTTCGTCCACACGGCGAGGAAATATGCCGAAAGCGGCGATGCGTCCCTTATATGGGAAGGCCACAAGGCTGGCCGCGACATCGGTTACTGCCACCTTGAAAAGCTGTCCAACCTGGAGTCCTTGCCGCCCCACGGCTACAAGGTGTGCTGCTTCCCGGTGAAGATACGCGGCGCCTCGGCGGGCTGGACGCGTGCCGTGGCGATATTCGACTAATGGTTTTCCTGCCCCGGCGCGGTCCGGCGCAGGGTGGTGTCAGAGAGTAGCGGTCGCGGCGGGGTCGTTGGTGATGCCGAGGTCGCACCACATGTGCAGCTTGGCGGCATACCCCGTATCCAGCGAGATCGCGTAGGGTTCCAACCCGAAGCCTTTAAAGCCACATTGCTCGTAGAGCGCCTGGGCGGCGAGATTTCCCTGCGTGACCGTTAGCTTGACCAGCTTCACGCCCGGACGGGCCCGCGCATGCTCGAGCGCGGAACGAACCAGCAGCTTACCTACGCCGCGTTGCCGAAAATGGCTCGGCACATACATGCCGAACAGCGTCACCTTGTGGCGCAGCCTTTCACGCGTGTCGAACGACAGGCCGGCGACGCCGGCGAGGCCGTCCTGAGTGAATGCACCCAGGACCAGTTCCGGTGGCAGCGGCCCATCCCTCAGCCTGGCTTCCCACCAAGAGAGCGGCAGCTTGGCGCGTTCGGCGACGCTGGAGGTGAACGCCCCTGGGCAAAGTGCATAAGCTTCCAGCATGATGCGCTGGTATTCGGCGGCATGGCAGGGCTCGAGGCGCGCAATGGTCACAGGCAATTTGACGTACCCCCGGATGCCGCACTACCTCACTTGAGTTGATCCAGCAACAGCTTGAGGATCTTCTTGGCGGTCTCCGACTTATCGGCACCGCCTTCCCGCGTCAGTACCTGCACGGTGCTGGCGTCGGCATTGCCCTTGACGTGAATTCGGAACTGGGGCAACTGGCCGGGATCCTTCTTGGTGCTCCAGAAGGCCAACCTGGACAGGAAGCCCGGATCATCCTTCTGGCTGTTGTCGACTTCCGGGTCGACGTAGCGTACGAAATACATGCCTTGCGCGCGATCGCGGTCTTCCACCGTGAAACCGACGCGGTCCAGCACCAGTCCGACGCGGCGCCAGGATCGGTCGAAGGCTTCCTGCAATTGCAGTGTGCCGCCGCCGTCTGCGCTCGTGGTCAGCTTGGCGCGCTCGCTCTTGGCTTCTTCCGCCAGCAATGCCGTGGCTTGTTCCTCGGTGCTGCCGAGGCGCACCATCAGGCGTCCCAGCATCTCCGCCTCCAGTTCCGGATCCGCCGGCCGCGGCTGCCAGCGGGTCTCGGACTTGCCCTCGCCGATGTAGAGCTCGCTCATGCCGCGATGACTGATATATATTTCCGTGGTGTCCGTTTCGCCACCCTTCTCGAGGCGGGTGCGGAACTTGTCGCGCTCCGGGGTCGAATACAGCGAATCGAAGACTTTGCCGATCTGGCGACGGATGAAGTCCTGTGGCAGCTTGGCCCGGTTTTCGGCCCAGTCGGTCTCCATGATGCCGGCTTTGGGCAACTCGAGGGTCACGGTGAAACCGGTCTCCTGCCAGAATTCCTTGATCACCGGCCAGAGCTTGTCGGGAGTACCGTTCACCACCAGCCAGCGTTGCGTGCCGGCACGTTCGATGCGGGTTTTGTCGAGCTTCGGCAGAACTTCCGAAGTGGCGCCGGCGCGGGTCTGGCCGGTGCGTCCGCCGGAGTAGGCGGAAAAGGTCGCGGTGCTCCTGGCGCTGGTATCGGGCACCGAGTAACGATCGTCGCGACTGGGCGTGGTGAGATCGGGCGGAATCTCCAGGGACGGCAGCTTGCCGGCCGATTTGTAATCGATCTTTTTCGATTCGAAGAGGGTGCCGCCGCAGCCGGAGAGCGCCAACAGGGCCAGCGCGGCCGACAGGGAGGAAGTCAGGAAATGCTTGCGTATCATGCGTACCTCTGGAATGGGCGTCGATTGACTTCAAACAACGATGTCCGCTTCGCCCAGGGCGATGCGCACACGTTCGTGGTATTCCTTGGCAAGCGGGGTCATGGGCAGGCGGATGCCATCGGTCATCAGGCCCATGCGGGCCAGCGCCCACTTGACCGGAATCGGATTGGCTTCGAGGAACAGGTTGCGGTGCAGGCCCAGCAGCCGGAAGTTGATTTCCCGCGCGGTCTTGACGTCGCCGGCGCGGGCGGCTGTGCACATCGCGTGCATCAGTCGCGGTGCGACGTTGGCGGTGACGGAAATCGCACCGTGGCCGCCCATCAGGAGCAAGCCCAGTGCGGTGGCGTCATCTCCGCTGTACCAGGCAAAGTTCGGTGGCAGGCGCTTGAGGAGATCGCTGCCGCGCTCGATGTTGCCGGTGGCGTCCTTGATGCCGACGATCCCTGGCACCTGGGCCAGGCGCAAGGTGGTGTCGTTGGCCAGATCGGCGACGGTGCGGCCGGGCACGTTGTAGACGATCATCGGCAGGTCGACCGCTTCGGCGATGGTCTTGAAGTGGCGGAAGAGGCCCTCCTGCCCGGGTTTGTTGTAGTAGGGGACCACCGACAGATGTGCCGCGGCGCCGACCGTCTTGGCGAACGCGGCATACTCGATCGCCTCGGCGGTCGAGTTCGA